>NZ_SGXD01000001.1:300000-600000 GCF_004216915.1 Motilibacter rhizosphaerae
CAAGGTCCCGGTCCCCTTCCTCACCCCCGTCTCATGACCTACCACTGTGCGTACACACACAGACACGGAAGGTGTGGTCAACGTGCGAGGAGCTTCATCCCGTCGCCACCGGGCGGCCGGAGCAGTGCTGGCAGCGGTCGCTGCGGCGGCCGGGGGCGCGACGGCCGCGCCCGCCCACGCCAGTACGCCCGTCAGCGCCCCGTCGGGCACCGAGGACGTCATCGTCAGCGGTCAGCCGGGCGCCCTGTCCCAGGTGGAGGCGGCGGTGCGGGCCGCGCACGGCACGGTCCGCTCCACCCTCCCCGTCATCGCCGGCGTCAGCGCCCGCGTCCCCGCCGCGGCGGTCGCGCAGCTGCGCCAGGCGCCCGGGGTGCGCGCCGTCACGGAGGACGCCCACGGCCACCTCATGGCCGTGGATCCGACCCTGGGCTACGACGTCCAGAAGGACCCGGGCTCGCTCTTCCTCGCGGCGCAGGTCGTCCACGCCAACACGGTCTGGGGCAAGGGCGTCACCGGCAAGGGCGTCGACGTCGCGCTCATCGACTCCGGCGTCGCGCCGGTCCAGGGCCTCACGAGCGGCAACGTCGTCGTGGGCCCCGACCTCTCGTTCGAGTCGCAGTCGCCGGCCCTCGTCGGCAAGGACACCTTCGGGCACGGCACCCACATGGGCTCGATCATCGTCGGCCGCGACGCGGCCGCGACGGGCTCGGTCTACGCCAAGGCGGACAGCCACCAGTTCGTCGGCATCGCGCCCGACGCGCGGCTCGTCAGCATCAAGGTCGCCGCGAGCGATGGCGCCGCGGACGTCTCGCAGGTCATCGCGGCGATCGGCTGGGTCGCTCAGCACGCGCACACCGACGGCTTCAACATCAAGGTGCTCAACCTGTCCTACGGCACCAACAGCGCGCAGGACCCGTCGGTGGACCCGCTCGACTACGCCGTCGAGCAGGCCTGGAAGGCGGGCGTCACCGTCGTCGTCTCCGGCGGCAACGACGGCACGACCCACCCGGCGCTCGCCGACCCCGCCAACGACCCGATGGTCGTCGCCGTCGGCGCGGACGACCCCAACGGCGACCCGGCGGTCGGCAACGACACCATCCCGGACTTCTCCCAGCACGGCACGGCGCTGCGCTCGGTCGACGTGGTCGCCCCCGGGGTGCACGTGCTCGGCCTGCGCCTGCCCAACGGCTCCATCGACCAGGACAACCCCGGCGCCCGCGTCGGCAGCCGCTTCTTCCGCGGCTCGGGCACCTCGCAGGCGGCGGCCGTCGTCTCCGGCATCGCGGCGCTGTACGCGTCGAAGTACCCGACCGCGACGCCGGACCAGATCAAGGACGCGCTGAAGAAGAACGCGGACTCGCCGACCTACACGAAGAAGCTCTTCACGGGCCTCGGCGTCCCCAACGCCGACAAGATGCTCGGCTACAAGCCCAACCCGCTGGCCGTCCAGGCCGGCGTGGCCAGCGGCCTCGGCAGCCTCGACGCGGCCCGCGGCGGCTCGTACGTCACCGACGGCGTCAGCACGCTGACCGGCGAGGTCGACATCTTCGGCCGGCCGTGGAACCCCGGCGCCTGGGCGCTCGCCACCGGCACCGGCACCGCCTGGTCGGGCGGCTCCTGGCTCGGCACGACGTTCACCGGAGGTGCCCTGGGCGCCGACGGGAACTGGACCCAGGCCGCGTGGACCGCGACCGACTGGAACTCGCGCAGCTGGCGCGACAGCGGGTGGGACAGCCGCAGCTGGCGCGACAGCGGGTGGGACAGCAGGAGCTGGCGCGACAGCGACTGGACGAGCCTGAGCTGGCGCTCCGCCGGCTGGGACAGCGTCAGCTGGCGCACGGGCGGGTGGTCCGACGCGAGCTGGGCCGACGCCAGCTGGTCCTGATGCAGCTGGTCCGGTAGCACCGAGCCGTCCCCCTCCCCGCACCCGGGGAGGGGGACGGCTCGTCCCTGTCGGAGGGGTCCGGCTCAGACCGGGCGCCGCCCTGCCGACAGGGGTGACGACGAGAGGGGGGGACCGTGGTCGCGACAGCCGAGCGGGGGCGGCGCCCCCGCCTGCCCTCGCGCGAGACGCAGCTCGTGCTGCTCCTCACCGTCCTGCTGGTCGCCGGCGCCGTCGCGGCGTTCCGGCTGGACCCCGCGCTGACGCCGCCGTCGCCGCACCTGCCGGTCCACCTGGAGTGGTGGTCGGTCGCCCCGCTCTTCCTCGTGACCGAGCTGACCCTGCTCCACATCCAGGTACGGCGCGAGGCCCTCGCCGTCTCCATGGGCGAGCTGCCGATGGTGCTCGCGCTGTTCTTCGCCACCCCGGGCGACCTGCTGGTCGGCCGCTGCGTGGGCTGCCTGGCCGGGTACCTCATCCAGCGCCGGCCCCCGCTGAAGTGCACCTTCAACCTCGCCATGGTCGCCTCCGAGGCGGCGCTCGCCGAGGTGGTCTTCGTCGCGCTGGGCGGGACGCCGGGGGCCAAGGGGTTCACGGCCTCCCTCGCGACGTACGCCGCCGTCCTCGGCGCCAACGCCGTCAGCGCGCTGTCCCTCGGGCTCGTCATCGCGGTCTACGAGGGCGGCCTTCGTGTCCGCGCGCTCGTGCTCGACGCGGTGACCGGGCAGCCCGCCGCACCAGTCGTCATCACCCTCGCCCTCGTCGCGGTGGCGACGCTGCAGGCCGGCCTGCAGAACGTGTGGCTGCTCGTGGTCGCGGGCGCGCTGGTCGTCGTCGCGTACCGGGCGTACGCCGCGCTGTTCGACCGCCACCTCAGCCTCGAGCGGCTCTACCGCTTCAGCCAGCTGGTCACGAGCTCGCCGGAGATCGACGAGGTCCTCGTCAGCGTGCTCAGCGAGGCCAAGGACCTGCTCCACTGCGAGCACGTCGAGATCACCGTGACCGACGTCGGCGGCGACGGCCGTACGGCCCGGATCACGCTCACCCCGAACGGCCGGCTGCGCCGCACCGAGCAGGACGACGAGGCCGCCCGCTGGGTGCTGCGCCGCGTGCTCGAGGAGGGCGACGCGCTGCTGCTGCCGCGCGGCACCCGCGAGACCGAGGAGCTCGCGTGGCTCCAGCGCCACGACCTCCGCGAGGCGGTCGCGGTGCCGCTGCGCGGGAGCGCCGGCACCGTTGGCGTGCTCGTCGTCGCGGACCGGCTCGGCGACGTCCGAACCTTCGACGAGCAGGACGTCCTGCTGCTCGAGACGGTCGCCAACCACGCGAGCGTCGCCCTGCAGAACGGCACGCTGGTCAACCAGCTGCGCCACGAGGCCAACCACGACGCCCTCACCGGGCTGCCGAACCGCGCGCAGTTCCAGCGACGGCTCGGCGCGGTGCTCGACGCCCTGCCCGACGATCCGGCGGGCGTCTCGCTGTCGGTCATGCTGCTCGACCTCGACGGCTTCAAGGACGTCAACGACACCCTCGGCCACCAGCAGGGCGACCGGCTCCTCGTCGAGGTCGGCCGGCGGCTGCTCACCGCCGCCGGGCCCGACGCGCTCGTCGCGCGCCTCGGCGGAGACGAGTTCGCCGTGCTGCTCGAGCCGTGCCCCTCGGAGGACCGTGCCGTCGGCGTCGCCGGCCGGCTGCTGTCCGCCCTGGAGCAGCCCATCGCGCTGGACGAGATGCAGGTCCAAGTCGGAGGGTCGATCGGCGTCTCCCTCGGCCCGCTGCACGGCAACGACCCCAGCGCGCTGCTCAAGCGCGCCGACCTCGCGATGTACGACGCGAAGGCCTCCGTCCGCGGCCTCAGCGTCTTCTCCGCCGACATGGACCGCGGGTCCTCCCGGCGGCTCACGCTCGTCGGCGAGCTCCGCGCCGCCCTCACCGCGGGCGATGTCTTCATGCACGTGCAGCCGAAGGGCCACCTGCGCACGGGTGACGTCGACACCGTTGAGGTGCTCGTCCGCTGGAAGCACCCCGAGCTCGGCATGGTGCCGCCCGACGAGTTCATCCCGGTCGCCGAGCGCAGCGGCCTCATCGGCCTGCTCACCGCCCAGGTGCTCGACGCCTCGCTGAAGGCCTGCGCGTCCTGGCTGGCCGAGGGCGTCGAGGTCGGCGTCGCGGTCAACCTCTCGACCCGCAGCCTGCTCGACGTCGAACTGGTCGACGACGTGGCCCGGCGGCTCAAGCGCCACGGCGTACCGGCCCGGCTGCTGACCCTGGAGATCACCGAGGGCGGCGTCATGTCCGACCCCGAGCGCGCGATCGGCCTGCTGCGCCAGCTGCGCGAGCTCGGCGTGCGGCTCTCGGTCGACGACTTCGGCACGGGCTACTCGTCGCTGTCCTACCTCAAGCAGCTGCCGGTGCACGAGGTGAAGGTCGACAAGTCGTTCGTCACCAACGTGCTCACGAGCGACGACGACGCCGCGATCGTGCGGTCGGTCATCGACCTCGGCGGGAACCTCGGCCTCGAGATCGTCGCCGAGGGCATAGAGGACCAGGCGACGTGGGACTACCTCGCCTCGCTCGGGTGCACGTACGGGCAGGGCTGGCACCTCGGCCGCCCGATGCTGCCGCAGGACTTCCTGCCGTGGCTGCGTGCGCGGGAGGGCGCGGGGCTGCTGCCCAGCGGCTGACCGTGGGCTGACGGTCGGCTGACCCCACCCCGTGATCATGCACGTCCTGGGCGCGCAGGATCACGCCCAGAGGAGGCGCTCGGCCGCGTCCCAGTCCGCACTGCTGCCGGCCGGTTCGTAGCGCCGGGTCGCCTGCGTCTCCAGCAGCAGCCGGCGCAGCGCGGGCAGGTCCCCGCCGACGGCGCCGAGCGCACGTGCCTGCACCAGGACGTTGCCGAGTGCCGCTGCCTCGACCGGTCCCGCGACGACCGGCATCCCGCACGCATCCGCAGCGGCCTGGCACAGCAGGGAGTTCTGCGAGCCGCCCCCCACGATGTGCAGCACGTCGACCTCGCGGTCGGCGAGCGCCTGCACCGTACGCAGCACACGGCGGTACGCGAGGGCGAGGCTGTCGATGATGCAGCGCACGTGCTCGGCCGGCGTCCGAGGCGCATCACCCGAGACGGCGAGGGACGCGGCACGGATCCGCGCGGGCATGTCCCCCGGCGGCAGGAACTCCGGCGCATCCGGGTCGACGACCCAGCGCAGCCGCGGGAGCGCCGCCGCCTCGGCCAGCAGGCTCGCCAGGTCAGGGGCGTGGCCCTCGTTCGTCCAGGTGCGCAGGCACTCCTGCAGCAGCCACAGGCCCATGACGTTGCGCAGGTAGCGCACGGTCCCGTCGACGCCGAGCTCGTTGGTGACGTTGGCCTCACGGCTGGCTGTCGTCAACACGGGTGCCTCGAGCTCGAGCCCCACCAGCGACCACGTGCCGCACGAGACGTACGCCGTCCGCCCGTCCGCCATCGGCACACCGACGACGGCCGAGGCCGTGTCGTGGGAGGCGACTGCGATGACCGGGACACCCGCCGGAGCGCCGGTCCCAGCGACCGCGTCCGGCATGACCGCGCCGAGCACGGCGCCGGGCTCGACGAGGTCGGGCAGCAGCGAGCGGCGGATGCCCAGCTGGGCGACGAGCTCGTCGTCCCAGGCCCTGCGCGTGACGTCGAGCAGCTGCGTCGTCGACGCGTTGGTCACCTCGGCGACATGCGCGCCGGACAGCCACGAAGCGAGCAGGTCCGGGATGAGCAGCAGCTGGTCGGCCGCGGCGAGGGCGGCGCTGCCCTGCGCCGCGACGAGCTGGTAGGCCGTGTTGAACGGCAGGAACTGGATCCCGGTCGTCGCGTAGACGCGCTCGGCCCCGACGTCGGCGAGCACCTTCTCGAGCACCCCGTCGGTGCGGGAGTCGCGGTAGTGCACGGGGTTCCCGAGCAGCGCGCCGTCTGCGTCGAGCAGCCCGTAGTCCACGGCCCAGGAGTCGATGCCGACGCCGTCGAGCCGACCGGCCGTCCCGGCGGCGCGGCGGAGTCCCTCCAGCATCCCGCGGTGGATCGCGAGGATGTCCCAGTGCAGGGTCCCGCCGACGCGTACGGGCTCGTTGGCGAAGCGGTGCGCCTCATGGAGCTCCAACCGGTCCGCGCCGACGGTGCCGGCCATCACCCGGCCGCTGGAGGCACCGAGGTCGACGGCAGCGACCGTCACGTCCTGTGGCACAGCAGGTCCTCGCTCTTCACGCGTCAGGGGAGCCGCCGCACGCGCCACCCGTTCCCAGGCCGGTGGCGCGCTGCGGCGGCGGCTAGCGGAGGAACGCGGCAGCGACGCCCGCGTCGACGGGGATGTGCAGACCCGTGGTGTGGGTCAGCTCCCCGCCGGTGAGCGCGAAGACCGCGTTCGCCACGTGGTCCGGCAGGACCTCGCGCTTGAGCAGGGTGCGCTGCGCGTAGAACGCGCCCAGATCCTCCTCGGGGACACCGTAGACAGCGGCGCGCGAGGCGCCCCAGCCCCCGGCGAAGATGCCCGAGCCGCGGACGACCCCGTCGGGGTTGATCCCGTTGACGCGGATCTGGTGCTCCCCGAGCTCGGCCGCGAGCAGCCGGACCTGGTGCGCCTGGTCGGCCTTGGCCGCGCCGTACGCGACGTTGTTGGGTCCGGCGAACAGGCTGTTCTTGCTGGAGATGTAGACGATGTCGCCGCCCATCCCCTGCTGCACCATGATGCGGGCCGACTCCCGGGCCACGAGGAACGAGCCCTTCGCCATCACGTCGTGCTGCAGGTCCCAGTCGCGCTCGGTGGTCTCCAACAGCGGCTTCGAGATCGAGAGCCCGGCGTTGTTGACGACCAGATCGACTCCGCCGAACGCGAGGACGGTCGCGCGCAGCGCAGCCGCCACCTGCTCGGCGTCGGTGACGTCGGCGACGACGGGCACGGCGACGTCCGGGCCGCCGATCTCCTCGGCGACAGCGGCTGCGTTCTCGGCGTTGAGGTCGGCGATGACGACGCAGGCGCCCTCGGCGGCGAGCCGCTGGGCGACCGCCTTGCCGATGCCCGAGCCGGCGCCCGTGACGAACGCGACCCGGGTGGCGAGCGGCTTCGGCTTGGGCATCCGCTGGAGCTTGGCCTCCTCCAGCGCCCAGTACTCGATGCGGAACTTCTCGCTCTCCTCGATCGGGGAGTAGCTCGACACCGCCTCGGCGCCGCGCATGACGTTGATGGCGTTGACGTAGAACTCGCCGGCCACGCGGGCTGTCTGCTTGTTGGCACCGAAGGAGAACATGCCGACGCCCGGCACGAGCACGATCGCCGGGTCAGCCCCGCGCATCGCGGGCGAGTCGGGGGTCGCGTGCCGCTGGTAGTAGGCCGCGTAGTCCGCGCGGTACGCCGCGTGCAGCTCGTGCAGCCGGCCGATGGCGTCCTCGGGTGAGGTCGTCGGAGGCAGGTCGAGGACCAGCGGGCGCACCTTGGTGCGGAGGAAGTGGTCCGGGCAGCTCGTGCCGAGCGCCGCGAGCCGGGGGTGCTCGGCGCGCCCCAGGAAGTCCAGCACCACGTCGCTGTCGGTGAAGTGCCCCACCTGCGGGCGGTCCGTCGACGCCAGCCCGCGGATGACCGGCGCCAGTGCGGCGGCGCGGAGGCGGCGCTCCTGCTCGGGGAGCGGCGCGTACCCCTCGAGGAGGGGGCCGAAGGGCTCCGCCTTGCCGTGCTCCTCCAGGTACGCCGCCGCCCGCGCGATGATCTCGCGGGAGCGCTGCTCGCACTCCTCGCTCGTGCTGCCCCAGGCGGTGATGCCGTGGCCGCCGAGGATGCAGCCGATCGCCTGTGGGTGCTGGCGCTGGATCGCCGCGATGTCGAGGCCGAGCTGGAAGCCCGGGCGGCGCCACGGCACCCAGACCACGCTGTCCCCGAAGCACTCCTTGGTCAGTGCCTCGCCGTCGGCAGCGGTGGCGAGCGCGATGCCGGCGTCGGGGTGGAGGTGGTCGACGTGCGCCGCCTCGACCAGGCCGTGCATGGCCGTGTCGATGCTCGGGGCCGCACCGCCCTTGCCGAACAGGCAGAAGTCGAAGGCCGCGACCATCTCGTCCTCGCGCTCGACGCCGGGGTAGACGCCGACGAGGGCACGCAGCCGGTCGAGCCGCAGGACGCTGAGCCCCTTCTCGGTCAGCGTGCCGAGGTCACCGCCGGACCCCTTGACCCACAGCAGCTCCATCGGCTCGCCGGTCACCGGGTCGCGCTCGCTGCCCTTGGCGGAGGTGTTGCCGCCGGCGTAGTTCGTGTTGCGCGGGTCGGCGCCGAGCCGGTTCGACCGGCCCAGCAGGTCGTCGACCGTGCTCATGCTCCCCACCCCGCCTGGTGCCCGCCCACGCGCTCGGCGGCGATCCGCTCCTGGTAGCCCGACGCGCGGTACGCCGCGATCGGGTCGCGCTGCAGCCCCTTCTCCTCGCGCAGGTCGCCGAGGATGCCGCGCACGTCGGTGTTGTACGCGTCCATGAGCAGCCCGTTCGCGCCCAGCACGTCACCGGCGAGCTGCGCCTGGCGCAGCGCCTCCCTGTCGACGAGGAGCGCCTTCGCCACGGCCTCCTGGACGTTGAGCACCGAGCGGATCTGGCCCTGGACCTTCGGCTCGATGTTGTGGCACTGGTCGAGCATGAAGTTCACCCTCGACGACGGCAGGTGCGCGTCGGCCTCGACGATCTCGTGCATGATCCGGAACAGCTGGAACGGGTCGGCCGCGCCGACCATGAGGTCGTCGTCGGCGTAGAAGCGCGAGTTGAAGTCGAACGCGCCCAGCCGCCCCTGGCGCAGCAGCTGCGCGACGATGAACTCGATGTTGGTGTTGGGCGCGTGGTGCCCGGTGTCGAGCACGACCGTTGCCCGCTCGCCGAGCGCGAGGCAGTGGAGCAGCGAGGTCCCCCAGTCGGGGATGTCCATCGCGTAGAAGTACGGCTCGAAGAACTTGTACTCCAGCAGCAACCGGTGGTCCTCGTCCATCGCGGCGTAGATCTGCTGCAGCGAGTCGGCGAGCCGCTCCTGCCGGTCACGCAGCGAGTCCTGCCCGGGGTAGTTCAGCCCGTCCGGCAGCCAGAGCTTGAGGTCCTTCGACCCCGTGGCGCGCATGACCTCGATGCACTGCACGTGGTGCGCGACCGCCTTCGCGCGGATCGCCGGGTCCGCGTTGGTCAGCGACCCCAGCATGTACGCGTCGTCCTGGAAGACGTTCGAGTTGATCGCGCCGATCGACACCCCGAGGTCAGCCGCATGGGCAGCGAGCTTGCCGAAGTCGTCCACCAGGTCCCAGGGGATGTGCAGGGACACGCGGGGAGCCGCGCCGGTGTAGGCGTTGACCTGCGCCGCGTCCGCGAGCTTCTCGTACGGGTCCCGCGGGACACCGGGCTGCGCGAAGACCTTGAACCGCGTACCCGAGTTGCCGTAGGCCCACGACGGCACCTCGACCGTGAACTCGGCGAGTCCCTCGCGCACCGCGGCGATCGGGTCCCGTGCTGTCGTCGTCATGTCACTCCCCTGCTCCTGGTCGTGCAGTTGCTGGTCTGCCGGCACGGACCCGCGCCAGCTGCTCCTCGAGGTGGAAGACCTCCTCGAGGGGCTCCTTGCTCGCCGCGCTCTGGGCGACGAAGAACTCCGCCATGGACTCCTCCCAGCGCCGGCTGGCCTCGGTACGGGCCAGGCTGTCCTGCGCCGCAGCGAAGTCCTCGGCCTCCAGGTAGCCGACGAGGAGACCGTCCGCCCTCAGGAAGAGCGAGTAGTCCTGCCAGCCGGTCGCTGCGAGGGCCTCGAGCATGTCGGGCCACACGGCGGCGTGCCGCTCCTTGTACTCCTCCAGCCGGTCTGGCCGGACCTGCAGGGTGAAGCAGACACGCCGCACGTGCGTCTCCCGTGGTTGGCGGTACTAGAACTTGAACTGGTCGATGTTCGAGGCCTGGAACACCGTGGGCGGGCCGAGGATGACGACGCCGTCAGCGCCGATCGTGCGGCTGCCGAGCTTGCCGGCCGAGAACGACTCACCCTGCTTGCCGGTGATGGTGCCGGACGCGAGCGCCGCCCCCGCGTACGCCGCGAGGTAGCCGAGCTGCGCCGGGTCCCAGAGCGCGAACTCCTTGACCGTGCCGTCCTTGACGAACTGGCGCATCTGGTTCGGGGTGCCGAGGCCGGTCAGCTGGACCTTGCCCTTGTACTTGCTGCCCGACAGGTAGCGCGCGGCCGCAGCGATGCCGACCGTGGTGGGCGAGATGATGCCCTTGAGGTCGGGGTAGGACTGCAGCAGTCCCTGGGTCTTCTGGAAGGACGTCTGGTCATCGTCGTTTCCGTAGGCCACGGTGACGAGCTGCATGCCGGAGTTCTCCGGCTTCTTCAGGTCGGCCTTCATGAGGGCGATCCAGGCGTTCTGGTTGGTCGCGTTGGGCGTCGCGGACAGGATCGCGATCTTGCCCTTGCCGCCGATCTCGTCCGACATCATCTTGATCTCGACGTCGGCGAGGCCCTGCGGCGTCGCCTGGTTGATGAAGACGTCGCGGCAGCTGGGCGTGGTGTCGGAGTCGTAGGTCACGATCTTCGCGCCCGCGGACTTGGCCTGCTTGAGCGCGCCGCAGATGGCGTTCGGGTCGTTCGCGGAGGTGGCGATGACGTTCTCGCCCTGCTGGCTGAGGGTGTTGATGTACGACACCTGCGACGAGGCGCTGGCGTCCGAGGGGCCCGTCTCCTTGTAGGTGCCCTTGAGCTCGGCGACCGCGGCCTTGCCGCCGCCGTCGGCGACGGTGAAGTACGGGTTGTTGACCTGCTTGGGCAGGAAGGCGATCTTCAGCCCGGTCTTGTAGTCCGCTGTCGTCCCCCCGGCGGCCGCGCTGCCCGAGGCGTCGCTGCCGGTCGAGGCGGCGGCACTGCTGCCGCCGCTGGACGCGGCGCTGCTGCCGGTGTCCGTGGACGCGGCAGCCGAGCCGGCCGGTGCCGCGGCGGCACTGCCGCCCGACCCGGACGAGGCGCTGGAGCCCGAGTCCGCGCGCGAGCCGCAGGCCGAGAGGCCGGCGACGCTGCACGACAGGGCCACGGCGGTGGTGATGACGCGCAGTCTCCTGCGGGAAGCGAGCATGGGGTCGGACCTCCTTGGTCGGGCCGGCCGCCGCCGTGGCGGCCGGGGTGCACGGGGACGAGCTGGTCAGGCGGGGTTCGCGCTGCTGGCCGGCGTGACCGGGTTGGCCCCCGCCCTCCGCGAGCGCTGGGCCGTCGTGCTCCGCAGCCAGGCGGCGGCGTTGGGCAGCAGGACGGAGACGATGAGCAGCCCTCCTGTGACCACCGTCAGCGCGTCGGCGGAGACGTTGTCGAGCTGCAGGGCGTTGCGCAGCGTCCCGAGGAGCAGGACCCCGGCGACGACGCCGAGCAGCCCACCCCTGCCGCCGAAGATCGAGACGCCGCCGAGCAGGACGCCGGCGACGACCTGGAGCTCGAGGCCGTTGCCGTTGTCGGCGCGGGCGCTGGCGTAGCGGAAGGTCCAGAAGACCCCGGCCACCCCGGAGACGGCGCCGATCACGACGTACAGCCACATCTTCGTCCGGGCGACGTCGATGCCCGCGAAGGTCGCGGCGTCGGTGCTGTTGCCCATGGCGTACAGCGCACGCCCGACCGGCGTCGCGTGGAGCACGAGGGCGAACACCAGCACGAGCGCGAGGAGCGGGAGCACCACCCACGGGATGCGGGTGCCGGGCAGGAAGCCCACGGCCCCGTCCGTCCAGCCGGTCGGGAAGTCGGCGACGGCGCGGTCCCCGAGCACGACGAACGCGAGCCCGCGGTAGAGCGCCAGCGTCCCGATCGTCACGGCGAGGGACGGGAGGCCGAAGCGGGTGACGAAGACCCCGTTGACGGCCCCGAGCAGCGCGCCGAGCAGGACGCAGAGCACCACGATGAGGGTCAGGGGCAGCGTCGTGTCCGCCCACATCTTGCCGGCGGCCGCGCTGACGAGACCGAGCGTGCTGGCGACCGAGAGGTCGATCTCGCCGGTGATGACGACGAGCGTCATCGGCAGGGCGATCAGCGCGATCGGGACCAGGTCGAGCAGCAGGAAGCCCCAGTTCCGCTGGCTGGCGAAGCTGTCCACGCTGCCCGAGGCGACGGCGATGACCACCGCGAGGACGACGACGACGGCGACGTCCCAGGTGAGCAGCGAGCGGCGCAGGGTGCCGGTGCGGTCAGGCGCCATGGGGGCGACCTCCTCGGAGGCTGGAGGCGAGGCGGAGGGCGAGCAGGCGGTCGAGCCCGATCGCGGCGAGGATCAGGGCGCCGTTGATGGCCTGCTGCCAGAAGGGCGTGATCTGCAGGACGGAGAGCGAGCTGCCGATCGTCGTGAGGAGCAGCGCGCCGAGCGCGGCGCCCCACACACTGCCGCTGCCACCGACGATCGCGACCCCGCCGACGACGGCCGCCGCGACGACCTGGAGCTCGATGCCGTTGCCAGCGGACGCGTCGATGGTGCCGAAGCGCGCGGCGTACATGACGCCGGCGAGACCGGCGAGCGCGCCACTGACGGCGAAGGCGGCGAACACCCTGCGCGACACGGGGATGCCGGACAGGCGGGCTGCCGTGGCGTCGGAGCCGATGGCGTAGAGCTCGCGGCCGCTGCGGTAGGACCGCAGCACGATCCCCGCCGCGACGAGGACGACGACCGCGACGATCGCGAGGACGGGTACGCCGAGCAGCGTCCGAGTCCCGAGCCGCAGGAACGACGCGGGCATGTCCGCCGCGTTGATCTGCTGGCCCGAGGCCCAGGAGTAGTCCAGGCCGCGGAAGACGTAGAGCGTGCCGAGGGTGATGACGAGCGCGGGCACCTTGGCCACGGCGATGAGCGCGCCGTTGACGACGCCGCAAGCGAGACCCATCCCGAGCCCGATGACCAACGCCACCAGGAGGTTCGCGTGCGGCCAGGTGACGAAGAACTTGCCGACCGCGAAGGCCACGAGCCCGAGGACGGACCCGACGGAGAGGTCGACGTTCTTCGTGATGACGACGCAGGTCTGCCCGATCGCGAGGATGACGAGGATCGAGGCCCCCAGCAGGAGGTCCTGGATGCTCTGCGTCTCCAGGAAGCGCGAGTTCTTCGCCGTGGTCACGGCGAGCAGCGCGACGAGCGCCACGACGATCCCGAGCTCGCGGGCGACGAACGCCCGGTGCAGCAGCGAGTCCTGCTTCGACACCGTGGCCGGCAGGGCCGGTGGTGCGGACAGCGACATCGGCGAGCTCACGCGGAGACCCCTTTCTGGCCGGTGGCGGCGAGCATCACGCTCTCCTCGTCGGCGCGGTCGCGCTGGATCTCGTCGACGAGCCGGCCCTCGTGCATGACGAGCACCCGGTCGGCCATCCCGAGGACCTCGGGCAGCTCGCTGCTCACCATGACGACGGCCATCCCCTCGCCAGCCAGCTGCGAGAGCAGCCGGTGGACCTCCGCCTTGGTGCCGACGTCGATGCCGCGAGTGGGCTCGTCGACGATGAGCACCTTCGGGTCGGTCGAGAGCCACTTGGCCAGCACGACCTTCTGCTGGTTGCCTCCGGAGAGCGTGGACACCGGAGCGGTGAGTGCGCTCGTCTTGACCTGCAGGCGCTTCGCCCAGTCCGCCGCCGTACGCCGCTCGGCCCCGCCGGTCAGCAGGCCCGCACGCGAGAGCCCCCAGCGCCGGGTGAGCGTCATGTTGCGCTCGACGGAGAGCTCCATCACCAGGCCCTGCTGGCGCCGGTCCTCTGGCACGAGCGCGAGCCCGGCGGCCATCGCCGCACCCGGGTTCGCGCCCGGCAGCGGCTGGCCACCGACGCGTACCTCCCCGTCGTCGTAGCGGTCGACCCCGAACACCGCGCGTACGACCTCGCTGCGCCCGGCGCCCACGAGCCCGGCGAGGGCGACGATCTCGCCCCCGCGCACGTCGAAGGAGACGTCCTCGAAGACGCCCCGGCGGGTGAGGCCGCGCACCTCCAGGACGGTGTCCCGCACCTCGGTGTCCTGCTTGGGGAACAGCGTGGAGACGTCTCGCCCGACCATGCGGCGGACGACCGCCTCGACCGTCAGCTCGCTGGTGGCGTCACTGGAGACCCAGGCACCGTCCCGCATGACCGTGATGCGCTGGCAGAGCGAGAAGACCTCGTCGAAGCGGTGAGAGATGAACAGGACCGCCGCGCCGGAGTCGCGCAGCGAGCGGGCGACGGCGAAGAGCCGCTCCACCTCGACGCCCGACAGGGCGGCCGTCGGCTCGTCCATGACGAGGACACGGGCGTCGAGCGACATCGCCTTGGCGATCTCCACGAGCTGCTGGTCGGCGATGGACAGGCCACGCGCCGGACGGTCGGGGTCGAGCGGGACGCCGAGCCGGGCGAACAGCGCCCGGGACTCCTCGCGCATGCGCGCCTTGTCGATGCGGCGCAGCCCCGCCAGCGGCTGGCGACCCATGAAGATGTTCTCCGCGACCGAGAGGTCCGGGAAGAGCGTCGGCTCCTGGTAGATGACGGCGATGCCGGCATCCCGCGCAGCTGCCGGGCTCGCCAGGCGCACCGGCTGGCCGGCGATGCGGAAGCTGCCGCCGTCGGGCTCGTGCACCCCGGCGAGGATCTTGACCAGGGTCGACTTGCCGGCGCCGTTCTCGCCCACCAGCGCGTGCGCCTCGCCCGGGTAGAGGTCCAGGTCGACGCCGCGCAGCGCGGCCACCGCGCCGTACGACTTCGTCACGCCCTCCAGGGACAGCACGGGGGCGCCGCCGGCAGGGGGAGCAGCCACGTCGCAGTTCCCTTCGTTCGAACGTTTCAGTCGGGTTGCCGATGACAGTAGGAGCGGGCGTGGAGGCGGTCAACAGCCGCTCCTGATTCGTTACCGCTCCGTGACCTGGCTCATGCAGAGACGCCGGCAGGGCTCTGGCGTTGTGGACGTTTCAGGCTAGGGTGGCTTCATCCGGGCGGTACGGTGGCGCCGGGCACCCCAGCGAGCGGGCAGGAGAGCATGGCAGCGGCGAGCATCAAGGACGTGGCCTCGCTCGCGGGCGTCTCGGTCGGGACCGTGAGCAACGTGCTCAACCGCCCCGAGGTCGTCAGCGACGTGACGCGCGAGCGCGTCGAGCAGGCCATCGCCAAGCTCGGCTTCGTCCGCAACGAGTCGGCCCGCGCCCTGCGTGCCGGGCGCAGCCGGACGGTCGGGATGCTCGTCCTCGACGTCGCGAACCCCTTCTTCACCGACGTCGCGCGCGGCGTCGAGGAGGTCGTCACCGCGCACCACTCGGTGCTCGCGCTCTACAACACCGCCGAGGACCCGCGGCGCGAGACCACGCACCTCAAGCACCTGCAGGAGCAGCGGGTGCAGGGCGTCCTGCTCACGCCGGTCGACCTCGGCAACGCCGCCATCCGCAGCCTGGTCGAGGCCGGTACGCCGGTGGTCCTCGTCGACCGCAGCTGGCCGCGCGCCGACCACTGCTCGGTCGCGGTCGACGACGTGCACGGCGGGGGGCTCGCCGCCTCGCACCTGCTGGAGCAAGGGCGCGAGCGCCTCGCCTTCCTCGGCGGCCCGCTGTCCACCCAGCAGGTGGCCGACCGCTACCGCGGCGCCGTCGCCGCCCTCGACGGCTCCCCTGACGCCGTGCTGCGCCTCGTGGAGACGCCCGCGCTCACCGTCGCGGCCGGTCGCGACGCAGGAGCCGCCCTGGCGGCGCTGCCCGCTGAGCGCCGGCCCACGGGCATCATCTGCGCCAACGACCTGCTCGCCCTCGGTGTGCTGCAGGCCATGACGCGGGCGGGCCTCCGGGTCCCCGACGACATCGCGCTCGTCGGCTACGACGACATCGACTACGCGGCCGCCGCAGCGGTCCCGCTGAGCTCCGTGCGCCAGCCGCGCGAGCTGCTCGGCGAGACGGCCGCCCGGCTGCTCTTCGAGGAGATCGGTGCGGCCGACGGCCCGCACCAGCACCAGCAGGTGGTCTTCGAGCCCGAGCTGGTCGTGCGGGACTCGAGCCGGACGGGAGCGGACGCGTGAGGATCGGGCTCGAGGCCACGTGCCTCGTCGACGGGATGTTCCCGCAGGTGGGCAGGGCCACCGTGCGGCTGCTCGAGCGCCTGGGCCACGAGGTCGTCTTCCCCCTCGAGCAGTCGTGCTGCGGGCAGATGCACATCAACACGGGCTACGGCCGCTTCGCGCTCCCGCTCGTGCGTCGCTACGCCGACGCCTTCGCCGACGTGGACGCGGTCGTCGTGCCCTCCGGGTCCTGCGCCGGCAGCGTGCGCCACCAGCACGCGGCGCTCGCCCGCGCCGCCGGTGACGAGGGGCTCGCCCGGGCGGCGAAGGAGGTGGCGGCCCGGACGTACGAGCTCTCGGAGCTGCTCGTCGACGTGCTCGGGCTGGCCGACGTCGGCGCCTACTACCCGCACCGGGTGACCTACCACCCCACGTGCCACTCGTTGCGCGTGCTGCGCGTGGGCGAGAAGCCCCTGCGGCTGCTGAGGAACGTCGAGGCGCTCGACCTGGTCGAGCTGCCCGAGGCCGAGTCGTGCTGCGGGTTCGGCGGGACGTTCGCGCTGAAGAACCCCGACGTGTCAGCGGCGATGCTCGCCGACAAGATGCGGCACGTGCTCTCGACGCGTGCCGACGTCTGCACTGCCGGCGACTCCTCGTGCCTCATGCACATCGGCGGCGGGCTCGGCCGCCTGTCGACCGGGGTGCGTACGGTCCACCTCGCCGAGATCCTGGCCTCCACCAAGGACGACGCGGAGTCGGGCGCGACGCACGCGACCGGGACTGCTCAGGGAGTCGCCTCGTGAGCACCTACCTCGGCATGCCCACCGCCCCGCGCGGGGTCGGCAACCTGCGCGGCGAGGAGGGCTTCCCCGCGGCGGCGCGTACGGCACTCGCCGACCCGCAGCTGCGGCGCAACCTCGGCCACGCGACGCGCACCATCCGCGCCAAGCGAGCCTCGGTCGTGGCAGAAGTGCCTGATTGGCAGGAGCTCCGCGCCGCCGGTGCCGCTATCAAGGACGACGTCCTGGCGCGCCTGCCCGAACTGCTCGTCCAGCTCGAGGAGCAGGTGACGGCGCGCGGCGGGACCGTGCACTGGGCGCGCGACGCGGCCGAGGCCAACGCCATCGTCACGCGCCTCGTCCAGGCGACGGGCGCCGACGAGGTGGTCAAGGTCAAGTCCATGGCCACGCAGGAGATCGGGCTCAACGAGGCCCTCGAGGCCGCGGGCATCGCGGCCTGGGAGACCGACCTCGCCGAGCTCATCGTGCAGCTCGGCCACGACAAGCCCTCGCACATCCTCGTGCCCGCGATCCACCGCAACCGCGCGGAGATCCGGGAGATCTTCCTGCGGGAGATGGGGAAGGTCGGGCGGCCCGCTCCGGAGGGCCTCACCGACGAGCCGCGGGCGCTCGCCGAGGCCGCGCGGCTGCACCTGCGGCGCAAGTTCCTCTCGGCGCGGGTCGCCGTGTCGGGCGCGAACTTCGCCGTGGCCGACAGCGGGACGCTCGCGGTCGTCGAGTCCGAGGGCAACGGGCGGATGTGCCTCACCCTGCCGCAGACGCTCATCACCGTCATGGGCATCGAGAAGCTCGTGCCCACGTGGCAGGACCTCGAGGTGTTCCTCCAGCTGCTGCCTCGCTCGAGCACCGGCGAGCGGATGAACCCCTACACCTCGCTCTGGACCGGCGTCACCCCCGGCGACGGTCCGCAGGAGTTCCACCTGGTGCTGCTGGACAACGGTCGCACCGCGACGCTCGCGGACCCCGAGGGCCGGGCGGCGCTGCGCTGCATCCGCTGCTCGGCCTGCCTCAACGTCTGCCCGGTCTACGAGCGGACCGGCGGCCACGCCTACGGCTCGGTCTACCCCGGCCCGATCGGCGCGGTGCTCTCCCCGCAGCTGACCGGCGTCGAGGACAACGCGACCCTGCCGTACGCATCCACGCTGTGCGGCGCCTGCTTCGACGCCTGCCCGGTGGCCATCGACATCCCGACGATGCTCGTGCACCTGCGCAACCGGGTGACGGAGGCGAAGGAGGCGCACGGTCCGCTCCCCGGAGCCGAGGCGACGGCCATGCGCGCCGCCGCCTTCGCCATGAGCGACCGTCGCCGCTGGACGCTCGCGCTGCGCAGCGCCAAGCTCGGCCGGCTGCTCGGCAGGGACGGCCGCATCGCCGCTGTCCCGCCGCCGCTGACGCGCTGGACGCGTACGCGCGACCTCCCGGTGCCACCGCCGGAGTCCTTCCGCGACTGGTGGGTGCGCGAGCACGGGGGTCGGTCGTGAGCGCCCGCGAGGAGGTGCTCGCCCGGATCCGGCGGGCCCAGGCGGTTGCCGACGTCGTCGTGCCCCGCGCGTACCGTCCGGCGGGGGCGTCGACCGCCAGCGCGGCCGAGCTCGCCACCCTGCTCGAGGACCGCCTCGTCGAGTACAAGGCCACGGTCACCCGGTGCGCGCCGGGCGGGGAAGCCACTGCCATCAAGGCAGTCCTGGCCCGCCACCGCGTACGACGTCTGGTCGTGCCGGCCGGCCTGCCCGAGGAGTGGCTGCAGGGCAGCGGGATCGAGCGCGTACGTGACGAGCCGCAGCTCACCCCCGACCAGCTCGACGAGACGGACGGCGTCGTGACGGCGTGCGCGCTGGCGGTCGCCGAGACCGGGACGATCGTGCTCGACGCGGGCCCCGGCCAGGGCAGGAGGGCGCTCAGCCTCGTCCCGGACCTCCACGTCGTCGTCGTGCGCAGCGACCAGGTGGTCGCGGGCCTGCCCGACGCGCTGGCCGGCCTGGAGCCCACCCGGCCGCAGACGTGGATCAGCGGGCCGAGCGCCACGAGCGACATCGAGCTCGACCGCGTCGAGGGCGTGCACGGCCCCCGGCGCCTGGAGGTCGTCCTCGTCACCGCCTAGATCCCCGTGATCATGCACGTCCTGGTGGTCCAGGATGTGCATGATCACGGGGGAGGTGGAGGGTCAGGCGGCGGCGGGGTGCAGCAGCACCTTGGTCCAGCCGTCCTCGCGCGCGTCGAAGCGGGCGTACGCGTCGGGAGCCTCCGCGAGGCCGACCTCGTGGCTCACGATGAGGCCGGGGGTGGCCCGGCCGGTGATGATGAGGTCGCGCAGCTGGCGGTTGTAGCGCTTGACGGGCGCCTGGCCGGTGCCCATCCGCTGGCCCTTGGTGAAGAAGGTGCCGTAGTCCCAGCCGATCTTCCCGGCCGACGACGGGTCGTCGAGGCCCGGGTCCTGCGGGACGTAGACGCCGACGACGCCGATGCCGCCTGCGGACCGGACGACCTTGACCAGGTTGTCGAGGACGAGCTCGGGGTGCTCCTCGCCGCTCGGGTCGTGCGCCTGCCAGCCGACCGCCTCGACGCCCTTGTCGACGCCGATGCCCTGCGTCTGCTCGAGGATCTGCTCGACCGGGTCACCTGCCGAGAAGTCGATGGCTGTGGCGCCGAACCGCTCCGCCAGTCCCAAGCGGTCCTTCTCCTTGTCGACGACGAAGACGCGGGAGGCGCCGCGCAGGAAGGCGCTGTGCGCGGCCATGAGCCCGACGGGGCCGCCCCCGAACACGGCGACGCTGTCGCCCGGCAGCACGCCGGCAAGCTCCGTGCCGTGGTATCCGGTCGGGAAGATGTCGGACAGCATCGTGAAGTCGTTCTCGTGCTCGGTGCCCGCGGGCAGCTCGAGCAGGTTGAAGTCGGCGTACGGGACGCGGAGGTACTCCGCCTGGCCACCGTCGTACGGGCCCATGTTGGCGTAGCCGTACGCCGCGCCGTCCATGCCCTCGGTCGGGTTGGTGCGCAGGCAGAACGACGTCCAGCCGCCGGTGCAGTTGCGGCAGGTGCCGCAGGCGATGTTGAACGGCACGCTCACGCGGTCGCCGACCTTGATCCGCTCGACCCCGGGGCCGACCTCCTCGACGATCCCCATGTTCTCGTGGCCGAGGACCTTGCCCTCCTCGACGGCGGTCCGGCCCTCGTACATGTGGAGGTCGGAGCCGCAGATGTTCGTCGTGGTGATGCGGATGATCGCGTCGTTCGGGCGCTGGATCGTCGGGTCGGGGCGCTCCTCGACGGCGACGGCGCGCGGGCCCCGGTAGACGACGGCCTTCATGGGCGGGCTCCTCAGGATCGGGTCATTGCTTGCGCAACGTCGACTACCCAGGGCAGCTCGTGATCCACCCCGATCTCCGTGGTCGTGGACGTCACGGGCACCCATGACGTGCATGATCACGGGAGTCGAGGCCCCAGGACCTGCATGATCACGCTGGTCAGGAGGGGACGAGCACGCCGTCCTGCAGCCGGACCACCCGGTCCGCCGCAGCCGTCAGCGCCGGGTCGTGGGTCGAGACCATGCAGGTCATGCCCTCGGTGTGCACCAGCTCCCGGAGCAGGTCGAGCACCTCCGCACCGGTCGTCGTGTCGAGCTGACCGGTCGGCTCGTCGGCGAGGAGCAGCCGCTGCTGCTGGCCGCCGGACATCTCCGGCGGGCGCTGGTCCGCGGCCGCGCCGAGCCCGACCCGCTCGAGCACCTCGCGCGCCCGGGCCTCGCGCTGGCGCGCCGGGACCCGCAGCAGGCGCAGCGGGATGCCGACGTTCTCGACCGCGCTGAGCATCGGCAGCAGCCCGAAGGTCTGGAAGACGAACGCCAGCACGTCGCGGCGCAGCGCTGCCAGCCCGCGCTCGTCGAGCTCGGCGACCTCCTGCCCGCAGACGCGTACGGACCCACCGGTCGGCCGGTCGAGCCCGCCGATGACGTTGAGCAGCGTGGTCTTCCCCGAGCCCGAGCGCCCGACCACCGCCACGAGCTCGCCCGGCTCGACGTCGAGGGAGACACCGCGCAGGGCGTGGACCTCGCCGCTGCCGCTGCCGTAGGTGCGCACCAGCCCGCGCACCGCGACCACCGGTCCGCGCGCGCCCTGGCTGGGCAGCTGCGGGACCGCCGCCACGCGCACGTGCCGCCCGGTCACGAGGGCCACACCCCCACGTGGTCGTCCTCGAGCGCCAGCCGGACCCGGTCGCGCAGCGCGAGCGCGGCGCGGTAGTCCTCGGGCAGCTGGAGCCGACCGGCGCGGTCCAGCACGGCGTACTCCTCGGCGACGGCGTCCTCCACCTCGCCGACCGCCCGGCGCAGGGTCTCGGTCGCGATGCGGCCGTCGCGGATGCGCACGGTGCGGCGCACCTGCTCCGCGACCGTGGCGTCGTGGGTCACGACCACCACGGTGACGCCCAGCTGCTCGTTGGCCCCGCGGAGGGCGGCGAACACCTGCTCGGACGAGGCCACGTCGAGCTCGCCCGTCGGCTCGTCGGCGAAGAGCACCTCCGGCTCGTTGGCGAGCGCCACCGCGATCGCGACCCGCTGCTGCTGGCCGCCGGAGAGCTCCCCCGGCCGCCGGCCCGCGCAGTCCACCACGGCCAGCAGGTCCAGCAGCTCAGCGGCCCGGGCCCTGGCCGCGCGCGTCCGGGCGCCCGCGAAGCCGAGCGGCACCATGACGTTCTCCTGCGCGGAGAGGTAGGGCAGCAGGTTGCGCCCGGTCTGCTGCCAGACGAAGCCCGCGACGCGGCGCCGGTAGCGCAGCCGGTCCCGGGCGCGCATGCGCAGCAGGTCGTGGCCCGCGACCGAGACGCGCCCGGCCGTGGGCACGTCGAGGCCGGAGAGGACGTTGAGCAGCGTCGACTTCCCGGAGCCGGACGCTCCGACGACCGCCGTGAGCTCGCCGCGCTCCACGACGAGGTCGAGCCCCTGCAGGGCCTGCACCTCGATCCGCTCCACCTGGTAGACCCGCACGAGCTGCTCGCAGACGATGAGGGGCGGCGCGGTCACAGGGCCTCCAGGGGCGTGCGGGGTACGCGCCGGCGGAGCGAGCCGTCGACGAGCAGGGCGAGGACGAGCAGCCCGAGCAGCGCACCGAGCGCAGCGACGGCCGTGGCGAGCGGGTCGGCGGGAGCGGGGGCGAAGGCACCGCCGGTGAGGGGCAGCGGGTCGAGGACCGGGTCGAGCAGGCGGGGCAGCGCGGCTCCGCAGGCCGCGCCCACGACGCCGGCGACGAGCACCGGGGGCACGAGCTCGACGGCACCGGTGGCACGCAACTGGCCCGCGCGCAGCCCGAGGGCCCGCGCGACGGCGAGCTCGGCGCCCCGCCCGCGGGCGGTGGCGACGACGACGAGGAGCAGGGCCGCCCCGGCGAGGACGAGCAGGGCGATGCTGCCGGCGCGCAGCAGCCGGGTGACGCCCGCCAGCAGCCGGCGGGCGGGGTCGCCGTCGCGCCAGGAGCTGCGGGTGACCACCTGCACCCCCGGCGCCGCCTGCGCGGCGAGGGCCTCCTCGGCTCCGGGGCCGCCGGCCAGCACCAGGCCGGACGCCTGCGCGACGACTGCGGGTGGCAGCGCCGCCGCGTCCGCGAGGACGACCTCCCCCGGCAGCCAGGCCCGGGGGTCGGCGGGCGCGCGCCCCGCGACACGTGCGGGCAGCCGGTCCTTGGCCAGCACGAGCGCGACGTGCGCGCCGCGGGCCCGGAGCAGCACGCCGCCGGTGAGCAGCAGGTCGACGGGGTCGCGCCGCCGGCCGAGGGTGGCGAGCGCACCCGCCCCGGGCTCGGCGCTCGCGCGCAGCACCGCGGCGTACGACGAGGGGTCCACGGCGAGCACCGTCACCCCGGAGTAGTCCTGGCGGATGTCGAGGTCGGCTCCCGCCACGACGGCGACGGCCGTCACCGACGCCCGGGGAGCGCGCCGGTGCACGGCGGCAGCGAGCCGCGTCGCCTGCGCCGAGGTCCCCGTCGTCGCGCGGGCGGCGGCACCGACCCGCTCGCGGGCAGCCGTCGCGCTCGCGGAGGCGAGCCCGGAGGCGAGCAGCACGTCGCCGACGCCGAGGGCGACCGCCAGGGTGAGCACGAGCAGCGGCAGGGGCGTGGCGGCGGCGGAGGTCCGGGCGCGGGTGACGCCCACGAGCGCGACCGCGCCGCGCAGCCGGGCGGCGCCGCGCGCGAGGCCGCGCAGCAGCAGCGGGTAGCAGCGCAGCAGCACCACGGTCACCGCCCCCACGAGCAGCAGCGGCGTGGCCACGAGCAGCACGTCCAGCCCGTCCGCAGCGGACGCTCCGCGCCCTCGGGTCGCCACCAGCGCGGCGGTGGCGAGGACGACGACCAGGGCCTCGAGCACGACCCGCGCCGCACCGGCCGGAGGTCGCCGCAGCACCGTGGTCACCACGGCGGCGACCGCGGCGAGCGCCGCGGCCACGCCCACGAGCAGCACCGGGACGACCGGGTACGCCGGCCCCACCGCGAGCGCGGCCAGCCCGCCGAGGGCCGCGGCGCCGACGACGAGCGGGAGCGCCTCGACGAGGGCGAGCAGCGCGGCCTGCCGGAGGGAGGCGCCGCGGGCGACCTGCAGGTGCAGCGCCGCGCCCCGACGGGCCGCGAGCAGCCGCCCGACGAGCAGGACCACCAGCCCGCCGACGCCGAGCAGGGCCGCGACCAGCAGCGAGACGAGGGCCGTGGCCGCGCGCTGCGCGGCGACGGCGCGCGCGAGCGGGCCCTCGACGTCGTCGTGCAGCACCGGCGGGTCGTCGACGCCGGAGAGGGCGAGGTCGGGGCGGACCGCCCAGCGCGCGGCCGCCGCCCGCAGCGCGGGGACGCCGGCCGCGGTCAGCCGCCCGGGCGCCGGAGCCACGGCGTACGACGCCTGCAGCCCGGTGCCGGGCAGCGCCGCGAGGGCAGCGGTCGTCGACGAGCCGCTGAGCAGGGCGACCGCGGCCCCTGCTGGTGCGAGCGCCCCGGGCAGCCGCGACCACACCGGAGCGGTCGCGTCGGCCGGGATGAACGTGCCCGTGACCAGCAGCTCGGCCTGCTCGGAGGCGCCGGGCCGGGTGAGCCGCACGCGGTCGCCGACGGCCAGGCCGAGGCCGCGGGCGACACCGACGGAGAGCGCCACGGGCACGGTGCCCGACCCCCTCGGCGCGTCGTCGCGCGCGGGCCCGCGCCCCGTCACCCAGCGCGCACCGGCCAGGGCTCCGGCGCCGTAGGCCACCCGCACCGTCCCGAGCGCGCGCGTCCCGGTCCGCCCGTCGAAGGCCACGCTGACCGCCGTCCCGGTCACCGGGCCGGCGACGCGCGCGAGGCGGGGCGGCAGGTGGCGCAGCAGCGCGACCCGCGAGTCGACGCGGCTCCCCGCGTAGGTCACCGTCGTGACGTCGGAACCCGCGGGCTCGTCGTGGCGGACGAGCTGCTCGGAGGCCGAGACGAGGGCCGGTGCGCTTGCCAGCTCGGCCCGGGCTCCCGCGTCCAGCGAGCGGCGCAGCTCGGCCGGGACGGCGGCGGCGAGCGCGGCGCACAGGGCGACGAGCAGCGCGGTCGCGAGCGCGAGGCCCGTGTCGGCGCGCAGCCGGCGGCGGGCCAGCAGCACGGCGAGCGGCAGCAGGCTCACCGCTCCTCCCCGATGCGCAGCGCGGTGCCGAGCCCCGAGCGGCGCAGCGCGAGGACGACGCCGCCGACGACGAGCAGCACGAGGACGAGGACCTCAGCGGCGAGGCCGAGCACCGGGGCCCAGGGCACGAGGACGCGGACCGCCGGCACCGGCGCGCCGCCCTCGGCGCCGACGGTCACGAGCGGTCCGACGAGCCGGCCCAGCCCGACGCCGACGGCGACGCCCGCAACGGCGCCGAGCAGGGCCAGGGCGGCGTACTCGGCAGCGAGGACCCCGGCGAGCTGCCCGCGGCCGAGGCCCAGCGCGCGCAGCTGGGCGAGCTCGAGCCGGCGCAGCCGCAGCGCGACCGTGGCGTGCACGGCGAGGCCGACCCCGGCGCAGGCCTGGGCGGCGAGCAGGAGGAGGAGCAGGCCGGCCGACCCCCCCACCCGCGCCGGGCCGGTGCTCAGCGCGGCGGCGAGGCCCGTACGCGACAGCGAGGAGCGCGCCCCGACCGCCGCCGCCGCCCGCGCTGCCCACCCGCGCGCCGCTCCGTCGGGGACGGCCGCCCACCAGGCGTCGGCGTACGCGTCGTCGAGGCCCAGCGCGAGCGTCGCGCGCAGCAGCGCGCCGCGGTCGACGAGCAGGTGGGGGCGGCGGTCGGCGTAGGGCTGCTCCTGCAACGGCGGGAGCACGCGCACGACGCTGGCGACGCGGACGAGCAGCGCGTCGGTGTCGTCGAGGTGGAGCGGGACGTCCGCACCCGCGGCCACGCCCAGCGCCTCCGCGAGGGCGCGGTCGAGGACGGCCGGGACGGCCGGCTGCTCCGGCCACGCCGTCCAGGTGCCGGCGTCCGGCGCGCCGTCGGGCCCGAGCGGGAGCGACCCGCCCGTCGCGAGCAGGGTCGCGCCGCCCGCGGTCGCCGGGCCCGACCCGTCGCCGGGCGCGGGGTCGTCACCGAAGGGGTCCGCGGGAGGGGCCTGCCCGTGCCACTCGGCCCTCGGCAGGGTGAGCGGAGCGCCCCAGGCTCCGCGCGCGGCCGCCGTGCGCAGCTGGTCCACTCGCAACGACCAGTCCGCGCGGGCGGGAGCGCTGTCGCCCCGGCGCACGGGCAGCGGGTCGAGCGCGGTGAGCGCGCGCACCGACACCACCCGCAGCGGGTACGCGAGGGCGCGCCCGCCGGCGGCGGCGGCGAGGTCGAGCACGGCGGTCCGCGGCCGAGCGGCGGTGACGACACCGAGGGGCAGCGTGGCCGGGACGCCCGCGGCGTCCTGCACGACCACCGCGACCTCGGAGCTGCTGGCCCCGGAGGCCCCGGCGCCGACGTGCAGCGCGAGCCGCAGCGACAGCCGTGCCGGGGAGCCGGGCAGGAGCGTGCCGGCCGGCGCGGCGGTCGCCCGCAGGGGCGCGAGCGCGGCCGCGGGGTCGGCGCCCAGCACGTCGCGGCGCACGTGCAGCGCCGCCGCGGCGAGGCTGGCGTCTACCGCGACCAGCCGGCCGGGCGTCGTGGGGCCGGAGTCGCCCGAGCGCTCGCCGGGACCACCGCCGCCGAGCTCGACGTCGCGCTCGGCCGCCGGCCCCTGCGCGGTCGCGCCCGGCAGCGCGCGCAGCGCCGCGGCCGTACCGAGCGGCGCGGTCGGGAGGCCGTCGAGCGAGACGTCCGGCCCGGTCAGTGCCGCGGCCTGGTCGCGCTGGGCCTGCAGCCAGGTCGCGCGGTACGACGCGGCGAAGGAGCCCGCCCCGACGGTCAGCGCCACGAGCAGCACGGAGGCCGCCGCCCGCGCCGGGCGCCGCCCCACCTGCCAGCCCGCGAGCGCACCCGCAGCACCGCGGGACCGGGCGGCGAGCGCCCCTCCCGCCCGTGCGACCAGCGGCAGCACGCGCAGCGCGAGGACCCCGCCTGCGAGCAGGGCGAGCGCCGGACTGACGACGAGCACGGGGTCCAGGCGCAGCGCGCCCGACCCGGCGAGCGGACTGCGGTACGACCGCAGCTGCAGGTAGCCCACGACCGCGAGGGCGAGCAGCGCGAGGTCGAGCCCGCCGCGGCTCAGCGCGGCGCGGCGCCCCGGGCGGCGGGACTCGACGGCGGCGAAGGAGGCGCGCTGGCGCAGCACCGGTGCGGTCAGCAGGAGCACCAGCCCGGCCGCGGTCGCGAGCGCCGTCAGCTCCGCGTCGAGCGGCACGGCTCCGGGCGCCGCCAGCCCGCCGCGGGCGAGGGCCGGCACCCGGGCCAGCACGGCGTACGCGCCGAGGGCGAGGGGCGGCGCCAGCACGGCGGCGAGGGCGGCCAGCAGGACCGACTCCGCGAGCGCCAGCCGCACGAGCTGGCGGCCCGAGGCGCCCCGGGCGCGCAGCAGCGCGTGCTCGGTGGCACGCCGCTCCGCCAGCAGGCGCGCGGTGAGCGCGAGGACGCTGGCCGCGAGCACGACCAGCAGCAGCGCCGCGACGAGCACGGTGCCGCGGGTGACCAGCCGCTGGCGCCCGAGCCCCTCGAGCAGCGCCGGGAGCGGGGTCCACGCCGAGACGCGGGAGGCTCGCCCGACCAGCGGCGCCTGCAGGGCCTGCTGCAGTCCGGCCACCCGGCGGCGCAGCGGCTCGACCTGCGCCGCGGGCAGCCCCGCCAGCTGGGGGTCGGCGAGCCAGCGGACGCGGTCGCCCGGGAGGCGGGTCCGCACCACCGCCGGGTCCCCGAGCAGCGGGCCGTAGATCGTCGTACGGGAGAAGGCGCTGAGCGGCCAGTTCCCGCGCCGCGTCGCCCCCTTCGTGGGGTCGTCGTCCCAGTACGCCGACCCGGGGTGGCGTACGGCGTAGGTGCCGACGACGCGGACGCGGGCTGCGGCGTACGTGCTCACGGTCGTGACGCGCGTCGTCCGCCCGGTCGCGAGCCGGAACGGCGCCAGGGCGGCAACCGGAGCGAGCACCTCGACCGGCTGACCGGTGCCCGTCGCCCGCGGCCAGCGCCCGGAGAGCAGGCGCACCTCGCGCTCGGCGCCGTCGTAGCCCGCGACGTAGGTGAGCGGCGGCACCTCGTAGCTCGCGTCCGTCCCCGCCGGCGCGTACGCCGCGGTCGTGACCTGGCGCACGATCCGCACCGGGCTGGCACCGAAGGCCGCGCGGAGCTGGGCGACGACGACCTGGTCCGCCGGCGCGTACGCCCCGCCGCCGAGGTCGCCCTCCACCTCGACCTGGCGCTGCTCGGGCGAGGCGTCACCCAGGGTGCGGCGTACGGCGCTCGTGTCCGAGGAGACGGCGAGGGTGGCCATCGTCGTGAGGGCGGTGGTCGCGAGCAGGGCGACGAGGGTGACGACGAGGAGGACGCCACGCTGCTGGAGGAGCCGGCGCAGGACGAGGACGCGCGTCACGTGCTCCGCTTCCCCCTGCCCGGCCTGCTCCCTGGTGCGCCCCTGAACCTAGAGAGCGCTCTCCCGGGTGGGAAGGGTCCGCCCGGATTCGTTCTCGAAATGTGACCGGGGACTGCTTGACCGGTTCAGCACATCGACGCGCGCCGTGGCGGTCGAGGTGCCAGGAACCCCAGGATCTGCATGATCACGGGGGAAAGTGGGGTCAGCCGGTGACCTGGGCGGCGCCGTAGGCCTGCCAGAGCATGGCGTACGCGCCGCCGGCCGCGAGGAGCTCCTCGTGCGAGCCGTCCTCGACGACCTGCCCGGCGTCGAGCACGACGATCCGGCTCGAGCGGGCCGCGGTCTGCAGGCGGTGCGCCACCACGATGGTGGTACGCCGCCGCACGACCCGCGTGGTCGCCTCGGTGACCGCCGCCTCGGTGGCGAGGTCCAGCGCCGCGGTGGCCTCGTCGAGCAGCAGCACGGCCGGGTCGACGAGCTCGGCCCGGGCGAGCGAGATCAGCTGGCGCTGGCCGGCGGAGAGCCCGCGCCCGCGCTCGCCGACGGGGCTGTCGTAGCCGTAGGGCAGGGCGAGCACCATCTCGTGCGCGCCGACCGCCCGCGCGGCGGCCTCGACCTCCTCCGCGGTGGCGTCGGGCCGGCCGTAGGCGATGGCCTCGCGCACGGTCCCCTCGAAGAGGTACGGCTCCTGCGGCACGTAGCCCAGCTGGCGGCGGTAGGCCGTGAGGTCGAGCTCGCGCAGGTCGATGCCGTCCGCCCGGACCGCGCCGCCGGTCGGGTCGTAGAAGCGGGCGAGCAGCTTGAGCACCGTGGACTTGCCGGCCCCGGTCGTGCCGACGAGGGCGACGTCCTCGCCCGGCTCGATGCGCAGCGTGATCCCGCGCAGGGCCTCGGGCGCGCTCGCGGAGTAGCGGAACCGCACGTCGTCCAGCTCGAGCGCGCCGCGCAGCCGGCCGAGCTCGCGCGGGTCGTCGGTGCGCGGCGTCGAGGTGGGCGTGCGCAGCAGGCCGGAGAGCCGGCGCAGGCCGACCGTCGCCTGCTGGTAGCCGTCGAAGACCTGCGAGAGCTGCTGGACGGGGGCGAAGAACAGGTCGACGTAGAGCAGGAAGGCGATGAGCTCGCCCGCGCTGATCTCGCGCGAGCGCACGGCTCCGGCGCCCACGGCGAGGACCACGGCGGTGGTGACCTCGCTGAGCAGCTCGACGCCGGGGAAGTAGGTCGAGATGTAGCGCTGCGCGCGCAGCCGGGAGGCGACGTACGCGCGGCCGGCCGCCGCGAAGGCCGCGGCGTCGGCGTCCTCGCGGCGGGAGAGCTGGAGGACGGGCAGCCCGGAGAGCGCCTCCTGGAAGCGCGCGTTGACCGTGCTGATGCGCTCGCGGCTCTCGGCGTAGACCGGGACCGAGGCGCGGCGGAACACCCAGGTCCCGACGGCGAGCACCGGCAGCGCGGCGACGAGCACGAGGGCGAGGTGCAGGTCCAGCACGAGCATCGCGACGAGCACGCCGACGATGGAGAGCAGGCTGACGACCGCGCTGGTGAGCCCCTGCTGGAGGAACTGCGAGAGGGCGTCGACGTCGGTCGTCATCCGCGTCATGATCCGGCCGGCGAGCTCGCGCTCGTAGAAGTCGAGGCCGAGCCGCTGCAGGTGGGCGAAGGTCTTGACGCGCAGGAAGAACAGCAGCCGCTCGCCCGTGCGTCCCGTCACCTGCTGCTGCCAGCGGTTGACCGCCCAGTCGACGCACACGAGCAGCGCGGCGACCGCCGCCAGCGCGAGCAGGACGCCCGTGCTGCGGGCGCTGATGCCGCGGTCGACCGCGGTGCGGACGAGGGCCGGGATGGCGATCTGCGCGCCCGCGTCGAGCGCGACGAGCAGCAGCCCGAGCAGCAGGGCGGCGCGGAACGGCGCGACCAGCCGGCGCAGGTCGAACGCCTGGTCCGCCGCCCGGGCCCGAGCGAGGTCGACGTCGGGCCGGGCGTCCGCCGGCGGGAGCGCCTCGACCTGCGCGACGAGGGCGGCCGTCGCCGGGACCGCGGCGAGCATCCCGCTGCCGCCGCCGCCGGGGCCGCCGACGACCGGGGCCGCAGCACGCGGGGTCGCGGCAGGGGCTGCGGCGGGGGCGATGCGGACGGCGCTGCCGGGCTCCTCGCCCTCGTCGCGCTCGCCGGAGAGCAGCCGGCGGAAGACCGGCGAGCGCTCGTCCAGCTGCGCGACGGTGCCCTCGGCGACGACCCGGCCGGCCTCGAGGACGACGACCCGGTCGGCCAGCTGCAGCGTGCTGCGCCGGTGCGCGACGAGCAGCGCGGCACGCTCGGCGAGCAGCGGGCGCAGCGCCGCGAAGACCGCGGCCTCGGTCGTGGGGTCGAGCGCGGAGGTCGCGTCGTCGAGCAGCAGCAGGTCCGGGCGCGCGAGCAGCACGCGGGCCAGCGCGAGGCGCTGGCGCTGGCCGCCGGACAGGGTCAGCCCCTGCTCGCCGACGACGGTGTCGTAGCCGTCCGGCAGGTCGCGCACGAAGCCGTCCGCCTGCGCCGCGACCGCGGCGGCGACGACCTCCTCCTCGGTCGCGGAGGGGCGGGCGTAGGCGATGTTGGCGCGGACGGAGTCGCTGAAGAGGAAGGCCTCCTCGGGAACGAGGCCGACCCGCTCGCGCAGGGAGGCGAGGCGCGCCTGCCGCACGTCGACGCCGCCGACGAGGACGCTGCCGGCCTGCGGGTCGGAGAAGCGCGGCACCAGCTGGAGCAGGGTGGACTTCCCGGACCCGGAGGAGCCGACGAGGGCGACGACCTCGCCGGGGCGCACCCGCAGCGAGACGCCGTCGAGGACCGGGCGGCCGGCGTCGTGGCCGAAGACGACGTCGCGCAGCTCGAGCCCGACCGCTCCGGCAGGGACGTCGACCGCGTCGGGCACCTCCTGCACGTCGGGCCGGGTGTCGACGACCTCGAGCACCCGCTCCACCCCGGCGCGCGCCTGCTGGCCGATGACCAGCAGGGCGCCGAGCTGGCGGACGGGCGAGACCAGCTGGCCGACGTAGGTCGAGAAGGCGAGGAAGGTCCCGAGCGAGATCGACCCGCGCAGGGCGAGCCACCCCCCGAGGGCCAGCACGCCGACCTGGCCGAGCGCGGGGACGGCCTGGAGCGTGGGGTTCCACCGGCTGGAGAGGCGGACGACGCGGACCCGGCTGGCGAACAGGTCGCCCGCCACGCGCTCGAGCCGGCGCAGCTCGCGGCCCTCCTGCCCGAACCCCTTGACCACGCGCACGCCGGAGACGGCGCCCTCGACGACGCCGGCCACCTCGGCGGCGACCTGCTGGGCGTGCCAGTTGGCCGGGAAGAGCTGGGTGCGGCTGCGCGACACGACGAACCACAGCCCCGGCCCCACCAGCAGCACGACCAGCGTGAGGACCGGCGAGAGCACGAGCATGATGACGAGCGAGACGAGGAACAGCAGGACGTTGCCGCTGAGGTTGGGCAGGAAGAACAGCAGCCCCTGCACCAGCGTGAGGTCGCTGATCGAGCGGCTGACCAGCTGCCCGGTCTGCATCTCGGCGCGGCGGCGGCCGTCGAGCCGGGAGATCGCCGCGAAGACGTCGCGGCGCATCGCGTCCTGGACCTCGAGCCCGAGCCGGCCGGCGCGGTAGCGGCGGGTCGCGCTCGCGGCGAAGCGCACGAGGCCGGCGACGACGAGCAGCACCACCCACGGGGTCACCGAGGCCGTGGCGTCAGCGACCACCTCGTCGACGACGTGGCGAGCGACGAGCGGCGTCAGCGCGGAGACCCCCGAGCTCACGACCGCCGAGGCGAGCGCGAGCACGAGGTCGGCGCGGTAGCGCAGGCAGTAGCCCACGAGCCGGCGCAGCCAGCCGCCGTCCGCGGCGCCCGGTGCCTCCCCCTCGACCGGTGCACTGCCGCGCGCCTCGAGGGTGACCGTCACGCTGCCACGCTAACCCGCTGCGCCGACAGCGCCCCCCGAGCGGTGCTCCCCCGGCGGCAGCCCCACCCGCAGCCCGACGAGGTGGAGCTCGAGGTGCCGCTCCCAGCTGCCGGGCGCCTCGTCCTCGGTGGTCTCGATGACCCCGCGCAGCGCCCAGAGCAGGAGCAGCACGTCGCGCAGCTCGACGCCCGGCCCGACCCGCCCGTGCTGCCGGGCCTGCGCGAGCAGCCGGTCGACCAGGGCGCGCACCTCCGCGGACTGCGCGGGCGAGCGGTGCGCGTCCCAGAGCCGGGCGAGGAAGCCCCGCCAGCTCGCGCAGGAGGCGGCCACCTCGCGCAGGAACGCCTCCAGCCCGGTCCCGTCGCCGCGGGCGAGCGCGCGCTCGGCGGCGTCGCGCACGGACTCGGCGATGTCGGCCACGAGAGCGTCGACGAGCGCCTCCTTGCTGGGGAAGCGCCGGTACAGCGTGCCCGTGCCCACCCCCGCCTCCGCGGCGATCGCGTCCATGCTGACGTCGAGCCCGTGCCGCCCGAGCAGCTCCCGTGCCGCGCTGAGGACGCGGCGGCGGTTCTCCGCCGCGTCCTTGCGCAGCGGTCGCTCCGCGCTCGGGGCCGTGGTCACTCCGGCTCGCTGCCCACGAGGGTGCCGGCCGCGACGATCCCGAGCTCGGCGTGCCGCTCCTCGACGACGGCGGGACGCGTACGCGGGATGAGCAGGGCGGCGACGGCGGCCGCCAGCGTGACGACGCCGAGGACGGCGAAGCCGTGGGTGTAGCCCGCCTCGCGCGGCAGCCCGTCGGGCCGCGCGCCCGAGGTGACGATGCTCGCCATGAGCGCGGCGCCGATGGACCCGCCGATGGTGCGGATGTTGGCGTTCATGCCGGAGGCGACGCCCGTCTGCTCCGCCGGCACCGCCTCGACGATGAGGCTCGACATCGCGGAGAACGCGAAGCCGAAGCCCACGCCCATGACGCCGGTCGCGACGCAGACCTGCCAGACGGAGTCGTGCGCGAAGGCGAGCAGCACGAAGGTCACGACCGCGACCGCCGGTCCGACGACGACGAGCGCCTTCGCGCCGAAGCGCGCGGCGAGCGGCCCGGAGGCGATGCCGACGATGAACATCGTCACGCTCGAGGGCAGCAGGATCAGCCCCGACTGCGTGATGCTCGAGCCGAAGCCGTAGCCCGCCGCGCTCGGCGTCTGGAGGAACTCGGGCAGGAAGCCGAACGTCGCGTACAGCCCCACGCCGACGAGCAGCGCGACCAGGTTGGTGGTCCACACGGCCGGGCGGCGCATCATGCGCATGTCGATGAGCGGCGCGGACGAGCGCGACTCCACCACGACCCAGGCGACGGCGAGGACGGCGGCCGCGACGAGCAGGCCGACGATCCGGCCCGAGCCCCAGCCCCAGGCGGTGCCCTGGCTCAGGGCGAGCAGCAGGCAGACGAGCCAGGCGGAGAGCAGGACGGCGGGGAGCAGGCTCACGCGGCCGGGCGTACGGACCGGCGACTCGGGCACGAGCAGCTTCGCGGCCACCGCGGCGAGCACCGTGACGACCAGCGGGATCCAGAACAGCCAGTGGTAGTCCAGCAGGTCGACGATCGGGCCGGCGAGCACGATGCCGAGCCCGGCACCGACCGCGAGCAGGGCGGCCAGCAGGCCGACGGCGCCAGCGACCTTCTCGCGGGGGAACTCGTCGCGCACGATGCCGAACGACAGCGGGAGCACGCCGCCGCCGAGGCCCTGGATCACGCGGGCCACGATCATGACGCCGATGCTCGAGGCGACCGCGGCGAGCAGCGAGCCGACCGCGAGGGCGACGAGGGTCGCGACGAGCATCCGCTCCTTGCCCACGCGGTCGCCGATGCGCCCGAGGATCGGGGTGGAGATCGACGCCGACAGGAGGTACGCGGTGAGCACCCACGTGACTGTCGCCTGGTCGGTGTGCAGGTCGTGCTGGATGGTCGAGAGGACCGGGGTGACCAGCGACTGGAGCAGCGCGTACGCGGCGACGGACGCCGCGAGCACGGCGAACGTGACCCAGTAGTGGGGGCTGGACGTGCTGGACGAGCTGCGACGGACGTCGCTGGACATGCGTGCCTCCTGAAGCGGACCCTCCGCTCCGCTTAGCGTAGCGGAGGCAGCGTCCTCTCCGTCGGGCCTCAGGCGATGAGCAGGCGGTCCGTCCCCGAACGGAGCAGCAGGCGCGGGACCGACGGGACGAGCAGGTGGGCGAGCCGGCCCCGCCAGGTCCGCCGCGGGGCGCCGACGACGACGACCGCCGCGCGCGTGCTCGCGGCGAGGCGCACGAGGGCCGGGCCGACCGGGCCCGTCTCCACGACGAACCGCCAGGGGACGTCCTCCAGCTCGAGCAGGCTGGCGAGCTCGTCCTCGATCTGGCGCGACACCTCGCGCTGCGCCTCGCCGAGCAGCGCACCCGCCCCCATCGAGCAGGCGAGGGCGGCGAGCGGCGACAGCGTGGGGACGTGGACCGCGAGGACCGAGCCCTCCATCCGCCGCGCGGCGCTCGCCGCGGCCAGCGCGGCGCACCGCGAGGCCCTGCTCCCGTCCACCCCGACGAGCACGACGGGCCCGCGCTCCCGCGCCGGTCCGGGCTCCGTGCTGCGACGCTGCAGCTCCTCCATGGTCCGCCTCCTGGCTCGCATGTCCCCGACCAGTGTGCGTCGCGAACCTGTGGATGACGAGCCCCACCCGCGCGGGCCAGACTGGCGCCGTGGAGCGGGTCCGGGCGAGCTACGACGCGGTCGCGGCTGCGTACGCAGCGGAGCTGTCCGACGAGCTGGCCCGCAAGCCGCTGGACCGCGCGATGCTCGCCGCGCTGGTCGAGCTGCGCGCGGGCGAGGGTCCGCTCGCCGACGTCGGCTGCGGTCCCGGGCACGTCGCGGCCCACCTCGCCGCGCTTGGCGCACCGGTCGTCGGTGTGGACCTCTCCCCCGCCATGGTCGCCGAGGCGCGGCGCCGCCACCCCGGGCTGTCCTTCGCGGTGGGCTCGCTGCTCGACCTGGCCGTCGCGGACGCCGGCTGGTCGGGGGCGGTGTGCGTGTACGCCGTCATCCACCTCGACCGCGCCGAGCGCGCAGCCGCGTACGCCGAGCTGGCGCGGGCGGTCGCGCCCGGCGGCCGGCTGCTCCTCGCGTTCCACGTGAGCGCCGCGGGCCAGCCGGCAGGCAGCGTGCTCCACGCCGACGAGCTGTTCGGCGTGCCGGTGGAGCTGGAGTTCCGCTACCTCGACCCCGACGACGAGACCGCCCTGCTGCTCGCCGCGGGGTGGGCGCTGGAGGCGCGGTTGGAGCGCGAGCCCGTACCGGGCGCGGAGCACGCGAGCCGGCGGGCGTACCTGCTGGCGCGGCGGGCCTAGCCGGATCAGGTCGAGTCGCGGACCACGAGCTGCGAGTCGTCGAAGCCGCCCAGCCGCATGTCGGGTACGCGGCCCTGCGCGTGATCATGCACATCTTGGGGGCGGCGAGCTGGGCATCCCGTCGGCCTCCCTCACCAGATGGGGGTGGTGCTGCCGGGGTCGCGGTCGATGGTGTGGCACGCCTTGATGGATGGCCGGTCGTCGGGTGGTCTCAGTTGGAAGAGCCCGGGCCGTTCGGGGTCGGGTTCGACGGTCCAGCCGTCCTCGTGCGCGAGGTGGTGGTGTCGCTTGCAGAACAGCACGTAGCTGCTCACGTCGGAGAGCCCGCCCTGCGACCACGGGATGACGTGGTGCGCTTCGAGCCGGACCCGGTCGCAGCCGGGGACGATGCACCCACCGTCCCGCGCTTTGAGCGCGGTGAGTTGGGCGTTCGTCACGAACCGCTTGGCGCGGCCCTCGGTGAGGGGGACGCCGAGCCTGTCGGTGAGCAGCGGGGTGATGATCGCGTCGCAGGTGAGCAGCTCGAGGGCTCGTGGGCCGAGCGAGCGGGTCAGGACCGAGGCGAGCGGGGAGCGGGCGGCCCACGCCGAGTCCTCCGACCGGATCGTCGCCACGTCGGCGATCAGCGTCAGCCGGGGGCGGGAGCCGTTGACCTCGGGCACGGTGTCGAGGTCGGCGACCAGGCCGATCGCGTCAGCGAGCGCGTCGTGCCGGCGCTGCGGCGCCGTCCGGTGATCGGGGGCGCCGTCGATGCCCGGGACCGGGGTGGCGAGGCCGGTGAGGACCTGCTCGAGCAGGTCCCCGAGCTCCGGGGCGAGCAGACCGGTCACGTGCCGCCACCCGTCCAGGCTCTTCGTGGTGGTGAAGGAGCGCTGCGCCAGCCGGCGCTGCTCCCGCTCCGCCGCGGACTCCCCGACACCGGCGGCCTCCGCCGCGGCCTGGACCAGGCGGGTCAGGTCGTCCGGGGTGTTGTCCCGGGCGAAGTCCACCAGCGTCTTCTCCAGGCGAGCCAGCTCGTCCGGGGTGTCGGCGAGGTAGCCGACCACCGGGGCGATCCGGCGGACGTGCTGCCACGACACCTCACCTCCGGCCAGTGCGTCCGCGGCGAGCGGCAGGGAGCGCAACGCCCGGGCGACGCGTACCCGCGCACGGGCATCGGCCTCACCGACGTGGGTGTGGTGCCGCAGCCACGACGCTGCCGTCACCGCGAAGTCCGAGCGGTGGGCCTGCCGGGAGTCGAACGCCTCCAGCACCTTCGCGTCAGCGGCGTCGAGCACCGCGCGGGTCGCGTGCAGCTCCTTCAGCAGCGGGCCCAGCTCCGGCAGGTCGACCTCGGACAGGTCAAGCGCGGCGAGTTCGGCAAGGCAGGCGCGGGCCTGCCGCACCAACTCGCCTGCCCCCGATCCCATGGCTGCATCATACTCGAACATGTGTTCGGATACAAGCAGAAAGCTCTGCCTGTCAGGCACTTCAACGGTGTAAGCGGCACCTGGAGCCGCTGCGCTAACCCAAGGTGTGCATGATCACCAAGGGAGGGGCGGTTCCTAGGGTGGTTGCACCAGTCGTTGAGCTGTGAGGCGGGTGCGTGGTGGCGGAGCGGTTGTCGTTCGATGAGCGGGTCGCGATCTCGGAGTTGGTGAAGCGGAGGCTGAGCTTCCGGGCGATCGGGGCGATCTTGGGCCGCGCGCACACGACGGTCGCTCGTGAGGTGAACGCTGACCGTGACCGGGCGGGCGCCTACCACCCGCGGCGGGCGAACGGTGGGGCGCGAGAGCGTGCCCGGCGCCCCAAGGTGCTGCGCCTCGAGGCCGACGACGAGCTGCGCGCGGAGGTCTCGCACTGGTTGCGGGCGGGTGCCTCACCGATGCAGGCATGCGGGCGGGTCGCCCCCGAGCACCCGGGGCAGTCACGATGGAAGGTGTCGCACTCCACCGTCTACAACGCCATCTACGTGCTGGGACGCGCCCGGATAAACGTCGAGCTCGACGTCGCGTTGCGGACCGGGCGGCTGCGCCGGATGTCGCGGGCCGCGACCCGGGCTGCCGGGGACACGCCGCGGTTCCTCGGCATGGTCGGGATCGCGGACCGCCCGGACGAGGTCGCCGGCCGAGCGGTCCCCGGGCACTGGGAGGGCGACCTGGTCGAGGGCAACCGGGCCTCGCGCTCGGCGATCATCACGCTGGTCGAGCGGCAGTCGCGCTACCTGATCACCTCGCTGCTCCCGCACGGCAAGACCAGCGAGCAGGTCATCACCGCGATCCAGGCGCGGATGCGGTCCCTCCCCGCTGACCTTCGCCGCACCCTGACCTGGGACCAGGGCAGCGAGATGGCACGTCACCTCGACCTCGCCCTCGACCCGCAGATCGAGGTCTACTTCTGCGACCCGCACTCCCCGTGGCAGCGGCCCACCAACGAGAACACCAACGGACTCATCCGCGAGTACTTCCCGAAGGGCACCGACTTCACGAAGGTCAGCGCCGAGGACCTCCAAGCCGCGACCGACCGGCTCAACGGCCGCCCCCGCAAAGTCCTCGACTTCCGCACCCCCGCCAAAGCGTTCGCTGAGCTAGTCACAGCCGCTGGTGCAACCACCGCTTGACCCCACGAGCGTGGGCGTGACGAGCGGCCGCCGGCGGCCTCGCGCACACCCCTCCCCGCCAGGAGCCGCTGCGGTACCCAGAATGTGCATGATCACCGCCGGAAGGGCGGGCGGGAGGAGCGGGCGCCGAGCGAGGAGTAGCGGCCTCGCGCACCCCCCCAGGATCTGCATGATCACGGGAAGAGGCGCGGGCGCATGCGCGCAGGGGTCAGGCGACGACCGGCTCGATGTCCCTCGTGCAGTACATGCAGACCGTGGCGTCGACCGGGATGAAGGACTTGCAGTGGTCGCACTCGCGGTTGCCCTGCGCGCCAGCGGCTTCGACGCCGGTGAGCCGCTTGATGAGCTTGACCAGCAGCAGGATCACCAGCGCGAGGAGCAGGAAGCTCACGAGGTCGGTGAGGAAGTCGCCGTAGGGGATGCGCGTCCCGCGGATCGAGCCGTGCAGCGAGTGGAAGCTCGGCTGGCCGAAGACGGCCGCGACGATCGGCAGGATGATGTGGTCGACGAGCGACTGCACGACCCCGGCGAAGGCCGCGCCGATGGCGATGCCGATCGCGATGTCGACGAGGTTGCCCCCGAACGCGAACGTCTTGAACTCGGTGAGCAGCTTGCGCACGAACGCCTCCAGCCGTAAGCGGAGCGCACCGTCGCGCTCTCCGGCCCGCACCCTAGGGGAGAGCGGCGCGGGCCGGAGCCGGAACGGAGGAGGTCACCCCGCCGAGACCGCAGCGTCCACGACGTCGAGCGCCGCGTCGAGCACCGCGAGCCCTTCGGCGAGCTCCTCCGGCGTCGCCGTGCAGGGCGGCACGACGTGCAGGCGGTGGTAGTTCGTGAACGGCAGGACCCCGCCGGCGAGGCAGGCCGCGACGAGCTCCCTCATCACCGGGCTGGTGCCGCCGTACGGCGCGACCGGTTCCTTCGTCTCCCTGTCACTGACGAGGTCGAGCGCCCAGAACACGCCGAGGCCACGGACCTCTCCGATGCTCGGGTGCTTCTCCGCCAGCGCGCGCAGGCCTGGGCCGAGGACGGTCTCCCCGAGCCGCGCGGCGTTCTCCACGATGCCCTCGTCGTGCATCGCGCCGATCGTCGCGACCGCGGCCGAGCACGCCAGCGGGTGGCCGGAGTACGTCAGCCCACCGGGGTACGCGCGGGTGCCGAACGTCGCCGCGATCTCCTCGCTGATGACGACGCCGCCGAGCGGGACGTAGCCGGAGTTGACGCCCTTGGCGAAGGTGATGAGGTCGGGGACGACGTCGAAGTGCTCGAAGGCGAACCACGCGCCGGTGCGGCCGAAGCCGGCCATCACCTCGTCGGCGATGTAGATGATGCCGTAGCGGTCGCAGATCTCCCGCACCCCGCGCAGGTATCCCGGCGGGGGCACCATGATGCCGGCGGTGCCGGGGATGCTCTCGAGCACGATCGCGGCGATCGTGTCCGGCCCCTCGAAGCGGATGAGATGCTCCAGGTGCTCCAGCGCGCGCTCGCACTCCTCCTGCTCCGTGGTGGCGTGGAACGCCGAGCGGTAGAGGAACGGGCCGAAGAAGTGCACGACCCCTGCGGATCCGTAGTCGTTCGCCCAGCGGCGCGGGTCTCCGGTGAGGTTGATCGCGGTACTCGTCCCACCGTGGTAGGACCGGTACTGCGCCAGCACCTTGACGCGCCCGGTGTGCAGCCGCGCCATCCGGACGGCGTTCTCGATGGCCTCGGCGCCGCCGTTGGTGAAGAACACCTTCTCCATGCCGTCGGGGGCGAGCTCGGCGATCAGCCGGGCCGCCTCGCTGCGCTGGTCGTTGGCGTGCTGCGGGGCGACCGTGCAGAGCCGGCCCGCCTGCTCCTGGATGGCGGCCACCACCTTCGGGTGCTGGTGTCCGATGTTGGTGTTGACCAGCTGGGAGGACAGGTCGAGCAGCCGGCGGCCGTCCCCGTCCCACACGTAGGACCCCTGGGCCGCCGTGATGACGAGCGGGGTGATGAGGTCCTGCGCCACCCACGAGTGGAAGACGTGCGCGCGGTCCATCGCGTACGTCCGGGCGGCGTCGGTGGTGACGAGCGCGTCGGTGGTCATGAGGCCAGCTCCCTTGCGACGTGGTACGCGTCGGCCTGGTCCCGGGGCCGGACGACGACGTGGTCGAGGTTGACGTGCCCGGGTCGGGTGACGGCGAACGTGATGAGCTCGGCGACGTCCTGCGCCTGCAGCGGAGTCATCCCCGCGTAGACCGCGTCGGCGCGCTCCTGGTCGCCGAGGCGCACGAGGGAGAACTCCGTCTCGACGAAGCCGGGCGCGATCTCGGTGACGCGCAGCGGCTCGCCCAGCAGCTCGAGGCGCAGGGTCTGGCACAGGGCGCGGACGCCGTGCTTGACCGCGGTGTAGCCGCCGCCCCCGCGGTAGGCCTGGAGGCCTGCGTGCGAGCCCACGACGACGACCGTCCCCGGCGCCGCGGGGGTCGCGGTCTTGCGGAGGGCGGGCAGGAGGGCGCGGTGCACGCGGGCGACGCCGATGACGTTGGCGTCGTACATCCACCGCCAGCCCTCGGGGTCGAAGTCCTCGACCGCGTCCATCCCGAGCGCGCCGCCCGCGGAGTGGACGACGACCGAGACCTCCTGGACGGCCTCGGCGAGGGCCGCGACCGAGGCCTCGTCGGTGACGTCGAGTGCGACCGCCCGCCCACCGACCTCGGCCGCGAGCTCGGCGCACCGCTCGACGCGACGAGCGGCCGCGACGGTCTCGTAGCCTGCCGCGGCCAGCGCGCGGACCGTCGCCGCGCCGATGCCGCTGCTCGCCCCCGTCACGACGGCGACGGGGCGTTCCTGCTTCCCCACAGGTGGTCCTTCCTCAGCTGACGGCGAGGCCGCGGTCGGCCATCACCGGGATGACGGAGTCGGCGTAGGCGTGCATCGTCTGCTCCTTGCCGTCGTGCTGGAGGTAGAGCGCGAACTGGTCGACTCCCAGGTCGCGCAGGTCGCGCAACCGCTCCAGGTGGTCGGACACGCTGCCCAGCAGGCAGAAGCGGTCGACGATCGCGTCGGGCACGAAGTCGGTGTGCGTGTTCCCGGCGCGCCCGTGCTCGTTGTAGTCGTAGCCCTGGCGGTCCTTGATGTAGTCGGTGAGCGCCGCGGGGACCGAGCCGTCGCTGCCGTAGCGGCCCACGAGGTCGGCGACGTGGTTGCCCACCATGCCGCCGAACCACCGGCACTGCTGGCGCATGTGGTCGAGGTCGTCACCGACGTACGCCGGTGCCGCCACGCAGATCTTCACCGACGCGGGATCGCGTCCCGCGGCCTCGGCCGCCTCGCGCACCGCTTTGATGGTCCACGCCGCGATGTCCGGGTCGGCGAGCTGGAGGATGAAGCCGTCGGCCACCTCCCCGGTGAGCTGCAGCGCCTTCGGCCCGTACGCCGCGACCCAGACCTGCGTCGCGTCCCGCTCCCCGGTCTGCACGGCCCACGGGAAGCGGATGGTGCGCCCGTTGTGCTCGACGCTGCGCCCGTTCGCGAGCTCGCGGATGACGTGCACGCTCTCGCGCAGCGTCTGCAGCGTGCTCGGCTTCCCGGCGAGGGTACGGACCGCCGAGTCGCCGCGGCCGATGCCGCAGATGGTGCGCGGTCCGTACATCTCGTTGAGGGTGGCGAACGACGAGGCGGTCACCGTCCAGTCGCGCGTGAGCGGGTTGGTCACCATCGGGCCGACGACGATCCGCCGGGTCGCGGCGAGCATCGCGGAGTAGACGACGTACGGCTCCTGCCACAGCAGGTGCGAGTCGAAGGTCCAGGCGTGCGTGAAGCCGGAGAGCTCCGCTTGCCGGACCAGCTCGACGACCCGGGCCGCCGGGGGGTTGTTCTGCAGGACGACACCGAAGTCCATGGGAGTTCCTTCCCTAGCGGAGGTACTGGGACAGGCCGCGGGGCACGTACGCGCCGCGCCGCTTGCGTCCCGTGAACGTGTCGCCGTCGCGCAGCACCTCGCCGCGCGCCATGACCGTGGTGACGCCGCCGCGCAGCTCGAACCCCTCGTAGGCCGAGTAGTCGATGTTCATGTGGTGCGTCTCGGCGCTGACCCGGGTCGTGGCCGCAGGGTCGTAGATGACGATGTCGGCATCGGACCCGGGCGCGACCACGCCCTTCTTCGGGTACATCCCGAACATCCGGGCCGGTGTCGTCGAGCAGGTCTCCACCCAGCGCTGCAGCGACAGCTTGCCGTCCGCCACGCCCTGGTGGACGAGGTCGAGCCGGTGCTCGACGCCACCCATGCCGTTGGGGATCTTGCTGAAGTCGCCCCGCCCCAGCTGCTTCTGGTCCTGGAAGCAGAACGGGCAGTGGTCGGTGGACACGACCGCCAGGTCGTCGGTGCGCAGGCCCTTCCACAGGTCCGCGGCGTGCGGCTCGTGCTTCGAGCGGAGGGGGGTCGAGCAGGCGTACTTCGCGCCCTCGAAGCTCCCGGCGCCCCCGGCACCGAGGTGGTCCTCGAGCGTGAGGTAGAGGTACTGCGGGCAGGTCTCCGCGAAGACGTTGGCCCCCGTCGTCCGTGCGGCCGCGATGCGCTCGAGCGCTTGGCTGGCCGACACGTGCACGACGTAGAGCGGCGTGCCGCCGGCGACCTCCGCGAGGGTGACCGCGCGGTTGACGGCCTCGGACTCCAGCAGCGGCGGCCGGGTGAGCCCGTGGAACACCGGGTCGGTTTCCCCGCGGGCCAGGGCCTGGCGCACGAGCTCGTCGATCGCCGTGCCGTTCTCGGCGTGCATCATGGTCATCGCACCGTTGCCGGAGGCGCGCTGCATCGCCCGCAGGATCTGCGCGTCATCCGAGAGGAAGACGCCCGGGTAGGCCATGAAGAGCTTGAAGCTCGTGATGCCCTCGTGGTCGACGAGCTGGTCCATCGCCTTGAGCGAGTCCTCGTCGACCCCGCCGAGGATCATGTGGAAGCCGTAGTCGACGTAGCAGTTGCCGGCGGCCTTCTGGTGCCAGGTGTCCAGGCACTCCTGGACGACCTGGCCCGTACGCTGCACGACGAAGTCGACGATCGTCGTCGTGCCGCCCCACGCCGCGGCGTACGTGCCGGTCTCGAAGGTGTCGGAGGCCTCGGTCCCGCCGAAGGGCATCTCCATGTGCGTGTGCACGTCGACACCGCCCGGCAGGACGTACTTCCCCGTCGCGTCGATCGTCCTGTCGACCGCGAGCTCGGCACCCGTCCCCGGAGCGAGCAGGGCGGCGACCGTCTCCCCGTCGACGAGGACGTCGGTCGGGACCGCGCCCGTGGTCGAGACGAGCGTGCCGCCGGTGATGAGCGTGCGGCTCACGGCTCCACCAGCTCTCCGTACGCGTCGGGCCGGCGGTCGCGGTAGAACTGCCAGTCGTTGCGGACCTTGCGGATCATCGAGAGGTCGATGTCGCGGATGAGCAGCTCCTCCTTCTCCGAGCTGCCCTTCTCCCCCACGAAGTTGCCCTGCGGGTCGACGACGTACGACGTGCCGTAGAAGTCGACCGCGTCGTCGCCGTACTCGTTGTCCTCGCGGCCCACGCGGTTGGGCACGGCCACGAAGTAGCCGTTGGCGGCGGCCGCCGTGGGCTGCTCGAGCTCCCACAGGCGGTTGGAGAGACCGGGCTTGGAGGCGTTGGGGTTGAACACGATCTCGGCGCCGTTGAGGCCGAGGACGCGCCAGCCCTCCGGGAAGTGGCGGTCGTAGCAGATCGTCACGCCGACCTTGCCCACCGCGGTCTGGAAGACCGGCCAGCCCGTGTTGCCCGGGCGGAAGTAGAACTTCTCCCAGAAGCGGTCCAGGTTGGGGATGTGGTGCTTGCGGTACTTGCCGAGCACGGTGCCGTCGGCGTCGACCACCACGGCGGTGTTGTAGTAGACGCCGGGCTGCTCCTCCTCGTAGATCGGGAGGACCATGACGAGGTGCAGCTCCGCGGCGAGCGCGGCGAAGCGCTGCACGATCGGACCGTCCGCCGGCTCGGCGAAGTCGTAGTACTTCGCGTCCTGCGTGATGCCGAAGTACGGGCCGTAGAACAGCTCCTGGAAGCAGATCACCTGGGCACCCTGCGCGGCGGCATCGCGCGCGAACTGCTCGTGCTTGTCGAGCATCTCCTCCTTGCTCCCCGGCCAGGTGGTCTGGCTCAGGGCGACACGCACGACAGTCATGGGTCCTCCTGGACTCGGTTGGTCATCTGGTGAGCTTGGGCAGCACCTCGGAGCCGAAGACCTCCATCCACTGCTCCTGGTTGCGCCCGACGTTGTGCAGGTAGACCCGGTCGATGCCGAGGTCGAGGAACTTCTGGATCTCGGCCCGGTGCTGGTCGGGGTCGGAGGAGATCACCATCCGGCCTGTGAAGTCCTCGGGCCGGACGAGCTGCGCCATCTGCTCGAAGTCGTAGGGCGAGCGGATGTCCTGCTTGGGGAACTTCATGCCGCCGTTGGGCCACTCGGCCATGGCGTTGGCCATCGCCTCCTCGTCCGTCGGCGCCCAGGACAGGTGGATCTGGAGCAGCTTGGGCATGGTGTCGGGGTCCTTGCCGACGGAGCGCGCACCCTCGGCGAACTTCTCCAGCACCCCGGCCACCTTCGCCTCCGGCGCGGCGACCGTGATGATCCCGTCGACGGTGGCGCCGGTGCGCTTGGCCGTGATCGGGCCGGCGGTGGCGACGTAGATGGGCGGCGCCACCTCCGGCATCGTCCACAGCCGGGTCTTGTGGAACTTGAAGTAGCGGCCGTCGTGCTTGACGTCCTTGCCGGTGAACAGCTTTTGGATGAGCTCGATGGCCTCGAACATCATCGTGATCCGCTCGGGGGCCTCCGGCCAGTAGGCCCCGAACATGTGCTCGTTGAGCGCCTCGCCCGAGCCCAGCCCGAGCCACATCCGCCCGGGGTAGAGCGCTTCGACCGTGGCCGCCGCCTGCGCCACCATCGCCGGGTGCATGCGGAACGACGGGCAGGCCACCCCCGTACCGAGGTCCCCCGTGGTGCGCTCGCCCAGGGCGGCGAGCATGCTCCAGACGAAGGACGCCTCCCCCTGCTGCGGCACCCACGGCTGGTAGTGGTCGGCCGCCATCGACCCGCGGAAGCCGTGCTGCTCGGCGAGCGCGGCGTGGCGGAGCGCCTCGGCAGGGGCGAACTGCTCGAGGGCGACAGCGAGGCCGACGTGCGCCTGGGTCATCGGAGCTCCTTGATCCTCGGACTGGACGGGACGTGCCCCGCCAGTCCAACAGACCCGGCCAGGGGTCGCTCGCCCTGGTCCCGCCCAGTATGGTCCTGCGCACCGTGGTGCCGCCGGCAGATCTCCATGAAGGCCTGCGCGCGCCGGGTGGGGCGTACGCCGTCGAGCGTGGCGAGCACGACGTCGATGGCGGGCACCTCCTCGGCGATGTCGAGGGCGACGACCTCGCCCCCGCTGTGCGTCTGCCCGTGGGGCAGCTTGCGGTTGAGCACGGCGTAGCCGTGGTGCCGGGCGACGAACGAGCGGACGGTCTCGTAGCCCGTCAGCCGGTGGCGCACCGAGGGCACGAGCCCGGCGCTGTGGAAGACGCGCAGCACGTAGTCGCGCGTCTCGGGGAGGTCGAGCAGGATGAGCGGCTCGGCCACGACGTCCTCGAGGCTCACCGGGCCGCCGAGCTCGGCGAGCCGGGACCCGGCGGCGACGAGGACGTGCGCGGGGACGGTCTCGAGCACCTCCTGGACGAAGCCGCCGCCCTCCCCCATGTCGTACATCAGCGCCAGCTCGCAGCGCCCGCCGAGCAGCGCCTCCCGGATCACGGCCTGGTCGCCCTCGACGAGGGAGACGTGGACCTCCGGGTGGCGCCGCTCGAACTCCCGCAGGATGTCGGGCACGCGCAGCGACGCGAGCGGCTCGTAGATCCCGACGACGAGCTCGCCGGCCACCGCGTCCTGGTCGTCGCGCAGGGCTCCGACCAGGACGTCGGCGTCCTCCAGCAGGGCGGGCGCCTCGCGCAGCAGCCGCCTGCCGGCCTCGGTCAGCGCGAGCCCGCGGCGCGGGACACGCCGGAAGAGCTGCACACCGAGCGAGGCCTCGAGCTGCGCCACCGCCGAGGAGAGGGCGGACTGGGTGACGGCGAGCTCCTCGGCCGCGGCCGTCATGCTGCCCAGCCGGGCCACCCGGCAGAAGTACCGCAGCTGCACCAGGGTGAAGCCCCTCGTCATCTCCCCTCCTCTCCCGCTCGACGGTGGCACTCGGCGTCGCTCAGCTGCCGCCGGGGTTGAGCGTCACGGAGATCGGCTTGAAGCCGGCTCCCGTGACGTCGACGCCCTCGCCCTTGAGCATCGTCAGGGCCTTCTCGACGTAGGTGTTGGTGTACGCGTCGGCGTCCGGGTCCTTCTTGATCACGGTCGCGCCGTCGGCGTTCTTCGTGCCCTTGGCGACCTGCACGGTCTGGTCCCAGGCCGCCTTGTCGATGACACCGGCGCCGGCCGGGGCCGGCCAGACGAGCTTGTTGACCTCGTTGACCTGCCACAGCTGGTGGCTGGCGCCGAGCTTCGAGCCCTTGGCCACGACGATGTCGCGGCACTTCTGCGGGTTGTCGCGGCAGAAGGCCCAGCCCTTGATACTGGCGGCGATGAACTTCACCGTGGTGTCCTGGTAGGCCGAGTCGCTCTTCAGCTTGGCCGTGTTGGCCCAGATCGCGTCCTGCAGCATCGCGGTGCCGACCGAGTTCCAGTTGACGACGTTGAGGTCGTCGGGGCTGTAGAGCTTGCCGGTCTTGGGGTTCTTCGCCTCGAGGACCTGGGCGTACTCGTTGTAGACCATCGCCTGGGCCGCGTCGATGTCGCCCTTGAGGAAGGCGTTCATGTCGAACTGCTGCTGGACGAGCTTGACGTCCTTGCTGGGGTCGAGCCCGGCCTTGGTGATGCCGGCGAAGAGCTCGAACTCGTTGCCGAAGCCCCAGTTGCCGACGGTCTTGCCCTTGAAGTCGGCGGGCGAGGTGATGCCCTTGTCCTTCATGCTGATCTGCAGGGTGCCCGAACGCTGGTAGATCTGCGCGACGTCGGTGATGCCGGCCCCCTGCTCGCGGGAGGCGAGCGCCTTCGGCACCCAGGCGATCGCGTAGTCCGCCTGGCCCTGCGCGAGGACGGTCTGCGGCACGATGTCGGTGCCGCCCTCGAGGATCTTCACGTCGAGGCCGGCGTCCTTGTAGTACCCCTGCTCCTGCGCGGCGAAGTAGCCCGCGAACTGGCCCTGGGTGAACCACTGCAGCTGCAGCTTCACCGGGGTGAGCTTGCCGCCCGAGGTGCCCGTGGAGGCCGCTGGCGCGGCGGAGCCCGAGGCGTCGGCCGGGGCCGAGGCCGGGCTCGAGCCGGCGGGTGCGGAGCTGGAGGTCGGGGCCTTGTCGCTCGACCCGCAGGCGGCGAGCGTCAGGGCGAGCGCGGACAGTGCCGCGGCAGAGGGCAGGATGCGGTGTCTCACAGTGCTTCTCCGATGCTGGCGAGGGACGGGTGGGGTCAGGAGGGGGTCGATGCGCGCCAGGGCACGGCGACGCGCTCGAGCACGAGGGCGACGACGTAGAACGCCAGGCCGAGCGCGCACGCCGCGGTGACGTACGCCCACGCCCGCGGGTAGGCGGTGTTCGCGGCGGCCGAGGTGATGCGCGCGCCGAGCCCGTCCTGCAGGCCGCCGAAGTACTCCGCGACGACGGCAGTGATGACCGAGAGCGCCGAGGCCAGCCGGACCCCGGTGAACGCGTGGGGCAGCGCGCCGGGGAGGCGCAGCGTCCGGGTCACCTGCCACGGGGACGCTGCGCACGAGCGCAGCACCTCCGCCTGCACCGGGTCGACGTCGCGCAGGCCCCGCAGGGTGTTGACGAAGACCGGGAAGAACACCACGACGGTGACGACGAGCCGGCGCGGGACCGAGCTCGTGGTGCCGAACATCGTGTTGAACATCGGCGCGAGCGCCACGATCGGCATCGCGTTCGCCGCGGCCGCCAGCGGGGCGAGCATGCCGTCCACCACGCTGAGCCGCGAGGCGACGAGCGCGACGAGGACGCCCAGCAGGGTGCCGGCGACGAGCCCGATGAGCGCGTTGGTGCCGGAAGCCTCTGCCGCGTCGAGGATCTCGCCGGCGAAGTCGTGCAGCGAGCTCGCGATCGCCTGCGGCCCGGGCAGGACGTACGGCGCGATGTCGAACGCGTCGACGACGACCTGCCACGCCACGAGGGCGCCGATGCCGGTGGCGATCGGCAGGAGGACCCGCCTCACCGGTCCTCCACCCCGCCGACCGGAGCGCCCCCGCCGCGCAGGGTCTCGCGGACGGCGGTGATGCCGGCGAAGAAGCGCGGGTCCTCACGCACCGACTCGTCGCGCTCGGCCAGGTCCACGGGCACGATGCCGGCGATGCGGCCCGGGCGGGCCGAGAGGACGACCACGCGCTGGGACAGGAAGACCGCCTCGGGGATCGAGTGGGTCACGAAGACGACCGTGGTCCCGGTCTCGGTGCCGATGCGCAGCAGCTCCGCCTGCATCCGCTCGCGGGTCATCTCGTCGAGCGCGCCGAACGGCTCGTCCATGAGGAGCAGCGGCGGCCGGGGCGCGAGAGCGCGGGCGATCGCGACGCGCTGCTGCATGCCGCCGGAGAGCTCGCCGGGACGGGCCTTCGCGAAGTCGGCGAGCCCGACCAGGTCGAGCAGCTCGGCGACGCGCTCGCGCCGCTCGGAGCGCTTGGTGCCGTGGACCTCCAGCGGGAGCTCGACGTTCCCGGCGACCGTCCGCCAGGGCAGCAGCCCAGCCGCCTGGAAGGCCATGCCGTAGTCCTGGTCCAGCCGCGCCTGGTGCGCCGGCTTGCCGTTGACGACGACCTCGCCGCGCGTCGGTGTGACCAGGTCGGCGATGACGCGCAGGAGCGTGGACTTCCCGCAGCCGGAGGGCCCGATCAGCGAGACGAGCTCGCCGCGGCCGATCTCGAGGTCGATGCCGTCGAGGGCGCGGACCTCCCCGCCGCGGGTCGCGAAGACCTGGTCGACGCCGCGGATGCTCACGGCCCCAGCAGGTGCTGCCGCGTGCGCGCCCGCCAGGCCGCTCGTGGTCGTCGAGGTCATCGGCGTCCTCCTCGGGAGTCGCGGTCGCCAGGGAGGGCGAGCTCCAGCAGCCCCGCCCCGGTGGTGAGGACGAGCCCGAGCAGCCCGGCCGCGAGCACCGCGGCGTACACCCGGGCGGGGTCGGTGCTCGCCTGCTGGGCGTAGGCGATGATCAGGCGCCCGATGCCGCCCTTGGTCCCCGTGCTGATCTCGGCGACGACGGCGCCGACGACGGACGCCGCTGCCGCGAGCCGGGCTGCCGGCACGAGGTACGGCACGGCCGCCGGCAGCCGGAGCCGCAGCAGCGTCTGGGCGGGCGTCGCGGCGATGCTGCGGAAGAGCTCCACCGAGGCGGCCGGGGCGGACTGCAGGCCGCGCAGCGCGCCGACCGCGACGGGGAAGAACGCGAGGTACGCCGCCACCACCGTCACCGACATCCACGGCTGCCAGCCGCCCGGGACGGGCAGGCTGCGACCGATCCCGACGACGAGCGGGGCCAGCGCGACGAGCGGGACGGTCTGGCTCAGCACGACGTACGGCAGCAGGCCCTCCTCGACCCACCGCAGCCGCTGCATGACGACGGCGAGCAGCAGGCCGACGAGCGCGCCGAGCAGGCAGCCCGCCACCGCGTACGCGCCGGTGCGGAGCAGTGCGCCGGCGATCGAGGAGCCGACGGAGGACGCGCCCGGCGCCGAGACCTCGGGGTCGCCCATCACCGCGAGCACGTGCCACACGTGGGGCATCGAGGAGTCGTCGGAGCGGGGCAGCACCGGCAGGCCCAGCACCGAGCCACCGTCGGCCGGCCCCACGGCCTTGTACGCCTCCCAACCGAGCGCCAGCGCCGCGACGCCGGCGACCCCGGAGGCCACCCGCGTCGCGCGCTCGGACCTGCTGCGGGGCAGCGAGATCGAGGCGACGGCAACAGTCTCGAGGGCGGCGTCGGTCATGGCGCGCATCCCCCTCCCGGTCGGGCGGACGGCTCGTCCGCAGGGCTCGACCTTGGAGCGGGATTGCGTCGACTGCGTTACGGCATGTTGCGGCGGGGTGACTGCTCGACGGCGCCAGAAGTGCCTATGAGCCAGCGCAAAACGGCGCAGAGGAGGGGTCTGGCCCGTGTCACGGCGACGTCACGGGCGCGCGGGGGACGGGTACCGCGCTACGCGGAGAAAGGCAGTGCTGCCAGCGACTCCTGCACCTTCGCCGGGTCAACCATCGATCTCCTCGATGGGACGCCCCGGAGCCATCGAGGAAGGTTGACAGCGAGCGCGCGGCACCGGCCGCGAGCGTGTTGCCGGGAGCGTACTGTGATGCGGATCACAGCACGCTGGGTCAGCCGGACTGCCGCACGACGAGCTCGGTCGGGAGCACGACCGAGGGCGGGGCCTGGCCGTCCCGCACGTGCGCGACGAGCGCCTCGATGGCGCACCGCGCCTGCTCCGCCGTGGGCTGGCGCACGGTGGTGAGCGGGGGCGTCGCGTAGGCCGCGACCTCCACGTCGTCGAACCCGATGACCGCCACGTCGTCGGGTACGCGGCGGCCGGCCGCCGACAGCGCCTTGAGCGCACCCACGGCCATCGTGTCGCTGGCCACGAAGACGGCGTCGAGGTCGGGGTGGTCCGCGAGCAGCGTGGTCATCGCCTGCTCGCCCGAGCTGCGGGTCCAGGCGCCGTGGGCGAGGCCGAGCAGCGGGACCCCCGCCTCGTCCAGCCCGCGGCGCAGGCCCTCGACGCGGTCCGCGGCGGCGGTCATGTCCACCGGCCCGCTGATGGCCGTGACCCGCGAGCGCCCGGTGGAGAGCAGGCGCTGCGCCGCGAGCCGTCCACCGCCGAGGTTGTCGGTGTCGACGACGCAGACCTCGTCGGGCAGCTCCATCGGGGGGCGCCCGCCGAAGACGAAGGGGATGCCCGCCGCCAGCAGCTGCCCCGGGAGCGGGTCGCCCGCGTGGACGGACACGAGCAGCGCGCCGTCGACGTGCCCCGAACGCACGTACGCGCCGACGGTCTCGTGCTCGGCGTCGTCGCTGGCCGCCATCACGACGAGGTGCAGGCCGCTGCCGGCGAGCGCGGAGCTCGCCGAGATGAGGAACGTGCTGAGGTACGGGTCGCTCACCCCGAACTCCACGGCCTCGCGCACGACCAGGGCGAGGGCTCCCGTCGAGCGCGTGGCCAGGCTGCGGGCGGTGCGGTTGGGGACGTACCCGAGCCGGGCGATGGCCGCCTCGACGGCGGCGCGGTGCTCCGGCGACACCGGGGCGGAGGAGTTGACGACTCGGGAGACGGTGGCGGGCGACACACCCGCGGCGGCCGCGACGGTGGCGAGGGTCGGCACCGCGGGACGTGCGCGTGCTCGCCCGGCCACCGCCACCCCTCCGCTCCCCGTCACCACGATGTGCCTCTGCGGCGAACCTACCGTCACGACGGCACGTCGTGGGTCCGCCCACGGCGCGCTCGCGCAGATCGCCGGACTGGCCGCTGGGACCGTGGAGGCCTTCCCCGAGGACGTGGAGGGACGGCGCGTCTCCGGCTCCTTCCTGCACGGCGGCACGACGGCGATGTTCGAGCAGCGCGGCTTCGCCCGTGTCCACCCCCTGGGCACGCACCACTGGCTGATGACCGCGACACTGCGGCCCGCGCCCTGACCTGGTAGTCCTGTCGTCATGCCGACGACCGGACCGCTGGAGCAGCTGGGGTTCCTCACCATCGGGGTGTTCGACCCCGACGACCCGGCGCGCGGTCACGAGACGACGCTGCGGGTCATCGAGCTCGGCGAGCAGCTCGGCTTCGACAGCGCCTGGCTGCGCCACCGCCACCTCCAGCACGGGATCTCCTCGCCCGTCGCCGTGCTCGCCGCCGCGTCGCAGCGCACCACCCGCATCGGGCTCGGCACCGCGGTGACGCCGCTCGGCTGGGAGAACCCGCTGCGGCTGGCCGAGGACCTTGCGACCGTCGACGTCCTCTCCGGCGGCCGGCTCAACCCCGGCCTCAGCGTCGGCACCCCGATGCGCTGGGACGACGTCAAGGACGCGCTCTACCCCGACACCGCGGAGGTCGAGGACTTCAGCCACGAGCGGGTCGCCCGGTTCCTCCGGCTCGTCGGCGGCGAGCCCGCGAGCGGCTTCGAGGGCACGCAGGGCTTCGAGGTGTTCTCCCGCCGCGTCCAGCCGCACTCACCGGGCCTCCGCGACCGGATCTGGTACGGCGCCGCCGGCACCCCCTCGGCCGTGTGGGCCGGCGAGAACAGCTTGTCACTGGTGACGTCCAGCGTGCTGCGCGCCGAGCCGGAGACCGGGCCGTGGGACTTCGCCGAGCTGCAGGCCGCGCAGATCAGGGCCTTCCGCGCCGCGCACCCCCTGGGCGACGCCGCCAGGGTCTCGCAGGGGCTCGTCGTGATCCCCACCGACTCTGCTTCCCCTGCCCAGCAGGAGAAGTACGCCGCCTACGCCGCGGCGCGGACACCGCGTACGCGGGAGCCGCAGGGCCCGGGGCGCCTGCTCTTCGCCCGCGACCTCGTCGGGCCGGCCGAGCAGATCGCCGACGAGCTCCGCGCGCACGCGGGCTTCCGCGAGGTGCGCGAGGTCGCCTTCGCCCTGCCGTTCAGCTTCGAGGAGGAGGACTACGTCCAGATCCTCACTGACATCGCCACGCGGCTGGGCCCGGCGCTGGGGTGGAGCCCGAAGGACTAGCTGCCAGGGCACTGCACCATCAGGGAGAACGGCGCGTTCACGTAGGCGCCAGTGATGCTCTGGGCGTCCACGAAGAACCCCTTCGGCTTCTGGTAGAGGCCCGCCACGCCGAGGACGGCCTCCGCCGGGGATCCCAGGAGCGCCGGGCTCGCCAGGCCGACCACGGGGATGCAGGTCGTGACGTCGAACGGGAACACGACGTCGTACTGGCCCTTGCCCTCGGCCACGACCGTGACCGGCACGGTGGAGCGGGCCACGACACCCGTCCCGTCGACGATCACGGAGTAGACGTCGAGGGGCCCGGCCGGCCCTCGCGGACCGGTCGCGCCGGTCGCGCCGGTCGCGCCTGTCGCTCCCGTCGGGCCGGCCGGCCCCGTCGCCCCCGTCGCGCCCGCCGGCCCCTGCGGACCCGCTGGTCCCTGCGCGCCGGGCAGGCCCGGCTCGCCGGCCACCACCTGCGGGGGTGCACCGACGGCCATGTACGTCGCCCCCTTGGCGCACTTCCCGCGCACGGGCAGGACGAGGGCCCTAGTCGTCGCGACGGCACACACCGCGGACACGCGCGGAGTGGCCCTGGTCGCAGCGGCGGCCGCGCCGGCACCCGCGGAGAGGAGGACGAGGGACGTGGTGGCGGCCACTGCCGCGGTCAGGCGCATGCCCTCACCGTGGCGCCCCGCGTCTCGACCGGGAAGGTGCTGAACGGGCAGACCAGGCGTCAGGAGCCGGTCAGCCCACGGAGCTCGGCCAGCGTGGTGCGCAGGCAGCCGCGCAGGTCCTCGCCCTGGCCGGCCACCCAGCGGTCGAAGGCCACCCGGAAGACCGTGCCGCCCGTCTCCGCAGCGAGCAGGGCGGCTGGCGCGGCGACCCCGCGCTCCTGGAGCGCGGCCGCGGCCGCCGAGGTGAGGCCGGCGAGCTTGAGCAGCTCGCGCTCCTGCAGGCCGGGAGTGGCGGCGATGACGCGCGAGCGCTGCGCGCTGTGCTCCCGCCCGCCCTCGAGCAGCTCCGCCGCCCGCTCGTACGCGGTGGCGACGACGTCGACCGGCGGCGTGCCGGGCTCCGCTCCCGAGATGGCGCTGACCAGGACGTCCTGGAGGTGCTGCGACCCGTCGAAGAGCACCTCGCGCTTGTCGGCGAAGTGCCGGAAGAAGGTCCGCTCGGTCACCCCGGCGCGCTCGGCGATGTCGCCCACCGTCGTCTGCTCGAAGCCGCGCTCGACGTACAGCTCGAGCGCCGCCTCGGCGAGGCGGCCGCGTGCGCCGGGTGCCCATCGTCCCACGCCGCCATCCTAGTGATGGCAGCCGCTGACATCGGGTGCTAGCGTCAGTGATGTCAGATGCTGCCATCACCTAGGAGAGACCCATGCGCGTCTTCGTCACCGGTGCCTCGGGCTGGATCGGGTCGGCCGTCGTCCCCGAGCTGCTCGCCGCGGGGCACGAGGTCCTCGGCCTCGCCCGGTCCGACGCCTCCGCGGAGGCCGTTGCGCGGGCGGGGGCCACCCCCCACCGCGGCAGCCTCGACGACCTCGAGTCGCTGCGCTCCGGCGCGGCCGCGAGCGACGGGGTCGTCCACCTCGGCTTCAAGCACGACTTCTCCGACATGGCCGGTGCCGGGCGCACCGAGCGCGCCGCCGTGGAGACCATGGCCGGCGAGCTGGAGGGCTCCGGGCGGCCGTTCCTCTTCGCCGCGGGCGTCGCCATGCTCGCCCCCGGCCGGATCGCCACGGAGGAGGACCCCACGCCGATGGTCGGCCCCGACGCCATGCGCGGTGGCGGCGAGGCGCTCGCGCTGTCGTACGCCGAGCGCGGCCTGCGCCCCGTGGCGCTGCGCTTCGCGCCCTCGGTCCACGGCACGCGGGACCACGGCTTCATCGCGACGCTCGTGGACGTCGCCCGGCGGCAGGGCCGCTCGGCCTGGGTCGGCGACGGCGCCAACCGCTGGGCGGCGGTGCACCGCACCGACGCCGCGCGGCTCGTCCGGCTCGCGCTCGAGCGCGAGGACGCCGGCCCCGTCGTGCACGCCGTGGCCGAGGAGGCGATCCCCACCCGCGAGATCGCCGAGGCGATCGGCAAGGCGGTGGGCGTGCCCTCGGGTCCCGTGACCCTGCCGGAGGTCACCGACCACTTCGGCTGGATCGGCGCCTTCTTCGGCATGGACCTCGCCGCGTCCAGCCGGCTCACCCAGGAGCGGCTCGGCTGGACGCCCACCGGGCCCGGGCTGCTCGACGACCTCGCGGCCGGCGCTTACACCTCGGCCTGAGACGCCGACGGGCCCGGCTCCGTGGAGGAGCCGGGCCCGACGGGTGCGAGCAGCTACTTGATGGGGCTAGCCCCGTCCCACTTGACGTTCCTGATGGCGTCCCAGCCGTAGCCGTTCCCGCCGCCGGTGTACTTGAAGTACAGCCCGCCCATCTGGAACGTGACCGTCTCGTCGAGCCCACCGCTGCCGGCCGTGATCCGCTGCTCCGCGACAGCGACCAGGCCCATGGTCACGACCAGCTGCACGTCGGTCGTGCCCGGCGCGTAGACCTCGAGCGTGCCCGACTGCCAGGGCGTGCCCGCGGCCTCGGCGGCGAAGGTGCCCGGCACGGTGCTCTCGGCCGGCAGCGTCAGCACGATCGGGCCGAGCTTGACCTTGCCGGCGCCTGCACCCGTGCTCTGCGACCCGAGGTTGAGGGTCTGGAGGCTGTCGAGGTCCACCGCGTGGACAGGGATCTTGACGCCGTCGAGGTTCCCGCCGCCGGCGTTGGCGCTCGAGTGGAGCGTCAGGGTGCCGACGACGGTCTGCGCGGGGGTCGTGGGCCCCGTCGCGGGGACCGTCACCACCGCGCCGGGTGCGCCCGAGGGACCCGCCGGGCCCGAGGGGCCTGCCGGACCGGACGGGCCCGCAGGGCCGGAGGGGCCGGGAGCGCCGTCCGCACCGGGAGCGCCGGAGGCGCCGGGAGAGCCCGAGGGGCCGGGGTCGCCCTTGGGTCCGGTGACGTTCCACTGCGTCCGCGTCTCGTTGCTCTGGCAGGCCGTCGCCGCGTCGACGATGCGGACATCGCCCTTGCTCGTCTTGACGCAGGCGTAGATCACCGAGGACGAGGAGCCGGTGTCGGCGTGCGCGACGAGCGCGCCGCTGACCGCGAGGACGCCGACGCTCACGAGGGCGACGGCGCCCCGGCGTACGGGGCGGGACGAGGGGAGAAGGGGCATCAGGACCTCCACGGCCGCTGGCGCTGCGAGCCGCCGTGGCCCGCGCCGAGCGGCACGCTAGCCCCGCACGCATCCTGACGTGGGCGAACTGCCCGATCTCCCCCCGACGGGGAGGGCTAGCTGCCCTGGCCCATGCTCCACTGCGCCCACAGCGTCGTGCGCAGCCGGCGCGGCTGCTCGAGCGCGGTGACGATCTGGAAGGCGACGTCCTCGGGACGGAGGTACGCCGCGAGCGCCGGGTCGCCCTCGGTGCGCCCGGCCCCGATCGCGAACTCCGTCTCGACGCCCGCCGGGCAGATCGCGGAGACGCGGATGCCGTCCTCGCGCAGCTCGCGGTCGAGCGAGCCGGCCAGCCCGACCTGGGCGAACTTGGTGCCGGCGTAGACCGCCTCGTCCGCACCGCCGCGCAGGCCCGCGACGCTGCTCACGATGACGACGTCGCCGCCGTCGCCCTGGCGGCGGAAGTGCGGGACCGCGGCGCGGACCGACCACACCGTGCCGGAGAAGTTGACCTCGATCATCCGGGTGAGGTCGTCGTCGCTCGAGTCCTCGATGCCGCCGTACATCCCGATGCCGGCGTTGGCGACGATCGAGTCGATCCGGCCGAAGCGGTCGACGGCGGCCTGGACGAAGGCGCGGTTCTGCTCGGGGTCGCGCACCTCGAGGCTGACGGCCAGCGCGCGGTCGGCGCCGATCTCCTCGACGAGCGCGTCCAGCCGCTCGGTGCGCCGGGCGCCGAGCACGACGTTCGCGCCGGCCTCCCCGAGCAGGCGGGCGGCGGCGGCGCCGATCCCGGCACTGGCGCCGGTGACGGCGACGACGGTCCCGGCCAGGCTGCGCTTCTCCGCGGGCATGTGGTCCTCCTCGACGAGCTGCACGGTCGGCACAGCGTACGGAGAGCGCTCCCGCTCCCCGGACGGGGGCACCCGCCGCCGCTCGGGGGTGCCCGCTGCGCCCTCCCCCTCCGTGAACAGGGGCACCCAGTGGCGCTCGGGGTGCCACTGGGTGCCCCCGTTCACATCCGCGGGCGCCGCCCACAGGCTGCGCTCAGGTACGCCGCGCATGCTGGACCCGGGCATATCGGGAGGACGGGCAGTGGCAGGGATGATCCGCGCACGACGAGCAGGGTCCGCGGCCGTGGCGACGGCGGTGCTCGCCGTGCTGGTGCCGGCGGGCAGCGCGGGGGCGGCGACGCAGACCGTGCGCACGGCGGCGGCCGCGGTCCGGCCCGCCGTCGTCGACATCACGACCACGCTCGCCGGCGGCCAGGGCAGCGCCGCGGGCACCGGCATGGTGCTGAGCTCGTCCGGGCTGGTGCTGACCAACAACCATGTCATCGAGGGCGCGGCGACGATCAAGGCGCGCGACGTCGGCAACGGGCGGACCTACACCGCGACCGTCGTCGGCTACGACCGCACCGACGACGTGGCGGTGCTGCGGCTCACCGGCGCGAGCGGGCTGCGCACCATGCGGTTCTCCCGCACACCCGCGCGCCTCGGTCAGACCGTCGTCGCCGTGGGCAACGCGTACGGCCGGGGCGGGACCCCCGTCGCGGTCTCCGGCCGGGTCACCGCGCTGGGCCGCACCATCACCGCGAGCGACGAGGGGGTCGAGGAGGTGCTGCGCGGGGTCGTGCAGACCGACGCCGCGATCGTCCCCGGCGACTCGGGCGGCCCCCTCGTCAACCTCGCCGGGCAGGTGCTGGGCATGGACACCGCCGGCGGCAAGGGCCCCTCGGGCTCCGCGGGTTTCGCGGTCCCGATCGCGCGGGCCATGCTGATCGAGGCGCAGATCGTCGCGGGCCGCTCGTCCGCCACCGTGCACGTCGGCCCGAGCGCGATGCTCGGCATCGGTGTGGTCGACGGCCGCCGGTCGGGCGCGCTCGTCCAGCAGGTCACCAAGGGCGGACCTGCTGCTGCTGCGGGCATCTCCGTCGGTGACACCGTCACGTGGGTCGCCGGCCACGCGGTCTCCGGCGTCGGCGCACTGGGGCGCATCATGTCCACGTTGTCGCCCGGGACGTCCGTGTCGGTGCGCTGGGTGGATGCCCACGGCAGCAGTCACTCCGCCCGTGCGACGCTCGCGGTGGGGGCTCCGCAGTAGGTCGAGACCTCGGTCACAAAGCCTTCCCCGCTGGCTGCTCTGCTGCCACGGTGACCACGGCAGCGACGCCGGAGTCGCTGCGGGGAAGGGGTTCCACGTGGTGCAGCGCGTCGCCGTCATCGGGGGCACCGGCCTGCTCGGCCGCCTCGTCGTGGCCGAGCTCGACCGACGGGGTACGCCGGCCGTCCCGGTCTCCCGCGCGACCGGCGCGGACCTCCTGACGGGCCGCGGTCTCGATGCCGCGCTCGAGGGGTGCGACGCCGTGGTCGACGCCAGCAGCACCGGAGCGACGCGGAGGTCGAGCGCCGTGCGGTTCTTCGACACCGCCGCCGACCACCTGCTCGCAGCGGAGCAGCGCGCCGGCGTCGCGCACCACGTCCTCGTCACGATCGTGGGCGCCGACCGCGTCCCCTTCGGCTACTACCAGGGCAAGCAGCAGCAGGAGAGGCGCGCGCTCAGGGGGCCCGTACCGGCCACCGTGCTGCGCACGACGCAGTGGCACGAGTTCGCCCAGCAGCTGCTGGACCGCACGCCCGGCCCGCTCGCCCTCGTGCCGCGGATGCGGGTGCAGCCCGTCGCCGCCGCGGAAGTCGCTGCACGCGTGGTGGATCTCCTCGAGGCGCGCCCTTCGGCCGAGGTGCCGGACCTCGCCGGGCCGGAGGTGCACGAGCTCCCCCACCTGGCGCGCCGACTGCTCGCGACTCGTGGCAGCCGCCGCCGCGTCGTCCCGGTCCGACTGCCGGGCGCGGTCGGCCGCGGCTTCGCCGGCGGCGGCCTGCTGCCAGGGCCGGAGGCGGAGCTCGGACGCGCGACCTTCCAGGAGTGGCTGGCAGCGCGCGAGTCCTAGGGGGAGCGCTCAGCGCGCGAGTGCCCCCGGGCAGGCGCGCGCGAGCAGCTGGAGGTAGGCCATCGTCACGCCGCCGTCGCCACCCAGCGGCGCCGGACCGGAGACCGGACCGTCACCGAGGCGGCCGAACAGCTGCAGCGGCTCGGTCTGCAGCGAGGTGCCGGAGAGCTGAGCGCCCTTGCAGCTCGGGATGCTCAGCACGACGGTGACGGGCTCGCCGTCGGGGTTGCTGCCGAGCGTCGCGGGGAGCCCGCGCAGGACGCGTACCTCGAGCCAGGGCTGCGCAGGCTCGAGCTTCGTCACGGTCACCCGTGACCCCCCGTCGGTCCCGCCTTGCAGGCGCAGCACCATCTTCTGCGACCGGGGACCCTCCGGAGTGCTGACCCCGCTGCCGAACTCGTTGATGTAGGCCTGCGAGAACTCGTCCACGTCACAGGTCAGCGGCTGCAGGAGGGGCTCGAGCCCGGTCACGGCGAAGTCGTGCCACGGCTTGAGGACCAGCTCGTGCAGCGCCCCGTCGGGCGTGCGCGCCTGCACGTGCAGGGTTGCCGTCGCCCAGCTGTCGGCGGTCGGGTCGACGCTCGTCGGCCGGCCGTAGAGCGGGGTGCCCTGCCCGGTGCAGCCGCGGGTGACCCGGCCGTTGCCCGTCCAGCCCGCGTCCGGGTCGACGCGCTCCTCTGCCGAGGAGGTGAGCGGGATCGCCGCGGCTCCGGCCGGCACGACCGCCACTGACTCGAGCTGGACCGGCAGCGGGCCGCGGTTGTGCAGGGTCGCGGTCAGCGTCGCGTCGCGCGGGCTGTTGCCGAGGTCGGCGCGCACCTCGAGCACGCCGAGGTCGAGCACGCCCAGCCGGTCCCGGCGCTCGGCGCTGCTGTGCGCGGACGACGCGCCGTAGGCGGCGGTGCCGAGACCCGCGGCGAAGGCGAGGACGACCGCCGCGGCCGTCCGCACCCGCCTCCCCCGCGGCGCGCCCTCGCGCGCAGGGCGCTCGCGGACCTCCGCCGGCTCAGGGTCGAGCGACTCGACCACCGGCCCAGCCGGGCTCCCCGCGGGCGTGCCGTCGAGGAGTTCCACGCCGTTCACTGTAGGCGCGCGGACCCCGTCCGGGCAGTGCTGCGCCGGGCCCGGAGGGTGGTGACGAGCAGCTGCGCCCCGAGGCAGGCCCCGACGCCCTCGCCCGCGCGCAGGCGCAGGTCGAGCAGCGGCTCGAGCCCGAGCCGGGCGAGCACCGCGGCGTGGGCCTGCTCGCGGCTGCGCTGGCCGGCGACGAGCGCCGCGGCGACGGCTGGCTCGTCCTCGACGGCCAGCAGGGCGGCCACCCCGGTCGCGAGGCCGTCGAGCACGACGAGGCCCCCGGCCCCCGCGGCGCCCGTCACCACGCCGCAGAGCAGGGCGATCTCGGGGCCGCCGAGCGCGGCGAGCAGGCCGCGGGTCCCGGCCGCCGGACGGGACGCGTACCGGTCGAGGGCCGTGGCGACGACCTCGCGCTTGCGCTCGACGATCCCCGTGTCCGACCCCGAGCCCTGGCCCACCGCCTGCTCCGGGGGGAGGCCGAGCAGCGCCGCCGCCAGCGCCGCCGCGGGGGTCGTGTTGCCGATGCCGACCTCGCCGAGCGCGACGAGTCCCAGCCCGGCGAGGCGCGCTCCGAGCTCGCGCCCGTGCGCGAGCAGCCGGTCGACCTCGTCCGGCTCCAGCGGGTCGCTGCTGAGCAGGTCGCCGGTGGCCGTACCCGCGTCGACGACCTCCACGGACAGGCCCGCCGCGCGCGCAGTGGCCGGTCCGAGCGCCACGCCCTCGCGGGCTGCGGCGAGCACGTCGTCCCCCACCTGCGGCTCGTACGCGGTGACGCCCAGCGCCGCCACCGGGTGCCGTCCCACGGCGAGGAGCAGCGTGCCGCTCGGCCCGTCCTGCGGCGGTGCCCAGCCGAGCGCCGTCGCCCGGTCGGCCGCCCGCTCGAGGACCCCGAGCGCGCCGGGCGCCGCCAGCAGGTCGTCCGCGGAGTCCCGCGCCGCCACGACCGCCTCCTGGTCCGGCGCGCGGAGGCGCGACCGGGGTGCGGCGGGAGCGTCCCCGCCGGGCCAGCGTCCGCGGACGACGACGTCGGACAGCGGCAGTCGCGCCGACCAGGCGGCGCGCTCGAGCCCGGGGGCGGGCGGCCGCTCGTCCGGCCAGCCGAGGCAGAGCCACCCGAGCGTCACCACGCCCTCGGGCAGCCCCACGAGCCCGGCCAGGTCGTGCGGCCCGAACAGCGTCACCCAGCCGAGGCCCAGCCCCTCGGCCCGGGCCGCGAGCCAGAGGTTCTCGATCGCGCAGGCGCACGACCAGAGGTCGGCGTCGGGGAAGGTCGCGCGGCCGAGCACGCCGGCCGCCGGCGCGCGGCGGTCGCAGGCCACGACCACGCCGAGCGGCGCCTCGCGCACCCCCTCGAGCTGCAGGTCCAGCAGCCGCCGCCCGGACTCCTCGTCGAGCTGCGCGGCCTGCGCCAGCCGCTCGCGGTCGGCCAGCACCGCGGCCCGCTCGCGCACGGCCGGGTCGTCGACGACGACGAAGCGCCAGGGCTGCGAGTGGCCCACCGAGGGGGCGGCGTGCCCGGCGGCGAGGACCCGCTCCAGCACCTCGTCCGGCACCGGGTCCGGCCGGAAGCGCCGCACGTCGCGCCGGGCGCCGAGCACCGCGTAGAACGCCGCCCGCTGCTCGTCGGGGAACCGCCAGCCCGCCGGGTCGGCCGCCCGCTCCCGCGCGCTGGTCGCATCCCCCACGAGGGGTACGGGCCGGGACCAGGTCACCGCGCCACAGTAGGCGCCGCCGCCCACCCGCGGACGGGGTGCCGGTTCGGGCACGATGGGCCCTGACGTGCCGGGGTGCGACGGAGCACCGGCGGCGAGCGAGGGGGAGCGTCATGCCGGTGGGGGCGGTCGGGGTGGGCGAGGGCGTGTTCCGCGAGCTGGTCGAGACGGCCCCGATGGCGGTCGCCGTGCACGTCGACGGCCGCGTCGTCTACGCGAACCGCGCGGCGGAGGACTCCCTGGGCGTGCCGCAGGGCGGCGCTGTGGGCCTGGCGGTCCTCGACCTCGTGCACCCCGACCACCGGGCGGTCGTGCTGCACCGCACCGCCACCCTGCTCGCCGGCCAGCCGCTGCCCGGCTCGGTCGAGATCGCCCTCGTCCGGCCCGACGGCCAGGTGATCCAGATCGAGGCGGTCTCCTCGACCGTCGAGGTCGACGGCGTCCTCGGCATCGCGGTCATGGCGTGCGACGTCACCGAGCGCGCCCGCCGCGAGGCCCACCTCGCGCACCTCGCCACGCACGACGGCCTCACCGGGCTGCCCAACCGCCTCCTGCTGCTCGACCGGCTGGAGCAGGCCCTCGGACGCACCGGCCGCGGCGGGTCCGCGGTCCTCGTGCTCTTCGTCGACCTCGACGGCTTCAAGCAGGTCAACGACGTGCACGGGCACGCGGTCGGCGACGCGCTGCTGCGGGCGGTGGCGGCGCGGCTGCGCGCCAGCGTGCGCGGCATGGACACCGTGGCCCGGCTGTCCGGGGACGAGTTCGTCGTCGTCGCCGAGCTCGAGAGCGTCGAGCTCGCGGCGCCGCTGCGCGCGAGGCTGGACGAGGAGCTCACCCGCGCGTACGACGTCGACGGGATCGCGGTCCGCGTCGGCGCGAGCATCGGCGAGCACCTGCTCGAGGCGCCGGTCGACGCCGAGCAGGCCCTGGTCGAGGCCGACCGCCGGATGTACGCCGCGAAGCACGGCGCCGAGCCCGCCGCCTGACCGCCCGCCGCAGCGCGTCCCCGGCTGGCCCGCTGCGTGGCACGATGCATCCCCGCTCCCGCCGCACCCCTCGTGGAGGACGTCCCGTGGCCACCACCCGCTCCCACCGCGCCCGCGCCTGGGCCGCCCCCCTGGCGGCCGCGCTGGCCCTCACGGGCCTCGCCCTCCCGGTGCGCAGCGCCTCCGCCGACACGGCCACGATCCGGAGCGTCCGGGTCCTGGAGATGTCGAGGAGCGACGACCTGGAGCCGGGTGACATCAAGCTCACGCTGGCCGCGGACACCGTCGACCCCGGCTCCGACATCACCGGCTTCGTGCAGCAGGGGACCACCCCACCTGCCTGGGGCCAGGGCACGAAGGCCGACGGCGGGGGCTACGCGTTCATCTCCTGGAAGTCGCTCCAGCCGGGTCGGGCGTGGGCGTTCAGCGTCTGGGCCACGGACTCCAGCGGGCAGCCCGTCGGCGGCCCGTCGACGCTCGTGCTCGGAGCGACCCACCTCGCCAGCGGGCTCCACGTGGTCCCCGTCAGGAGCAAGGGGCGCCACCAGCAGATCCGGATCAGCGGCACCGTGGTGGACGCGAGCGGGGCGCCGGTCGCGGGCTACCACGTCGAGGTCACGCCGACCTACGGCGGCCAGCCCGGCACCGTGCTGCTCACGGACGGCACCGGCGGCTTCTCGACGGTACGGACGACGAGCACCGGCGAGAGCTGGACGGCGCAGGTGCCGCGGATCGAGACCGGGGACTTCCGCGACCAGGACGCCGTCCTCGGCACTCCCGCCGACCTCACGCACATCCCTCCTGCCTACCCCGTGTGGACGCCGCGGGTCGCCCCGACGTTCTCGGAGGTCGACGGCAGCGACCTCGTCGGGCACCCGGGGAGGCGGGCGCACCTCGCGGTCACCACGGCTCCGCTGCTGCCGCGCGACACCGCCACGATCTACGCCCCGGCGGGCCGTGGGTGGAAGCGGCTGGAGACCGCGCACGTCGACCGGTCGGGGGTCCTGCGCTTCTCCGTGGTCCCGCACGGGCCGCTGAAGAAGGCCGAGTGCTTCCGCATCGTCACGCGGGCGACCTCGACCGCGCTCGCCGGCGACGGGCGGGCCTGCCTGCTGCTGCTCTGAGCCGCGCTCACCGCGCCGCGCCGACGGCCACGCGGTAGCGGTCGCGGCCGGCCTCCTTGGCGTCGTAGAGCGCCCGGTCCGCGGCCGCGACCGTGCGCCGCGGCTCCGCGCCCCCGGCGTGCACCGCGACGCCGGCGGAGAACGTCGCCAGCGGGTCCGTCGCGCGCCACGCCGCGCGGAGCGCCGCGAGCAGGTCCTCGGCCGCCGCTGCCGTGCCACGCCCGGGGAGGACGAGGGCGAACTCCTCCCCGCCGTACCGCACGACCTCGTCGCCCGGGCGCACGAGCCGCCGCAGGACGTCGGCGAACGCCTGCAGCACGACGTCCCCCGCGGCGTGGCCGTGGACGTCGTTGACGCGCTTGAAGTGGTCGAGGTCGCAGAGCACGACGAGGTCACCCTCCGCCAGGGCCGCGAGCCGCTCGTCGAGCACGGCGCGGTTGCCGAGCCCGGTCAGCGGGTCCGTACGCGCCTGCTGGGCGAGCTCCTCGAGCGCCCGGACGCGGACGAGCGCCCGGCCGACCTCGATGGCCAGCAGGTCGAGCGCGCGGAGGGCGCTGCGGCCGGCCACCCAGCCCGCGGGCCCGACGACGACGAGCGCCCCGAGGACGGCCCCGTCCTCCCCGGGCACCGGGACGGCGAGCGCGTACGTGGAGTCGGCGAGCTCGCGCGAGGTCCGCTTGCCAGCGGCCACGGCCTCCGCGGCGAGCGGCGACCACCCCCTCGGGAGCGACGGGGCCTGAGGGAGGGGCACGAGGAGCAGCGCCCCCGACTCGGCGCGGGCCAGCCGGGCGGCCGCGCTGCGGGTGACGGCGAGCACCTCCTCCACGGAGTCCGCCTGCCCGAGCCGGCTGACGACGCCGAGCAGCTCGCGGGTCGCCTCCAGCGTGCGCACCTCGTTGCGCCGGGAGAGGGCGAGCATCTCGCCGGCGGCCGTCCCGAGGGTGGTGATCGTGACGAGGTACGGCGCGAAGCGCACCGGCTGCGCCCCCAGCAGCGTGAGGCTCGACAGCGACACCACGACCGGCCACTGGAGCAGCGAGGTGCCGGGCCGGAAGACCGACCCCATGAAGATCGTCAGCATCGGGAGGAACAGCGCGTAGAAGTCGAGCGCCCCGTCGACGTAGCCGCCGAGGAGCAGGATCATCCCCAGCGCCGCGGCCGGGACCGCCAGCAGCGCCGTGCGCGGCCACCGCTCCCAGGGCAGCGCGCCGCAGAGCAGGCCGGTCCCGACGGAGAGCAGCACGCACGTGACGCCGACGGGTCGGCTCAGGTCAGGCGGCATCCACGGCAGCAGGATCCCGCCGAGCAGGCCGGAGGAGACGAACAGCACGCGGGCGAGGCGCCCCGCACGCCGGCGCTCGTCCTCGTCGTCGGGGGACGCGGCAGCCCGGCGCAGCAGCGCGAGGACGCGGGAGCCGCTGAGCACGCCTCCCTGTCGGCGCGGACGCGGCGCGGCTGAGCGAGTCAGGCCCGCTCGGGCTCGATGTCCTCGGGGTAGCGGTTGGGGCCGGCCTCCGGGGGCCGCGGGCGGTCCTGCGGGTGCAGCCGGACGGCCACCAGCGCGACGTCGTCCTCCGCGCGCCCGGGCACCAGCCTCGCCAGCACCTGGTCGCAGAGCCCGTCGAGGTCCAGGTCCTGTGCCGCGAGCTCGGCGAGCACCTCCTGCAGCCGCGAGAGCCCGTCGTCGAGGGACTGGCCGCGCCGCTCCACGAGCCCGTCGGTGTAGAGCAGCACGGTGGCTCCACGCTCCACGGTCACGACGTGCTCGCCGCGCGGGCTCCCGCTGTCGATGCCGAGGAGGAGGTCGGGGTCCCCGTCCTCGAGCACGAGCACGCTCCGGTCGGGGAGGACGACCATGGGCGGCGGGTGGCCGGCGTTGGACCAGCGCAGCCGCGAGACGCCCTCCTCGCGCTCCTCCGGCGTCTGCTCGACGCGCGCGACCACGGCGGTGGCGGTGACCTCGAGCGCCAGCGTGCGCATGGCGGCGTCGACGTCGGCGAGCACCCCGGCCGGGCCGGCGCCGGTGGTGACGGCGATCGCCCGCAGGACCGTACGGACCTGGCCCATCGCCGCCGCGGCCGCGGTGTCGTGCCCGATGACGTCGCCGATGACGAGCACCGTGCTGCCGTGGCGCTGGAAGAAGGCGTCGTACCAGTCGCCGCCCACCTGCGCGGCCTCCGCCGCCGGCAGGTAGCGGACGATGACCTGGACGTGGTCGGGCTCCGGGGGCTCGGTCAGCAGGGAGCGCTGCAGGGCCTCGGCCAGGTCGCGCTGCTGGCGGTAGAGCCGGCCGCTGTCGAGCGCGAGCCCCGCCCTCCCGGCGAGCTCGCGCAGCGTGTCGAGGTCCTCCTCGTCCAGGGGACCGCGGTCCGGGCCGTTGAACAGGCTGAGCAGCCCCACGGTGCGCCCGCGCCCGCGCAGCGGCAGGACCACGAACGACTCGGGGGCGAGCTCGGCCGCGAGCTCCTGGGCCGGGCCCGGCAGGAGCACCCGCTGCAGCGCCGCCGTGCCGTCGCGGCGCACGAGCGCGGGTCCACCGGTCCGCAGCACGCGGCGGACGTAGGCGTCGTCGGTGAAGGCGGTGAGCCTGGCACCGGCGTACCGGCGGAGCACCGGCAGCCGCTCGGGGTCGACGTGCGCCAGCCCCACGTCGCGCAGCCCGCGCGGGCTCGGGGCGCGCTCGTCGTCGTCGACGAGCGAGACGATGCACCAGTCGCCGAGCACCGGCACCACGAGCTCGGCCAGCCGGGCCACGGCCTCGTCGGCGTCGTGCGTGCTGGTGAGCGCCGACGTCGTCTCGGCCAGCAGGTGCGCCCGCTCCGCTGCCCGCCGCGCCTGGTCCTGCGCGGCGCGCCGGGCGGTGATGTCGAGGAAGTAGACCGAGAGCCCGTCGGGGTCCGGCCAGGCCTGCACCTCGTACCAGGAGTCCAGCGGCGGCGGGTAGTACGCCTCGAACGTCGCCGGGCGCCCGCTCTCCACCGCCCCGCGGTAGCGCTCCTCGAACTCCGAGCCCACGGCGTACGGGAACAGCTCCCACACCACGCCGCCGAGCATGGCCTCGCGCGTCATGCCGAGCAGCCGCTCGGCATGGCCGTTGACGTAGGCGAAGCGCCACTCGCGGTCGAGCAGGAAGAAGGCGGCGTTCATCGACTCGAGCACGCGGGCGACGCGGGCGTCGGCGTCGCGGGCGGCCGTGGTGTCGTACGCCGCGCCGACGACCCGCACCGCCGTGCCGCTGGCGTCGCAGAGCGCCCGGCCGCGCGCCGCCACCCAGCGGGTCCTGCCGCCGGGGAGGACCACGCGGTACTCGGCCGCGTAGTCGCCGCAGGTGGCGATCGCGCCCTGCAGCGCCGCGGTCACCCGCGCGAGGTCGTCGGGGTGGAGCGTGGCGTTGAAGGCCTCGATGGTGCCGCCGAAGGTCGCGCGGTCGAGCCCGAACAGCTCGAGCAACCGGTCGTCCCAGGTCAGCGCGCCGGTCCGCAGGTCCCAGTCGAAGGTCCCGACCCCCGCGGCGTCGACGGCGAGCTCGAAGGCGACCCGGTCGGCGGCCTGCTCGGGGACAGCCGTCCCTGGTGCGCCGTGCGCCATCGAACCTCCTGCTGCCGGACCGTCGCCGCCAGTGTCCCGCACGACGGCTCCTGCCTGCGTCGGGTGCTCAGCCGCGGGGCGGCAGGCGCAGCCCGGTCAGCCCGCCGTCGACGACGAGCTCGGTGCCCGTCGTCGAGCCGGCCGCCGGCGAGGCGAGGTACGCGACCGCCGCCGCCACCTCGTCGGCGGAGACCAGCCGGCCGTGCGGCTGGCGCGCCACGAGCGCGGCCCGGGCCGCGACGGGGTCCTCGGCACCGGCGAGCAGCCGCCCCACCCAGGGGGTGTCGGCGGTGCCGGGGCTGACCGCGTTGACGCGGATGCCCTCGGCCAGCAGGTCGGCGGCCATGGCGAGGGTGAGCGAGCGCACCGCCCCCTTGCTCGCGGAGTAGAGGGCGCGCTGCGGCAGCCCGACGGTCGCCGCGATCGAGCACGTGGTGACGATCGCCGCCGCTGGTGAGCGGCGCAGCGCCGGGAGGGCGGCACGGACGACGCGCACGACGCCCAGCACGTTGGTGTCGAGGACGGCGTGCCACTCGTCGTCGGGGTTGTCCTCGACGCCGCCCTGCGCGCCGACCCCGGCGTTGCAGACGAGGACGTCCAGGCCGCCGAGCCCCTCGACCGCAGCCGCGACCGCCGCGCGGACCTGCGCGTCGTCGGCGAGGTCGGCGCGGACCCAGCCCAGGCCGGCGGGTCCCGTCCCGGCGCGGTCGAGCACCGTGACCTGCGTGCCCGCCGCCTGCAGCGTGCGCGCGACCGCCAGCCCGATCCCGGAGGCGCCGCCGGTGACGAGAGCGCGCCGCGCGGGCGCGCCGGAGGGGATCGGAGGTGCCGCGCTGCCCGTCACGGGCCCGAGCGTAGTCAGACCGGCGCGTACGCCTGCAGGATCGCGGCGATCTCGGCCGCGCCGCGCTCGAGCACGGCGAGCTCGGTGGGCGTGTACGCGTGGGGCTCGTCGTGCTGCACGCAGTGAGCGCCCACGACGCGGCCCTCGAAGACGAGCGGGACGCCGGCGTACGCCGCGAGGCCGATCTCGTGGAGCAGCGGGTTGTCGCCGTGGACGGGGTGCGCGGCGGCGTCCTCCACGACGTACGGGCCGGCCTCCTGGACGGTCCACGGGCACATGGCGAGCTCGGCCGGCACCGGCTCGTCGTCCTCGTCGACGCCCATCGTGCCGACGACCATGACGGCCGCGTCGAGCACGAGCGTGACGAGGGAGACCGGGGCGTCGAGGGCGAACGCCGTGCGCTCGGCGACCGCGTCGAGCTGCTCGCGCAGCGGCCCCACCTGGGCCAGCGCGACGCCGACGGCGCGCAGCCGCGCCGGGTCGCCGAGGACCTCCTCGACCGAGGCCGGGAGGCCCTTCACCACGGTCCCGTCAGCAGCACCCATGTCCTACGCCCTCCGGTGGAGCAGCGGCCCGGACGGCTCCGGCCGCCGCAGCGGTCCGGCGCCCCCGCGCCCGTACGACGGCACGATCGGCAACGACCGTTGCCTGCATGAGGGGTACGGGCCGGTGTGCGGCCAGGACGACCCCTTCGGCCCAGCGCCTCACGCGAGGCGTACGGCCTCGACCAGCGTCACCACGACGAGCACCGCGCAGACGACCGCGCCCGCGCGCCGGACGGTGGAGAGCCTCAGCCGGGCGAGCAGCGCCTTGCCGAGCAGCGCGCCCAGCCCGGCCACGACGAGCAGGGCGGCCCAGGCACCGACGAACACCGAGACCGGGTCGTCGTAGCGCGCCGCGAGCCCGGCGGTGAACAGCTGGGACAGGTCGCCCCACTCAGCGACGAAGATGACGAGGAAGCAGGCGACGACGGCGCGCAGGCCACGGCCCCCGCCGGTGACCTTGGCCGCGATCTCCTCCTCGGTCTCGGCCTCCTCCTCGTCGGCCGCGGCCGCGCCCCGCCAGAGCAGCACCCCGCCGACCGCGAACAGCAGGGCGGCGGCCAGCGCCACGGGGAGCTCCGGCAGCCGGGCCAGCAGGCCGCCGGCCGTCACCGCGATGAGGCACTGCACCCCGAAGGCGAGTCCGACGCCGAGCCACGCCGTCAGCGGCCGGTAGCGCGTCGAGAGCACCAGCGTCGCGATGAACGTCTTGTCGGGCAGCTCGAGCAGGAGCAGCGGGAGGAAGGCCGTCGCGACGACGGCGAGGTCGAGTCCGAGCAGGTGCACCGGCCCTAGTGTGCCGGGCTCCGGCCGCTCCTCCTGACGCTGCCGCTCAGGAGAGCGCGGTGGTGAGCAGCTCCACGACCCGCGCCTCGACCGCGGGGCTCCAGGCCTGCAGCGCGTACGCCACCGGCCAGATGTCACCGTCGTCGAGGTGCGCGCTGTCCTGGAAGCCGAGCGTCGAGTAGCGGTAGCCGAACTTGCCGGAGTCCTGGAAGAACACGACGGCCTTGCCGTCCTCGCCGGCGTAGGCGGGCATGCCGTACCACGTCTTGGGCGTGAGCTGCGGCGCCGTCGTCGTCACCGTCACGTGCACCCGCTCGGCGAGCTCGCGGTCGCCGTCCGCCATCTTCGCGATCGCGTCGAGCACCGCCTGCAGCCCGTCGGCCTTCTTCGCGCCCTTCTTGCCCTCGGCGCGCAGCTCCTCGGCGCGCTCCTTCATCGCCGCGCGCTCCGCCGCGCTGAAGCCGTCGGCCCGGGTCGTCGTCATGCTCGCTCCTCCGTCGTCGGCCGACCGCGGTGGTCGGTCTCCGAGCAGGCTAGGACCGACTGCGGCGCCGCGGCTTCTCCGATCCTGACCAGCTCACTCGACGCGCACGACCAGCAGCGCGACGTCGTCCTCGCGCCCCGGCAGCTGGTCGAGCAGGTGCGCCGCCAGCGCGGAGGGCTCCGCAGGCCCGGCCGCGACGAGCGCGCGCAGCCGGGCCAGGCCGTCGTCGAGGTGCTCGCCCCGCCGCTCGACCAGCCCGTCGGTGTAGGCGACGAGCGTCGAGCCGGCCGGCAGCGTGCGGCACGCCGTGGTCCGCGGGGCGTCGCGGACGCCGAGCATCACCCCGCCGCCGCCGTCGAGCTGCTCGACGCTGCCGTCGGGGAGCCGGACGACGAGCGGCGGGTGGCCGGCGCTGCTCCAGCAGACCGCCCACGGCGCACCGGGCTCGTCCGGCCTCGCCAGCGTCGCGTACGCAGCGGTGGCGAGCGTGCCGATGCCGAGCCCGGCGAGCAGCCGGTCGACCCGCTCGAGCACGACACCGGGAGCTGCGCCGGCGCGCCGGCGCTCCCCCTCGGCGCGGGCGCGGTAGCTCGTGTCCCAGGCGCAGGCGCGGAGCAGGCCGCGCAGGTGGCCCATCGCCCCGGCCGCGAGGGTGTCGTGCCCGACGACGTCGCCGATCGCCAGACCCGTGCTGCCGTCCGGGAGCGGGACGAGCTCGTAGAAGTCGCCACCGACGTCGGCGGCGCTGTCACTCGGCTGGTACGCCGCGGCCGCCGTGATCCCCGGCACGGCCGGCAGCTCGGGCAGCAGGCTGCGCTGGAGCACCTCGGCGATCCGGTGCTGGGCGGTGTAGAGCAGCGCGTTGTCGAGGGCGAGCCCGGCGCGCGCCCCGAGGTCGACGGCGATCTGCAGGTCGCGCTCGCTGAAGGCGGGGCGATCGGCGCCGCGGAACAGCCCGAGGGCGCCGACGATGTGGTGGCGACCGGGCAGGGGGACGTACATCGCGGAGCGGGCGCCGAGCCGCTCGGTCATGTCGAGGACGTAGGACGGGGCCCAGGCCGTGCGCTGGGCCCGGCGCGAGCGACCGTCGTAGTCGGCGTAACGGCGCGGCCCCCCACCGGTGAGCAGCCCGGCGAACAGCGTGCTGTAGCTCGTCGTGCCGAGCACCTCGGCCTCGTAGCGCCGGAGGAACGCCGGGTCCGCGTCGGGGTGGCGGGCGAGGACCCGGTCCATCGTCCCGGGCCGCTCGCTGGTGACGAGCAGCGCCCAGTCCGCGAGCGCCGGCACCACGAGGTCGGCGAGCCGGTCGACCGTCTCCCCCACCTCGAGCGAGGCGGTGAGCCGCTCGCCCGCGGTGGAGAGCAGCTCGACCTGCGCCTCCGCCGACGCCGCGTCCTCGCGGGCGACGCGCTCGGCGGAGACGGCCTGGTCGCGCTCGCGTCCCGCCTGCTCGGCCTGCACGAGCGCGGTGACGTCGGTCTGCACCGCGGCGTACCAGGCCAGCTCGCCGTGCGTGCCGTAGACGGGCGTGACGCCGAGGCGGTTCCAGAACCCGGTGCCGTCCTTGCGGTAGTTGAGCAGGGTCACCGTGGTGTCGCGCCCGGCGGTGATCGCCTCGCGCACCTGGCGCCGGCTCCGCGGGTCGGTGTGCGGGCCCTGCAGGAAGCGGCAGTTGCGCCCGACGACCTCCTCGGCGGCGTAGCCGGTGACGACGGTGAACCCCGGGCTCACCCAGACCAGCGGCGCGTCGGGCTTGCGCGCGTCCGCCAGGCAGAAGGCGGTGCCGGTGGCGAGGACCGGTGCGTGCTGCACCTCGACGCTGTCCGCGCGCCCGGGCTGGTGGGCCGAGCGCGCGGGCAGCGGGAGCAGGACGAGCAGGACGCCGACGGGCACGGGCATCGCGATCATCCAGTGCGGCCGCCGGGCCGCGCCGACGAGGACCTCCTGCACGGGCACCACGGACGCGGAGACGACCCGGTCGAGCAGCGGCGTCGGGGAGAGCGGCACGGGTTCGCGCAGCTCCGCCGCCGCCGCCCAGAGCCGCAGCGGCGCGGGCAGGGCGGTCTCGGGGGCGAGCCGGCCGGCCGGCGCGTTCGCCGCGACGACCGCGTCGGTGGCGGGGTCGACGACGAGGACGGCGGGCAGGTCCGGGGCAGCGACGGACAGGTCGAGCACGGGCCACCTCCGCCCCGCGCCGAGCTGCACGGACCGCCAGCGTACGGCGCCGTACCGCACCGGTGTGCCGCTGGTGCTGCTACGACGCGATCGGGTAGGACGTGGGCGTGTCCCCACGCAACCGCGAGCTCCGGTACTGCGGCCGGCACGGCCATGTGACGTACGCGCCGGCCGAGCCCGCCCTCGCCGCCCGCCTCCACGCCGACACCCCGCTGGGCGAGGCGTGGCGGTGCCTGCGCTGCGGCGACTTCGCCCTGGGCGCGCCCGCCGGGTCGGGCCCGGCGTCCGAGGCCCCCGTCCCCGCCCGCGGCAAGGCCCTGCGCCAGCTCGTCATCCTGCGCGTGCTGGCGGTCGAGCGCATCGTGCGCGGGCTGGTGCTCGTCGCCGCGGCGTACGGCATCCACCGCTTCGCGAGCGCCCAGCGCGCCCTGCGCGACTCGTTCGGCCACCTGCTGCCGGCGGCCCGCCCGCTTGCCGACCGGCTCGGCGTCGACCTGGACCAGAACACGCTGGTCAAGGAGGCGACCAAGGCGCTGCACGCCGGCCAGGGCACGCTCAACCTCGTCGCGCTCGGCGTCCTGCTCTACGGCCTGCTCGAGGGCACCGAGGGCGTCGGGCTGTGGCTCGCGAAGCGCTGGGGCGAGTACCTCACGGTCGTCGGCACGGCGGCGTTCCTGCCGCTGGAGGTGCACGAGCTGACGAAGTCCGTGACGGCGACGAAGGTCGTGACGTTCCTCATCAACGTCGCCGCCGTGGTCTACCTCGTCTGGGCCAAGCGCCTGTTCGGCGTGCGCGGCGGCACCGGCGCGTACGAGCAGGAGCTGCGCGGCCAGAGCCTGCTCGAGGTCGAGGCGTCGGCCGGCGAGGGCGGCGGGCTCGGATCCGGCCGGGACGTCGGCATGTCCGACCGGCAGCCCACGTCGGCGGAGGCGCCGCACGCCTAGCCGACGGGCAGCGGGATCTCCGACCGCACGAGCCACCCCTCGGGCGTGGGGCCGGCGCGGAGCGTCCCGCCGAGCTCGGCCGAGCGCTCGCGCATGGACGAGACCCCGACGCCCGGGCTCCAGCCCGTCGGGGCGGCGCCGGTGTCCGCGACCTCGACGAGCAGGCGCCCGCCGTCGCACGACATCCGCACGGTCGCCGCATCCGTGCCGCTGTGCCGCGCGGTGTTGTCGAGGGCTCCCGCCACGATGCGGTACGCCGCGACCTCCCACGCCGCCGGCAGCTCGGGCAGCCCCGGCACCTCGAACTCCACGCGGAGCGGGCGGTCGTCCGCCGTCCGCAGCGTCGCGGCGTGCTGGCGCAGCGCGCGGAGCAGACCGAGCTCGTCGAGCGCCGGCGGCCGCATGCCGTAGACCAGCCGGCGCACCTCGCCGATCGCCGCGACCGCTTCGGCGCGCACCGTGCCGAGCAGGGCGTCCGCGCCCGCGGGGTCGTGGTGCAGCGTGTTGCGGGCGGCGTCGGCGGTGAACGCGATGCCCGAGAGCCGGGGGCCCAGCTCGTCGTGGAGGTCGCGGCGCAGCCGGCGGCGCTCCTCCTCGACCGCCTGCACCGTGGCCTCGCGCGAGGAGCGGACGGCCGCGGCCTCCTGCTGCGCGCGCAGGGTCTGGGCGAGCAGCGGGGCGACGAGGTGGAGGACGTCCTCCTCCGCGGGGTGCATCCGCAGGTCGCCCGGGCGCAGGCCGACGAGCAGCTCCCCGCGCCGCCCGTCGCGCAGCGGCAGGGGCAGGGCGCGCTGCGTCGTCGGGGGCTCCCCCGACGCGGCGACGACCTGCCCGTCGACGGCCACCGCGGCGTACGGCAGCACGAGGGACTCGCGCACGGCGGCCAGGGCGGAGGCGGGGTCGTCCCCGAGGCTGTCGACCATGCGCGTCGCCGCCCGGAGCGGGTCCGGCCGCTGCCCGAAGAGCACGGCGTCGAGGACCTCGCGCAGGACGCGCCGCGCGGGAGCGACGCCGAACGCGCAGAGCGCCGCGAGCAGGGCGGTCGCGCCGGGCGTCGCGGGCCTCCCGCTGCCCAGCTCGACCAGGGAGGTGGCGGACTCGAGCAGCGCGACGTACACCGCCACGGTCGTCACGGCCACCGTCGTCGCCACCACCAGCCCGCGCACGTCGAGCACCTGCGGGCGCCCGGCTCCGGCCCACAGGCACCAGGGCAGCAGCGCCAGGACGAGGCAGAGCACGACCCACCCCGCGGTCACCGGGGCGACGAAGGTGACGACGCCGAGGACCAGCGTGGCGACGCTGACCGGCAGGGCCATCCAGAGCAGCGTCGAGCGGGCCGGGCCGCTGCTGCGCTCGAGCCGCCACCAGGTGTGCAGCGCGAGGACGAGGGCGCTCGCACCGCACACCGCGCCCCGCCACCAGCCGAGCACTTCGCCCGTCGCCCACCTGCCGCTCAGCAGCAGGACGAGCGGCGCCGCGGTCGTGAGCAGGGCCGCCAGCCGGTCCTCGGGTCGGCGGGCGGGGAGCTCGGGGTACGCGACGAGCGCTGCCGCCGCGACGACACCGGTGAGCTCGAGCAGGAGCGCAGCGCCGCCGGTGGCGACCGCGCCGAGGAGCGCCGCGCCGCTCAGCGCGAGCAGCACTCCCGCGGGGAGGGGGCCGCCCAGCCGGGCGAGCGCCGCTCCGCCGCCGACCGCCGACGCGCCGGTGACGGCCATCGCCACGAGCACCCACGCCGTCACCTCAGCCGCCCAGCCCCTCCTGCCGCGCGCGGATGATCGCGCCCGCCCGGTCGGTGACCTGCAGCTTGCCGAAGATGCTCGTCATGTGGTTGCTCACCGTCTTCGGTGACAGCGCGAGCCGCTCGGCGATGGCCGCCGTCCGCAGCCCGGTGGCGAGCAGCTCGAGCACCGCCCGCTCGCGCTCGGTGAGCTCGGGGAACGCGGCCGGGGCCGCGGGGCGCTCGGCGAGCTGGGCGAGCACGCGGGACGCGACGCCCTGGCCGAACACCGCCTGGCCGGCGGCGACGGCGCGGATGCCGGCGAGGAGCTCCTCCTGGCCGACGTCCTTGAGCAGGTAGCCGCGGGCGCCGGCCTGCAGGGCGGTGAGGACGGTGGCGTCGTCCTCGTACATCGTCAGCACGAGCACGGCGGTGTCGGGGACGCGGGCGCGGATCAGCCGCGTCGCCTCCACGCCGTCGAGCCCCGGCATCCGCACGTCCATGAGCACGACGTCAGGACGCAGCAGCTGGGCTTCGCGCACAGCCGCCTGCCCGTCGGCCGCCTCGCCCACGACCTCCAGGCCGTCGAGGGTCTCGACGAGGGCGCGCAGGCCGGCGCGGACGACCGGGTGGTCGTCGGCCAGCAGGAGTCGCAGCGCCACGCTGCCATCGTCGGGCACCATCGCCTCGACGGGACCGGGAATCCCTTCCCTGCTGCCCGGGAAGCCGCCGGGAGGAGTCGGGGAGCGCGCCCCTGCCCTCCCCGGTGCCGGTCGCCGCACTCTCGGAGTGCGGCGCAGGTGGCGCCGCGGTTGAGGAGGAGGCACAGCATGACGACCAGCAGCACCGTTCCCGTCACGAGCCGGCAGGGGGCGGGCTACGTGCTCGGCATCCTCGTCGGGCTCGCCAACATCCCCGGCGCCTTCATCCCGGCCGGCGACGACGGCGCCGGTCCCCCGGTCGCCGTGCTCGTCGTGTCCCTCGTGCTCGGGGTGCTGACCGTCGCCCTGCTGGCCCTGGCCTGGCGCACCCGCAGCCGGGGCGCGCTGCGGGCCAGCGCCGTGCTGCTCGTCATCAACGTCATCACCTCGCTGCCGGCGTTCTTCGTCAGCGGCGTCCAGGCGTGGGTGCGGCTGGTGGCCGGGCTGTTCGTCCTCGCCTCGGTCGCGGCGCTCGTCCTGCTCTTCTCGCCGGACGGCCGGGGGGACCGCGTACCCGCGTGAGCTAGGCGCTGCGCAGCAGGCAGAACTCGTTGCCCTCGGGGTCGGCGAGCAGGAACCACCCACCGCCGTCGGGCCGGCTCAGGTCGGCGACCACGGTCGCCCCGAGCCCGAGCAGCCGCTCCAGCTCCTCGTCGCGTGAGCCCTGCGCCGGGCGGAGGTCGAGGTGGAGCCTGTTCTTCACCTGCTTGACGTCCGGCACCTGCTTGAACAGCAGCCGGCGCCGGCCGTCGGCGGACGCGATCAGGCACTCCTCGTGGCCGGGCTCGTTCGGGTCGTCGGGGTCAGCCCGGTAGTCGAGGACCGAGCCCCACCACGAGGACAGGGCGTACGCGTCGGTGCAGTCGACGACGAGGTGCGCGACGAGGGCGGTCATGGCGCGATCCTGGCGCACGAGGGGCGCTCGAGGCACGGACGTCGCCGTGGCCGCGCCGTCAGCCAGCGTCGGCCGCGAGCCCGGCGGCGCGGGGCTCGGGCACCCCGAGCAGGAGCAGGGTCGTGACCGTCACCGCCCGGACGGCCGCAGTGCCCTCCGGGAGCTCGTGGTCGGCGATCGCGAAGAGGGCGGACCAGGCGATGCGGCTGAGGACGTCCGCCGGCAGGTGGCGGCCGAACACGCCGCTCGCCTGCCCCCGCGCCACGAGGCCCGCGAGGACCTCCTCCACCGGTCCGAGCAGGGCGTGGATGTCCGGTCCGTGCTCGCCGCGCCGGAGCACCACCAGCACCCGGTAGCGGTCCACGACGGGCCACAGCCGGGCGATGAACCGCGCCCACACCTCGTCGGCCGGCCGCCCGGCGTCCTCGACCTCGTCGAGCACTGCGGCGATCTCCCCGACCGCCCGCTGCCCGAGGTCGCGCACCAGTTCGGTACGCGACGGGAAGTGCCCGTAGACCGTGCGGCGCACGACGCCGGCAGCGGACGCGATCTCGCCCATGCCGGCGTCGGGGTCCTCGCCGAGGACGACGCGCGCGGCCTCGAGGACGCGGTCGCGGGTGGCGCTCACCGGCGGGCGGCGAGCGGGGGCGGTGTCCACGCGGCCATGGTTGCACATCGGTGTGCAACGGGACTAGATTGCACAGCGGTGTGCAGTACGGGCCCGTGCTCCTCCGCCGTCAGCGACCTGCCCCCGTCAAGGAGTCCTCCCATGACCTCACCTGCGTCCGCGGCCCTCGTCCGCCCCTTCCGCGTCTCCATCCCCGCTGCCGACCTCGCCGACCTCCGGCAGCGCCTCCTGGGCACCCGGTGGCCCGCCGAGGAGACCGTCCCCGACTGGTCCCAGGGCGTGCGCACCCAGCACCTGCGCTCGCTCGTCGACACCTGGGCGACCGACTACGACTGGCGGCGGTTCGAGGAGCGGCTGAACGGCGTGCCGCAGTTCCTCACCAGCATCGACGGGCTGGACATCCACGTCCTGCACGTCCGGTCGGCGAACCCCGGCGCGCTGCCGCTCCTGCTCACGCACGGGTGGCCCGGCTCCGTCGCCGACTACCTCGAGCTCGTCGGGCCCCTCACCGACCCCGCGGCGCACGGCGGCGACCCCGCCGACTCCTTCGACGTCGTCATCCCCTCGCTGCCGGGCTTCGGGTTCTCGGGGAAGCCGACCGGTACGGGGTGGAGCGTCCCGCGGATCGCGCGCGCCTGGGCCGAGCTCATGCACCGGCTCGGGTACGAGCGCTGGGCCGCGCACGGCGGCGACTGGGGCGCGGCCGTCACGACCGCCCTGGGAGCACTGCGGCCCGAGGGGCTGCTCGGCGTCCACCTCACCACGCCGTTCGCCGTCCCGGCGCAGCTGCCCAGCACGCTGTCGCCCGAGGAGCAGGCCGCCGTCGACAGCCTCGCGCACTACACCGGCGAGCTGGGCGGCGCGAACCACCTGCAGGGGACGAAGCCGCAGACCGTGGGCGTCGCGCTCGCCGACTCCCCCGCGGGTCAAGCAGCGTGGATCTACGACAAGCTCCAGTCCAAGTCCGACAACGCCGGCCTCGCCGAGGACGCGATCAGCACCAGCACCATCCTCGACGCGATCTCGCTCTACTGGTTCACCAACACCGCGGCGTCGTCCGCCCGGATCTACTGGGAGAACACGGGGAGCGGCTTCGCCGGGCCGACGCTGACGCTGCCGGTCGCCGTCACGGTGTTCCCGCGCGACGTCCCGCGCCTGCCGCGCAGCTGGATCGAGGCCGCGTACCCCGACCTCGTGCACTACGGCGAGGCGCCGCGGGGCGGGCACTTCGCCGCCCTCGAGCAGCCGGAGCTCCTCGTGGAGGAGCTGCGGACGGGCCTGCGCAGCCTGCGCAGGGGTGGCGGGAAGCAGGGCTGAGGGACGCTCAGTCGTCCCGCAGCCGCAGCTCGTCCGCCTGACGCGGGGACACCGCCCCGCCGTGCACGCGGACGAGCGCGCCCTGCTGCTCCAACGCCTCGAGGTCGCGGCGCACCGTGTACGCGGACACCCCCAGCAGCCGGGCCAGCTCCGCGGCGCTCGCGGTGCCGGACGCGTCGACCCGCTCACGGATCTCGCGTCGTCGCAGCTCGGGCAGCACGGCACTCCTCGGATCGTGGACGGGCGGGCGAGCTGACCCGGCCACGACGCTCAGGTCGTGGCGGGCGGGGGCGCGGTGCTGCTGCGCACGACGAGCCGCGTGGCGACGAGGGTGGCGCCGCTCGGCACGTCCTCGTCGTGCAGCTGCTGCAGCACCCGCTCCACGCAGAGGCGCCCTACCTCGGTGAAGTCCTGGTGCACGGTCGTCAGCGGCGGGAAGTACCCGGCGGCGTCGGGCACGTCGTCGAAGCCGACGACGCTGACGTCCTCGGGCACGTGGCGGCCGGCCTCGTGCAGCGCGCGCAGGACGCCTAGCGCCATCTGGTCGTTGGCCACGAACACCGCAGTGCACGAGGGCTCCCGGGCCAGCTCGAGCCCTGCGGCGTAGCCGGACTCGGCCGTCCAGTCGCCGCGCAGCACGCGGGGCACCCGCTTGCGGCGGCGCCGCAGGGCCTCCCTCCACGCGTCCGTGCGCCGGCCGCTCGCGTACGAGCCCTCCGGGCCGGCGACGTGCCAGACGGTCCGGTGGCCGAGGTCCAGCAGGTGCTCGACCGCTTGCCGGGTGCCGTCGGCCTGGTCGGTGTCGACCACGGTGTAGTGCTCGCCGGCGTCGCTGTCGACGACCACCACCTTCGCGCCCGGGGGCAGGGTGACCGTGGCGGCATCGAGCAGGTGGTTCTCGATGATGACGACCACGGCATCGACCGCGAGCTCGCCCAGCCGGGTGAAGGCGCCGCGGACGCGCTCCTGCGTCGGCGCGGTCACCGGCAGCAGGGTGATGGCGTAGCCCGCCTCGGCCGCCGAGTGGGCGATCGCGTCCACCGTGCGGACGTTGCCGGTGGTCACGAGGTTCGAGAGGATCACGCCGATCGTCCGGAACGATCCCCACTTCAGCGCCCGGGCGGCCCCGTTGGGGCGGTAGCCCAGCTCGGACATCGCGGCGAGGACCTGCTGGCGCGTCGACTCGACGACTCCGGCGTGCCCGTTGGAGACCCGGGAGACCGTCTGCGACGAGACGCCCGCGAGCTTCGCGACGTCCGCCATCGAGACGCGGCGCACCCGCTCGGGGCGGGTCCGCTGCTGCGCCTGCTCGGGCACCGTCACGGTGGCACCGCCCCCCTTCCCTGGACTCCGGCCGTCAGTATGCCCGGGCGGCGCCAGTAAGGGGGCGACCCGAACGAAGTCGGGCCGCCCCGCCCCGTCACGTCGCCGTCACGTCGAAGCCCTGCTGCTTGCCGTACTTCACGATCGCGTCCTGCCAGGCCTTCAGCCCGTCGTCGAGACTGCCGCCGCCCTGGTACGCCTTGCCCACGGTGTCCCCGAAGACGCTGTTGGCGTAGACCTGGTAGGGCAGGTAGTTCCAGCCCGCGGACACGGTGTTCGCCGCGCCCTGCAGCACCTCGTTGATGGCCTGGCCGGAGAAGTAGGCCGGCTTGGTGGCGACGAACTCCGGAGACGACAGGTCGGCCTTGGTGGCGGGGAAGCCGCCGTTCGCGAGGAACACCTTGATGCTGTCCGGGCTGGCGTTCAGCCACTTGAGGAACGCGGCGGCGAGGTCAGGGGTCTTGCTCTGCTTCATGACGGACTCGGCGCTGCCGCCGTTGTTGGCCGTGACGGGCTTGCCGTCGTAGGTCGGGATGGGCGCGACCGCCCAGTCACCGCTCGCCGCCTTGACCGAACCCTCCAGCACCCCGGGCATCCATGCCCCGGTGACGAGCGAGGCGATCTGCCCGTTGCCGAGCTGCTTGTACCAGTCGTCCGTCCAACCCGGGGTCGGCGAGAGCAGCTTGCCCTGGATGAGCTGGCTCCAGACCGCGGTCCACTTCTTCGTGCCCGGGTCCTGCAGGTCGACGCTCACCTTCGTGCCGTCGGTCCGGAACGGGCGCCCGCCGGCCTGCCAGATGAGGCTCGTCGTCATACCGGCGTCGCCGGTGTCGGACGTGATGTACGCCTTCGGGTCGGCCGCGTGGATCTTCTTGGCGGCGGCGACGTACTCGTCCCAGGTCTTCGGGACGGCGACGCCGTCCTTGGCGAAGACCTTCTTGTTGTAGAACAGGGCCATGGGCCCCGAGTCCTGCGGGAGGCCGTAGACCTTCCCGCCGATGCTGACGGAGCCGAAGGTGCCCGCGCCGTACCGGTCGGCGAGGCTGGAGAAGCCGTAGCCCGAGAGGTCCAGCAGCGAGTCCGAGAGGGCGAACTGAGGGAGCGCGAAGTACTCGATCTGCGCGACGTCGGGAGCGCCCGAGCCGGCCTTCACGGCGTTCTGCAGCTTCGTGTACTCGTCGTTGCCGGTGCCGGCGTTGACGAGGTTCACCTTGACCTTGGGGTACGCCGCCTCGAAGGCCTTCACCTGTGCCTGGGCCGAAGGTGTCCAGGTCCAGTAGGTGAGCTCGCCGCCCTTCTGCAGCGCGGCGGCGAGCTTGTCGGAGCCGCCAGCCCCTGCAGCAGCGGCAGAACCGCCGCTGCTCGTGGAGCTTGCGGTGTCCGAGCCACTGCTGCTGCCACAGGCCGCGAGCGCCAGACTGGCGGCGGTCGCCAGCCCGACGAGGCCGACGGACGTGCGGGTCTTGCGGGACATGGGTGTCCCTCCACTTCGTTGTGCGGGGTGGGATGGGGAAGGGGTCTACTGCTTGACGCTGCCGGCCGACAGGCCGGACTGCCAGTAGCGCTGCAGCAGCAGGAACGCCGCGACGATCGGCAGGATGGTGAGCAGGGAGCCGGTCACCACGAGGTTGTAGATGGGGTGCGCCGCCACTCCGGTGGCCTGGGCGCTCCACTGGTTGAGCCCGACCGTCAGCGGATACCACTTCGGGTTGCTCAACATGATGAGCGGCAGGAAGTAGTTGTTCCACGTGGCGACCACGGCGAAGAGCAGCACGGTCACGATGCCCGGGGAGAGCAGGCGCACCGCGATGGTGAAGAAGATGCGGATCTCCCCGGCGCCGTCGAGGCGGGCCGCCTCGAGCAGCTCACCGGGGACCGCGTCCACGGCGTAGGTCCAGATGAGGTAGAGGCCGAACGGGCTCACGAGCGAGGGCAGGATGATGGCGAACGGCGTGTTGGTCAGCCCGATCTTGCTGAACAGCAGGAAGGTCGGCACCGCCAGCGCTGTCCCGGGGATCGCGATGGCGCCCAGCACCACGGCGAACACCGCACGGCGGCCGGGGAAGGCGTACTTCGCCATGCCGTAGCCCGCGACGGTGGCGAGCACGGTCGCCCCACCCGCGCCGAGCACGACGTAGAGCAAGGTGTTGCCGAGCCAGTGCAGGAAGATGCCGTGGTCGTAGGTCAGCGTCTCGCGGATGTTGCCGAAGAGCCGGAAGTCGCCGAACCACAACCCGAAGCTGGACAGCAAGGAGTCCTGGGACTTCGTCGCGTTGATGACGAGGTAGGCGAGGGGGACGAAGGAGTAGGTGACGAACAGCGCCATGACAGCCGTCAGCGCGAGGGACTTGCGCTGCCTCGGGGAGCGGCGGGCGGACGCGCGGTGCGCGGCGATGCTCATCGGTCCTCCTCGCGGGTGCCGCGTGCCTGCACGGTGTAGGCGATGACGGCGGTGATGACGCCCATGACGATCGCGACGGTGGCTGAGTAGTTGTACTGCTGGCCGGCGAAGGAGAGGTTGTAGGCGTACATGTTCGGGGTGAACGCCGTCCCGATGACGTTGGGGGCGAACACCTTGAGCAGGTTGGGCTCGTTGAAGAGCTGGAAGCTGCCGATGATCGAGAAGATCGTGGCGATGACGATCGCTCCGCGCAGGGCTGGGAGCTTGACCGAGACGATCGTCCGGAGGGCGCCGGCGCCGTCGATCTCCGCTGCTTCGTACAGCTCGCCAGGGACGATGCGCAGTGCAGAGTAGAAGATCAGCATGTTGTAGCCGAGGTACTCCCACGTCACGACGTTGCCGATGGAGGCCAGCACGACCTTCGGGCTGAAGGGGTGGAGCACCGCTGAGCCGAGCGCGTCGTTGAGCGAGCCGGTGAGCCCGAAGCGGGGTCCGTAGATGAAGCCCCAGATCAGCGCGGCGACCACCCCCGGCACGGCGTAGGGCAGGAAGAGCGCGATCCGGAAGAACGACGGCAGGAAGAGCTTCGCACTGTCGATCGCGAGCGCGGCGACGAGCGCCAGCCCGAGCATCACCGGCACCTGCACGGCGAGGAAGAGCAGGGCGCGCAGGAAGGCGTGCCAGAAGTCGCTGTCGTGCAGCACCTCCTCGTAGTTCGAGAACCACACGAGGTGGTTGCCGCCGATGAGCTGCTTGCGGTGCAGGCTGAGGAAGAACGCGTAGCCGATGGGGACGAGCAGCATCGCCACGAGGACCAGCACGAACGGCCCGACGAACAGCCACCCGGTCCAGGACCGCTTGCTCCGTCGGGTCCGCACTGCCACGGGTGGTGCCGAGCGTTCCGCGAGGACTGTGGGCGCCATCGACCCTCCACCATGTTTACGCAACCGTCTTCGGCAGAGTAGCGTGTTTACGTCAACATACAAGCCCTCCATGCGAAGGACCGCGATGGCCCGCACGTTCGAGATCGGCGAGCAGGACTTCCTCCTCGACGGCAAGCCCTTCCGGATCCTGTCGGGCGCCCTGCACTACTTCCGCGTGCACCCCGACCAGTGGGAGGACCGGATCCGCAAGGCGCGCCTGCTGGGTCTCAACACCGTCGAGACCTACGTGGCGTGGAACGCGCACGCGCCGGACCCCGACGTGTTCGACCTCTCCGGAGGCCTCGACCTCGGTCGCTTCCTCGACCTCGTGCACGCTGCGGGACTGCTCGCGATCGTGCGGCCCGGCCCCTTCATCTGCGCCGAGTGGGACGGAGGAGGCCTGCCCGCGTGGCTCTTCCGCGACCCCGCCACCGGTGTGCGCGGCCACGAGGAGCGCTACCTCGCCGCGGTCGACGCGTACCTCGAGCGGCTCGCACCCGTGCTCGTGCCCCGCCAGGTCGAGGCCGGCGGGCCCATCGCGCTCGTGCAGGTGGAGAACGAGTACGGCGCGTACGGCGCGGACCAGGACTACCTGCGCCACCTGGTGGAGCTGTACCAGCGGGTCGGGCTCACGGTGCCGTACACCACGGTCGACCAGCCCACGGACGAGATGCTGGCGGCGGGCAGCCTCCCCGAGCTGCACAAGACCGCGTCGTTCGGCTCGCGCCCTGCCGAGCGGTTGGCGACGTTGCGGCGGCACCAGCCGACAGGCCCGTTGATGTGCGCGGAGTTCTGGAACGGGTGGTTCGACGCGTGGGGCGAGCACCACCACACGACCGATGCCCAGCAGTCCGCCGCCGACCTCGACGAGCTGCTCTCCCTCGGTGCGTCGGTCAACCTCTACATGCTGCACGGCGGCACGAACTTCGGCTTCACCAACGGCGCCAACGACAAGGGCGTCTACCGGCCGACGGTGACGAGCTACGACTACGACGCGCCGCTCGACGAGGCCGGGCACCCCACCGCGAAGTTCTGGGCGTTCCGCGAGGTGCTCGCACGCCACACCGTCGTCCCGGACGAGGAGATCGCTCCCGCCGCTCCCGCTCCCGCCCTCCGGGTGCCGGTGCAGCGCGTACGCGCCCTGTCCGACGCCCTGGGCGAGCTGGGCACCTGGCGGCGGGGGACCAGGCTGCCGTCCTTCGACGACCTCGGCCACTGGTCCGGCTTCGCGGTCTACCGCACGCGACTGCCGCACGGTGCAGGTGGTGTGCTCGAGCTGGGTGAGGTGCGCGACCGCGCCCTGGTCAGCGTGGACGGCCGCCCAGTGGGGGTCCTGGCCCGCGACTCGCACGAGCGGAGGCTGTCCCTCCCGCCTGGGGAGGTCCTCGAGCTGCTGGTGGAGGACCAGGGCCGGGTCAACTACGGCGCACGCATCGGCGAGGCGAAGGGCCTGGTCGGGCCGGCCCGCGTCGACGGCGCGCCCCTGCGGGACTGGGAGGTCATGCCGCTGGAGCTGGACCGTGCGGCCGAGGCGCTGTCCGGGGCGCCAGGACCGCGGTCAGCACTGAGCGCTGGGCCGGTCCTCGTGGGCACCACCTTCGACGTCGCGAGCGCTCCGGCGGACCTGTTCCTCGACACCTCCGGCTGGGGCAAGGGCGTGGCATGGGTCAACGGCTGGCCGCTCGGCCGCTACTGGTCGCGCGGACCGCAGACGACGCTGTACGTGCCCGGCCCCGTCGTCCGCGAGCGCGGCAACGAGCTGGTACTGCTCGAGCTCCACGCCGCGCGCGACTCCGTGTCGTTCGTGGAGGGACTGCGCCTCGGCCACACCGAGGCCTGAGCCGCCCGGCCGGTCTCGCGCACGACGGCGGCCGGGTCGGGGACGCTCCCCGGCCCGGCCGCCGCGCTCGTGCGCCTGGCTCAGCTGGTGGACCAGCTCTGCCCCGACCGCCCGTCGCAGGTGCCGACCTCGACCGCGGTGCCGTTGCCGGTGCCGCCGCCCACGGTCTCGAGGCACAGGCCCGGGTAGCCGACGCTCGCGATCGCGCCGCTCTCCTGCACCTGCCAGTGCTGGGCCGCGGAACCGTCGCAGGGCCGGATCTCCGCCGCGCTGCCCGCAGTCCCCGCGACCGGCTGGACGCAGCTGCCGCCGTAGATGCGCAGCTCGCCCGCTGCCGTCACGTCGAAGGCCTGGTTGCCCCCGCCGTTGCACTCCCACAGGTCGAGCGCCGTACCCGGCGTGGTGGCGAAGCCGGGCACGTCGAGGCAGCGTCCCGCGGCGACGTTGGTGACGGGACCACCGGGAGGAGCGGCCGGCAGGTCGTTGACCGGCTCGTGCGTGCCGTAGCCCCAGCCCCAGCGCAGCTGCGCGACGCCGCTGGCGTTGTTGTCGATGAGCTTCCCGCTCGTCGTCAGCGACTCGATGGAGTACGAGTCGCCGGTGCGCAGGCCGGGCCAGTAGACGATGCCCATGTGGCGCGCACGGGCGATGTCCGTCGTCGCGGCGAAGTAGGCGGTGGACGTGTTGCCGTCGTGCGCGCCGTAGTTCAGCCCGGTGGTCATCGGAGAGCCTGCCTCGTCGATGATCGTGCGCCCTGAGTACGCGCCGATGCGCGGCTCGAGGTTGGCGACCCACTCGGCCTCGGTCGTCGCGCTGCCCCAGAAACCGTAGAAGTGCAGCGACAGCAGAGTCCCGTCGAGGGCCGCTGTGCCGCCTACGCCGGTGACGTCGTCGTTGTAGCCCGTGCCGGAGATGACGACGCGGCCGCGGGGGACGTCAGCGTGGCGGGCGAGCCAGCCCGACGTGACGGAGACCCACTGCGCGAGCGTGTAGCCGTGGGGTTCGTTCATCGGCTCGAAGTAGACGCGCGGGTTGCCCTCGTACGCCTCCACCACGGTGTCCCACATGGTGTTCCACGCCGCGGTGTCGTCGACCTTGCCGTCCTTGCTGGTGTCGGCCTCCCAGTAGCTGAGGATGACCTTGTCCCCGCGGTCGGTCGCAGCGTCGATCGCGCCGCGGTACGAGTCCCACCATGCGGTACCCACGCTCGCCGGGTTGACGGGCAGGCGCAGGGTGTTCGCGCCGAGGTTGCGCTCGAACCCCTTGGTGATGTCGCGAGCCTTCGCGTAGACCGTCCGGTAGCTGTCGGCCGTCGAGAGGCCACTGGGGACGACGGCATCGCTGGCGTAGTTGTCCCGCGGGTCGGCCCAGTTGACGCCGCGGAAGTCGTTGGTGCCGGCCTTCGGGACCTCGAGATGGCTGGCCGAGGCGACGGCGGCAGGGCCGAGGACGACGGCCGCGGCCGTCATCGCGACAGCCGCTCGCCGCAAGCGCGGAGCGAGGCGGGGGGTACGGATCACGAGCTCCTCCTTGAGTCATGGTTGCGTAAACAGCGGTCATGGTCGCTCCTCTGTGGCGGCGCGTCAAGACGGCGCCGCGTCCGGTTCGTGTGCTTCTCGGAGCAAGGGGCCTCCGGGGCCGGCCTTGACAGCCCGTGTCGGCGCAGCACACACTCGTGAGGCTGTTTGCGCAAACATGCCAAGCAGCAGCGACGTCCTCGTCGCCACGCGCTCGAGTCGAGGGAGACTCCGTGCTACCTCCGCGTACCCGCGTCCGGCTGCTCACCTCCGCCGCAGCGGCCCTGCTCGCGGCGCCCCTGGTCACCGCGGTCGGCGCCCCCGACGCGGCCGCGGCGACCAGCGGCATCCGCGGCGTCAACTGGGCTGACGCCCGCGACAACTACGTCGCCGGGTGGGTGATCCCGACCGGACTGACCGCGTCCGACACGTACGCGACGGTGCGCAGCAAGGCCGCCGGCATCCTCGGCGGCTTCCAGTCCCAGCTCGGGGCGAACACCGTGCGGCTGCCCGTGAACCCCCAGTCCGTCAGTTCGTCCTGGTGGGCGAGCTACAAGGGGGCGATCGACGAGGCGCGCGCCCGGGGCATGAGCGTGGTCCTGGGCTACTGGGAGGCTGACACCAGCAAGGACGGCACGATCGACGACACGGCCGCCTGGAACGCCATGTGGGACACCGTGGTCACGGACTACGGCAGCGACAGCGGCGTGTCCTTCGAACCGATGAACGAGCCGTTCGGCTACAGCCTCAGCGCGTGGACCTCGGTCGCTTCCGGATGGCTCTCCCGCCACGCGAGCGTCCCGCGCGGCCGGGTGCTCGTCAGCGGCACTGGCTACGACGACGACGTCACCGGGGTCTGCGCCGCGAGCGCGCTGTCAGGAACCCTGCTGGCCCTGCACTTCTACGGCTACTGGGCGAACGACACGACCCGCTCCGCCTGGACCACCAACCTCAGCGGGCGCATCGGGAGCTGCGGCTCTCGCACGGTCATCGACGAGGCGGGCGCTCCCATGACCACCGGGCTGCAGTACAGCGGCGGCCCGCAGGACGGCAACACCTCCACCGCGTACTTCGCTGCCACGACGGACTACGCGCGCGCGAACGGGATCGGGCTGGTCTACTGGCCGGGGCTGCGGTCGGGTGACACGTACTCCATCACCAGGCAGAGCGGGTCCGGGCTCGCGGTGAACAATGCCTCCGGCGTCACACAGCTGCGGTGGGGCTGGGGGCTCTGAGCGGACGTCCTCCGCGGACGGGCCCACCACCCTATAGGGTCCCCAGCCACTTGTCCGCGTGTGAGCGTGAGTTGGCGGCTCGTCTCGAGCTCTTGTCCGACGGTTGTCTCACCAGAGTTGTTCTTGTTGGGCAGGTGGCGTCGGGGCGTCCGCGAGGGGCCGGCGGCGGTACTCGAGAAGGTGCCGAGGGGCACGGTGCGGTGAGAGTCCGGAGCGATTGGTCTGTGCGCGGGATTCGCCTGTTGCCGCTCGAAGCGGGAGCCGTCCGGGGGACGCCGAGGCCGTTCCCTCGCCGTTCGTTGCGCGCCGGGGTCGTTGTCCCAGCCCAGTAGCCGGCCCGGGCGGCGGCGACGTCGGCGGGGCGCCGGGGGTCGCTGCTCGCGCCGTTGTCGGTGAAGTCCTCCTTGTGCGGCTCGTAGCCTTGGGTCAGGCCGTTCCGCCGGCGCCGCCTATGTAGGCGACGGTGACTTCGTCGAGGGTGATCGCGAGGGGCTCGCTGACGGCCGGTCGCGGACGGCGTGGGGGTTCCGCTGCAGTTCCTCGATCCTGACGGTGAGCATCGTCCTTCTCGTTCTGGCCGGGCCGCTCCTTGGGCTCGGGCCCGGTCGCCGACCGCCCGCGGCTCCCGGATGGGCAGCGGCGGTCGCGCCTTCCCTATCGGTGTCCGGGGTCGGAGCGGGCTACCGGGCGACCCGTCCGGGAACGGGGGCGTCTCGGTGCCGGGGTGCGCGTCCGCGGGGCCGGGGTGTCAGGGGGCGACGGTCGGGGTCCACGTGACGGGTTCGTGGATGCCTTCGCGGGCGAGTCGGGCGGCGGCGGTCTCGTGGAGGGCGGGGGCCGCGTCGGGGAGCCGGGCGCGGGTGAAGGTGCGGTAACCGTTGACAAAGCCCTTGCTGTAGTCGGGGTTTCCGGTCCGGCCGATCGGGTCGCTGCCGGTGAGGATCTCGTGGAGCGCCATCGCGGTGTAGGCGTCTCGGGGGGAACCGGCGGGCGGGAGGTCCCATCCGGTGGTTGTGACGACGTTGTCCCACTCGTCGTCGGTGAGGGGGTCGACGTCCGGGAAGCGGCGGCGGCGCCGGTCGTAGTCGATGGGGGGCGGCGCGTCGCTCAGGGTCTGCCTGACGGACGTGACGAACCGTTCGGCGAAGTCGAGGAGTCCGCGGTCGCGGATGCAGGCCCAGGCATAACTGACGGAGCGGGGCTCGTCGACGCCGAGGTCGAGCTGGGCGCGTTGCCAGTTGCGGCCGTCGCTGGTGAGGACGGCGGCGCTGAGGGCGAGGGCGAGGAGCTGGGGCTGGCAGACGGAGCGGAGGAGGTGGGGTGTCGCGTCGTGCCAGAAGAGCTGCGGCACGTTCGCGGTGGTGACGGTGGCGGCGTCGTCGCGGGCGCGGACGCGTTCGAGGGACCCGCGTAGCGGGCGGGCCGCGAGGACGAGGATGTCGCCGAGCAGCGGGGTCGACGCGCCGATCTGGTTGCGCAGGACGCTGGGGGTGATCGGCTTGCCCTGGTCGCGGCGGCGGCGGACGTAGAGCTCGAGCCCGGTCGCGGCGTCGCCGCGGCTGGGCGCGTCGAGGGCGGGCGCTGCGACGGCGAGGGCCGCGGCGGTCAGCGCTGCGGTCGGTGGGGCGGTGAAGGTGCGGGTTCGCGGGAGGCGGGCTGCGGCGAGGGCGGTGACCGCTTCGAGGAGTTCGGGGTGGTCGGGCGGGACGTCGGCGGGTTCGATGCTGCCGAGGACGAACCCGGCGAGGGTCTTGAGGTCGGTGAACGCGTCGGCGGTGGGGACCGTCTCCCCGGCGACTGGGTGGGCGCCGCCGGCCAGCCACGTGTCGATGACGCGCTGGGCATGCAGGACCGGGGAGGCGTCCGGGAGCTCGGGCGCGGGGGTGCCGGCGAGCGGGAAGCCGCAGGCGTCGGCGGCGCGGCCCCGGTTCCGTCCGTCCGTCGACGGGGAGCCGCACTCCCCCGGCTCGGGGACGAGCCAGTTGCGGGAGTCGCGGTAGCGCGGGACCTTTCCGCAGTGGGGGCAGGCGTCGGCGAGGAGGAGGCGGTGCTCGGGGCAGGCGACGGCCCAGGCGAGCTGCCAGGAGAGCTTCCAGCGGCCCCCGGTCTCGTCGAGGCAGGCGGGGCAGAACCGGGAGCCGCGCCCGCGGGTCCACAGGTTCTTGCGGTCGGGGAGCAGGGTGGTCGGGTCGATGCGGAGCGCGACGCCGTCCCACCGGTTGAGGGCGAGGGCGGTGACGGCGTCGCGGTCGAGCCCGGCGGTGGCGGCGAGGGCGTCGGTCTCGGCATCGTCGAGGACGGTGCGGTGGGCGCGGTAGGCGGTGAGGCGGGACAGGCCGAGGGCGCGGAGGAGGTCGCCGGTGGGGGTGTGGAGGTCGTGGGCGTAGGCGTCGACCCAGGAGTCGAGGGCCTCGCCGGGCAGGGGCGCGAGGCGGACGGCGATGGCTGCGTGCGTCACGAGCTGGTGCGGTCCTTCCGGGTGTGCTCGGCGGCGTAGTCCAGGCGGACCCGCTCGAGGATGTCGCGGTTGAGGGCTTCCTCGCGGGTCGTGACGGCGAGGTGGCAGCCGCGGTGGATGAGGGTCATGAGGCTTCCGATGACTCCGGCGCTGCGTGCCCACAGGTACTCGGGGAGGTCGCGGTGGAGCATCCCGGGCCACGCGGAGCCGAGGACGAGGTTCTGCTCGATGCCGGAGAGCAGGCGCCGCCACTCACGTGACCAGTCCGAGTCGGACTGGTGCCACGGCTCCATCGGCACGAGGGTCCAGCGGCGGCGGGTCTGGGCGCCGGCGGGGGTGTCGCCGCCGAGGAGGGCGCTGGAGCGGTCGAGGTCGATGCCGGCGTACACGAACGTGCACGGCAGGGTCTCGGCGAGGTGCTTGAGGTGGTTGTTGACGGCCTGGCCGGCGGCGTGGGTCGGCTGGACGAAGTGGACGTCGTCGAGGATGACGACCTCGGTCTCGCAGCGGGCGATGGCGTCCTGGGCGCGGCGGGCGAGGACGGGGGCGGTCTGCCTGTTGGTGCCGGGAAGCCCGTAGAACATGCAGAGCATCTCGTTGAGGGTGCGGGGGTGCGTCTGTCCGGTGAGCCGGATGTAGCAGACGGGGACGCGCTCGTCGCCGGTGGCGGTCCGGTCGCCGAGTTCGGCGACGCGGCGGCGGTGGAGGTCCTGGCCGTAGCTGACGACGGCGGTGGTCTTTCCGAGGTTGGCCTGCCCGCTGACCGCGACGGCCGGCCTGATCCTCTGCCTGACCTCGCTGTTGGACTCGACGACGAGGTCGAGGTCCTCGAGGACCCGCCGCAGGGACGGGGTCTTGAACGGGCCGAGGTTCTGGTGCCAGGCGCGCCGCTCCCGGTTGTAGCGGGCCAGGTCGAGCTGGGACACGGCGGCGAGGTCGGCGGTGGGGATGGTGGTGGGCTTCGGGGGCTTCTGCTCGTTGACGGCGGCGAGCCATCCGGTGCGACTGTTGAGCGGCTCCTCCATCGTCTCCGGCGCCGGCGGGGCGGCGCGTCGGGCGGTGCTCCTGCGTGCGGTCACAGCATCTCCATGGGCTCGATGTCGTCGTCCTGGTCGGGGGCGGGGCCGCGGCGCTCCTCGTCGGGGAGGTCGAGGTCGGCCAGGGGCGCGCCCGTCGCGGGGGGCGCGTCTGCCGCGCCCCGGGGAACCGCGGCAGCGGGGGTCGGGTCGAGCGCGATGGCGCTGTAGACGTACTCCTCCGGGGTCTGGTCCCCGGAGACGGGAGCCGCTACGACGGCGGCCGCCTTGAGGTCGCCGCGGGCCGCTGCGGAGCGGATGGCGGCAATGCGCTGCGGGCGGGTCGCGACGATGCCGGACGTCCAGTCGTCGATGAGACGGAGCAGGACGGGCTCGACGTCGCGCCGTTCCTCACGGGCGAGCGCCTTCGCGATGGCGACGACCTCCTCCCCGAACGGGGCGGGGACCTCGGGGGCGTGGACCCAGCGGAGGCGGTGCCACGTGTTGTCGGCCGGGTCCTGGAAGTAGGCGTGCCGGACGTCGTCGGGGTCGCGGCGCACCGGCCACCGGCCCTCCCGCGCGGGGTAGGGGCTGGCCTGGTCGCGGTAGGGGGTGAGGGCGGGGCCGTTGTAGCGCAGGCCGTCGAACTCGATGCCGTAGTGCTTGATGTGGACCCATCGGGTCGGCAGGAAGTTGAAGATGTGGGTGCGACTGGCGGGCAGCCGGAGGAGCCCGGCCCTGGCGATGCCGACGTTGAGCATGTCGCGGGGGCTGACGGGCACGCCGGGCCGCTCCGGCAGCGCGAGCCCGTCGTGGGGCCTGGCGTGGTAGCAGTCGCGGATCCACTCGCGCAGGATCGCCTCGAGCTCGTCGAGGTAGTAGAACGCCTTGCTCTCGATGTCCACGCCTCGGGCGAGGGGGTCAGAGCCCTTGAACCCGGGCAGGTTCTGCAGGACCTCGTGCACGGTGCGGAAGAACCGCTCGACCCTGGCCTTGTCCGTCGGGGTGCGGGGGCGGGCGGGCTGCACGGTGGCGCCGATGGCGGCGCACGCGGACAGGAACAGGTCGGACAGGTAGACCTTGCCGTGGTCGATGACCACGTTCTCCGGGGCGACGGAGGGGAGTTCTCCGCCCATCTCGCGGAGCCGCTGGTTCACGCCGCGGCGCTCCTCGTTGTGAGTGAGCGGGCGGCCGGTCTCCATCTGGTCGGCGTCGACGACGACGAAGCTCGGGACGCCCGCGTACTCCCCCTCGTTGGGGACGACCACCTCGTAGAGGACGAGGGACGCGTCGACCGCGCGGGTGGACCAGGGGGACAGCTTCAGCCCGAGGATGCACGCGGAGAACAGGTCGATCGCGACGGTGCACTCGCAGCGGACCCACTTGTGCGTCACCGGGTCCACGGCGAACACGTCGAGGACCGTGCTGTCGAGGAGCACGTACTCGCCGGGGCGGGTCGCGCGCAGCTTCCCGTAGGCGCCCTGCGGGGAGTTCGCTACCGAGCGCCGACGCTTCGCCGTGGTGAAGGAGGCGCGGCCCTGGGACAGCGCGGTCAGCGCCCGGTGCGCGGTGGCGCGCGACGGGAGCGGCACGACGCACCGGCCGTCGCCGTCGACGCCGTACTTCCGGCAGAGCACGACTTCGATCCGGCGGATCACTGTGTCCTTCCACCGGGTCGACTCCTCCTCGAGGTCGTCCAGCTCGGCGCGCGCGGCGTCCAGCCACCGGTGGTCCAGGCGGGCGAGGGGTCCGCTGCGGGCCCCGAACCGGCGGTCGGCGAGGCCCGCGGGCCCGCCTTCCAGGTAGGCGCCGACCCACCGCTTGATCGTCTTGGTGCTGACGCCGAGCTCGCGGGCCTTCTCCGCCATGCGGTCCCGGCGCGGGCGTGCTGGTAAGTACGCGTCCCGCGGTTCCCCGGGCGCGGGGACCTCCGCGCTCCCGGACCCGTACCCGGTCAGGACCTCGCGGACGTGCCGGGAGCGTTCGCGGACCTGCTCCAGCGCCTCGGGAGGCAGCGCGGCCAAAACGGTCCCGAGAGCCTCGCCGCCGGTGTCGTCTGACCCGGAGCCGGGCCGGTGGCCCTGGTCGTCCGCGGCTGCGCTGGGCGCGTCGACGAGGAGGTCGCCGGTGAGCCGGGTGACGGCGACCTGCCGGACAGTGCCGTGTCCGTCGTCGAGGATCACCGACGCCCCGTCGATCCCTTGCACGGCCCAGCGCGCGCCGTCCCAGTCGACACGCCCGCCCATGCGGAGGACGAGCCCTGCCCCGGCGCTCACCGCGGCCACATCTCGGTGTCGCCGCACAGGACCTTCGTCAGGTCGCAGGCGCGCTCCCCATTCCAGAGCAGGTGCAGCAGCGCGGGCCGCAGGAGCGGCACGTCCCCGGGGGCGGCGGCGGCGAGGGCGAGGCGGAACGTCGTCGGCGCCCCGGTCGCGCCCCGGGCGACGGCGAGGGACGCCGGGTCGATCCGGTCGGCCCAGCGGTACCCGGAGAGGAACCGGACGTTCGACACGACCAACGGGTCGGCGCCGGTCCACACCTCGTGGTCCCAGCCGCGGGCGCGGAGCGCGGCGCCGACCTGCCGTGCGCGCTCCCGCAGCCGCGGCCGGGTCAGGGCGTCGCGGCGGACGACGTCCACGACCGTCGCGCCCCCGCCGCGGCGGACGAGGAGGATGTCCGGGGTTGCGGCGCGCCCCCCGTCGGGGCGGAGGAAGACGAAAGGCTGGGTGAGCATCGCGGTCACGTCGGGGTCGTGCTCCCCGAGCAGCAGCCGGCTGAGCTCGAGCTGCGACTCGAACGGCAGGTGCCGGCCGTCCTTCTCGCTCCAGTAGTCGCCCGGGATGTTGGGCGCCCCCTTCCGACCGACGATCCGCCGCACCGGATTCCCGGCGGCGATCTCGGCCGCGGTCACGTCCTCGAGTCGCACGTGCCGCGACGCCCCGTCGCGTCCGCGGAGGAGCACCAACGGCAGGTACGCCGGCCCGGTCACGGCTCCTCCCCCCGGACGACCGCGCGGCCGCCGGCGACCGGCGGCTCACGGAACGCCACCGGACCGGGGGCGGCGCCCGCGGGAAGGTCGAGGATCAGCCCGTAGGCGTCCTCGAGCTCGTCCTCGACCTCGTCGAGGACGTTCCGGGGGACGCCGCGGGCGGCGAGCGGGGCGAGGGACCGGGCGCGCACGGCGTTGAGGCACACCGTGTACGGCTCGCCGGTGATCTCCTGGACGAGCCGGGCGGCTCGCTTCTCGGTGCTGTTGTGCCTGGGCATCGTGATCTCCCTGAGGGGTCGGCGGGGTTGGGTCGCCGCGGTTGCGGCCGCGAGGTCGTGGCTGCCGGGTCGTGGACGCCGGGTCGTGGACGGGCGTGAGCGGGGCAGGCAGACGCGCCCCTGCTGGCCGCTGCCGGCAGGGGCCAGCGGTTACGGCCGGAGGGACGTCGGCGGGCGCCGTCCCGCGGGAACGGGCCCGCGGGACGGCGGCGGTCAGAGCGCCGGGTGAGTCAGGAGGGGGTCCACGGCGGCTGCGTGGCCCCGGCCCCGCACGGGCGCCCGGTCCCCGGGGGACGCCGCGGCCACAGCCCGGGCCGGGGTCTCACGCCGCGGACGGTCACCCGGGAGCGGGAGCGTCGGGGTGACGACGGGGCGGGGCGGCATGACGGCGGGCGCCGCGGCGGGCGACGGGGCGGGAAGGGCGAGCGACGTGCGCTCGGCTGTCCCGGACGGCGGGATGGGCGCGCGCTTGCGCGCCACCGCGAGAGGTGTCACGATGGTTCCTGGTCTCCTGGTCGCTGATCTCGGCAGTGAGGCCCGGCTAGTCGGCTCCACCCGACTTCGCCAAGCGCATGGCGTCGAACCCGTCGCGGTCGACGCCATGACGCCGTCCGGACCTGTTCCCCGTCGGAAGCCGCTGGCTGCTCGCCTCGGGACGGGTTGCCAGGTGCCACGCTAGATCACCAGCCCCTATCATGCGCCGTTCCATGCCGTCAACCATGGAATTCGTGAGCGCTAATCGTGGCCCGCCCCGCCGTGCAGTCGAGGCCCCCTTGTCAGGCTCCTGCAGTCAAAGTCATCCGCCGAGGCAGCCTTGCCACCGCCCCGTGCCGCGAATATCGTTCGAATTGTGACCGCCGACGCCCTAGACCTGCGCGCGGTGGTCGACGACCTGGGACCCATTCCGTGCGCCAACCCCACGTGCCGCACTCCGCTGCGTCCGGTCGAGCCGGGCACGAGAGGCCGCCGCTCCCCCTACTGCTCCGACGGACGCTGCAAGGGCGAGGTCCACCGGCAGCGACAGAGGCTGCGGAAGGTGCACGCCCTCCTCCTCGCCGAGCATCCCGACTCGTCCGAGCTGTCCCAGCACCGCGCGATGGTCAACCACGTGGAACGGCTCATGACCGCCTACGGACTCGAGCCCGACGCACGTGATCCCCGCCCCGGCCGGCGACGCCCCGACGAGGGATCAGTGACCGGCGGCGTCGGGCGAGCGGTCGCCGACGCGCCTGCACCGCGGCCGGAGCCGATCACGACCTTCGTGTCCAACCCCGCGATCTGGCTGGACGGCTGCACCCAGAGAGAGTTCGACGAACACCAGCGCCGCCTCGGCAAACACCTTCAAGCCGCCATCACGAACCTGCGGACGCTCACCGGAGGCAAGTCACTCGCCACGGTCCAGGCGACCCTGGGAAGCGTGTACGACAACGTCGCCGGCGCACAGTCCCACTTCCGTTCGCTCGACCTCGCCGTCATCCGAGGCGACCCGACCGACGCCGACGCCGCAGAACGCTCCACCGGCGAGCACCGGGAGCCGACCGGACAGGCGCCCACGTTCTAGCGTCCTCCTCGCCGCCGAAGGCGCCCTGGCCGCGTCCGGAGCGCTGGCCGCGCTACCTGCCGGTGGCCGCGTCGCCGGCGATGTCGGTGAGGGCGTCCTCGAACTCGAAGGACTCGTCTTGCGCGCCGCTTCGGGCGTGGGCGGCCTCGTGCAGGAGCGTGCGGGCGAACGCCACCGGGTCGGCGAGCTGGTCGCGGCGCACGACGATCGCCTGTTCCTCGCCTAGCCACTGCCCGCGGACGTTGTCCCCGCGGGCCCCAGGCGCATCGTTCTCAAGACGCGGACGGCCTTGACCCGCCCGCCGAGCCGTGTCCCCGCGAGGCGGAGCAGGGACCGGGCAAGGGCGAGGACGGCCTGCTCCTGCTCCGTGAGGTCCGCAGCGGCGACGAAGTCGTAGGCGAAGCTGTCGTTGTACCGCGCCTCGAAGCGGCTCAACGTGGTCACCGGCTGATCACCAGTCGTCGGCCTGCCAAGCATGCGTGCCACGCCGGGAGGGACGATCACGAGCCGGTACCCGTCGTCCCTGGCCCGGCCGATCGAGGCACGGGCCTCGTCGAGTTCGGCGACGGTGACGAACAGGACCCGCTCGTGCCGGTCGAGGACCCTGCACGCGTGCACGGCCACCCTGATCCAGCCCAGCTCGTCTCGGAACCCCTCCGTGCCGAACTCCTGCAGACGACGCCCGGGCAAACCAGCTCTGGGGCTTCGTCGACGTGGGCGCCCGGGGCGAGCTCAGCGGCGTCATCCACCTCACCCCCGACTTTGGGCGCTGCGCCTGCCCGCCGTGCGTCAGCCGCACGACCCGGAGGAGTCCGCGCTAGGGCCTCGCCTTCGCCCTGCGGAGGCGTCCCCGGGGCCGGCCGTCGTCATCCCCGCTGCGGCGACGGCCGCCGCCGCGGCTCTCCCGCTCGCTGCGCGCCCTCGGAGGGTCGAGGAGGCTCTCAGCCGAGCTGCTCCTGGCCGGTTGGCTGCGTCCGCCGCGCCCGCGCTAGCGGGGATCCTTGCAGCGTCGCTCACCGGGAGCACGCCGGCCTCGGTCAGGTCCCTCTGCGTCAGTCGGGGGGACTCGAGGACCAGGTCGAGGAGGACCTGCTGGTCGGTCTCTAGGTCGGTGAGCAGGACGAGCACGTCGAGCAGGTCCGTCGTGTACGCCGAGGGCCAGGAGGTCGGCCGGATGTCGTCGAGCGGCGACCGGGGTCCGCGGGTCTGGGGTCGCGTTGCCCGGCGGTACCCGAACCACTTGCGCAGGACGTTCGTGCCGGACACCTGGTACTGGACGACCGCGGGGGGCACGGGCGCGATCCTGCTCTCGCCGACGAGCAGGGATGCCCGTGTGTGCGCGTCGTAGACGAGGGTGTCGGGCATCGTGCTCCGTCCACGCGCATCTTCGAGGAAGTCCAGCAGCCCCATCGCCATCGCCGTCTTCGCCCTCACCGCGTCCACGGACACCGGGACGCCCGCCCGGATCAGGTACCGCGCAGTCTCGACGACGACGGCTGGGAGGCATGCCCGACCGACTGGACCGCTCCGTTCCTGCGCCTGCTCGCTCGCGGGCGAACGGGGGTAGCCGGGACCGGCGGTCCCCGTACTGCCCCGACGGCCGCTGCCAGGGCGAGGTCCACCGCAAGCGTCGAGAGCTTCGCCGCGTGCACGACCTCCTCTTGGCCGAGCGGCCCACCCGCCCGCGCGATACCCGGGAACACCGGGCCATGGTCAGCCAGTTCGCCCGCCTCCTGGCCCCGTAAGGGATCGAGCCCGACAACGCCGCCCGCCCGAGTCCGAGGACGAGCCCTACACCGCCCACCCCGAGATTCCAGCGGCACCGACCCGCGCAGCACGTGCGGAGACCCCTCAGTCGCGCGAGCCGACGCTCCCCGACGTTCGTGTCCAGCCCCGCCGTCTGGCTCGACCGCTGCATCCCCTATCAGTTCTCGAGCACCAGCGGAACCTGGGCACGCACCTCGAAGACGCCCTCCGCGACCTCCGCAGGCTGAGTGACAGCCATGGCCGCATGGCAATTCGGGCGGCCATAGCGAGCGCCCAAGACAACCTGGGGAAGGCGTGCGGCCACTCGCGCGCCCTGGACCGCGCTGTCATACGCAACGAGCCGACGGACGCGCAGGCAGCCGGAAGGGCCGCCGCGGACTACGTGGAGCCCTCGCCCGACGAGGCGGCACGCTAGGGACACCTCGCGCATCTGCTGCCCAGGAGCGGGCGCCCGGGACGGGCGGCAGCGAGCGACGCGCACGGACAGCGAGTCCTGCGGGAAGCGGCACGGCGCCCCACTCGCCGTACCCCCGACGACCGCGACCCGCGCCCCACCCGGCGGGGTGAGCGAGCAGATGCACACGCCCTCGGCTGCGGGGTGCTCGTGGAGGGCGAGCCGGGCTAGGGGCGCGGGCGACCAGTGCGAGCACACCGCGCCACCAGCTCGGACACGGCGACGAGGGCGTGCCCCTCGGGCTCCCCGAACTTGGGCCGGCAGCACAGCCCATGCATCCAAAGCCGGTGCACCCCCGACGCCGGGCGGCCAACGGCCGTGTGGGACAGGAGGGCGAGCGACGCACCGGCACGGGGACCCGGAACACCTACGCGCCGCCCTCGGGCTCGCCCTCGCCTCCCGGGCTAGTAGGAGGAGTACACGGTGACGTCGTCGATGCTCCACCACTGCGGCGCCGAGCCCGTCTGCGCGATGCGGATGAACCTCGCGGTCGACGGCGCGGTCGCGATCGGGCGCTTCCACCCGTACCCGGCCCCGGTCGCGACCCGGGTCCACGTCACGCCGTTGGTCGACACCTCGATGTCGAAACCCCGGGGGTAGTCGTCGACTGACGCTGTCGGGGTCTGGACAGTGATCATGGCCACCGACTGAGCGGCACCCATGTCGATCTCGTACCACTCGTCGCCGGTCATGTTCCGGCCGCTGTACCAGCCGGCCCCGTTGGTTCCATCGATCCCCCACGCGGGGGAGCTGTTCGTCGCGGTCGAGGACGCCGTTGCAGTCCACCCGTCGTGGCTGACGACCTTCGGAGCGTATGCCGACCGCCCGCCGGAGAACTGCTTGATGACCCCGACGAGTCCCGTATTCTCATGGAACCTCGACGTGTCGAACTGCCTCAGCTTCGCCGTGAAGGTCGCCTGGTCGTCGCTGTTCACGATCGGCACGGGCTGCGGGTCGTCGTAGTACTGGCCCCAGTAGGCGAACCCGTCGTCGGCGGCACCCTTCACCTTGTAGGCCCAGTTCGACCAGGACACGCTGGCGGCGTTGAGGCCGGCCATGAAGCGCGCCCACTCGTCGTCGTTGTAGTAGAGGGAGAACTCTCCGACGAGCAGGGGGGCGCCGAAAGCGGCGAAACGGTCGGGGATCGCGGCGAGCTCGTTGGTGACGAGGTTGTCCTGCGCTGTCCAGTCCTTCGGGCCGGACATGTCGTACGGGTGGAACTCGTACATGACGTTCGTCCAGCCGTACGTCGCGGGCTTGGCGACCGAGTCCGCGCCGAGGAACGCGGGCATGACGACGACGTGGTCGGGGTCGACCGCGCGGACGGTCTTGTAGAGCCGGTTGAAGTAGTCGTTCTTCTGCTGGATGTCGGCGGCGTCCTCGGCCGGGTCGACGAGGGGCTCGTTGATGAGGTCGTAGCCGGCGACCCCGGGGTTGCCGGCGTAGCGGCTCGCCATTGCCTTCCAGATGTCGTCGACCTGGTCCTGGTAGCGGGGCGTGCCCCAGAAGCTGTTCGGGCTCGGGCCCACGCGTCCGCAGCTCGCCCATGAGCATCCGCCGCCGGGGACGGTGTGCAGGTCGAGGAGGACGTAGATGCCGCGCGACGAGGCCTCTCGGACGACCCAGTCGAGCCTATCCCAGGGGCTGGCCTTCCAGGTCCCGTCGAGGTTCAGGAACGTGTTCCAGCCGATCGGGACCCTGATGTAGTTCAGCCCCGCTGCCTTGATGCTGTCCAGGTCGGAGGTCTGCAGCCAGGTGTCCCGGTGCGCGTCGATGACGGCCTGTGCGCCGGTGACCCCGAACCGCTGGGTGAGGGTGGTGTTGAGGTTGTAGTCGTCGTTGTAGAGGCCTGCGGTGAGCTCGCCGATGGACCACCATTGCAGGGCGCTGCCGGTCTGGGTCAGCCGGAGGTAGCGTGCCGCCTGCGCGGGGAAGCTGATGTTGGTCGCCTTGAAGGTCCCGGCGCCGGTGGCCGCGGTCGTCCAGGTGGTGCCGTCCCTGGACAGCTCGAGGGTGAAGCCGCGAGCCCAGTCACCTTCCGAGGTCGTGTTCTTGGCCGTGTCGATCGCGACGTCGTTGAGTGTGGTGAGAGCGCCCATATCGACCTGGAACTTCTGGCCGGCGGTCTGCGCGGTCCCGGTGGTCCAGCGGGTGTTGACGTCCCCGTCGAGGGCGTTGACCGGTGCGTCGCCGCCGGTCGCCGTAGCGACCCAGCCGCTGCGATCGAGGGTGGTGCCGGTGGAGACGGCGATCTCAGCGATCGACCACCACTGGTCGGCGGTGCCGGTGGAGGTGATGCGCAGGTACCGGGGGTACTTGAAGCCTTGGAAGTCCGCCTGGATCACCCGGTTGTGCCCGTAACCGCTGGCGGCCTGGACGAAGGTGCTGCCGTCCTCGGAGGTCGCGACCTGCCAGGACCTCGGGTAGTCGTTGGCGGTGTCGGCTCCGGAGTCGAACAGGACCTTGTCCGCTGCGACGACGCGACCCAGGTCGACGGTGATGCTCTGCCCGGGGACCTGCGGCGTACCTGTCTGCCAGACGGTGGAGGGGTTGCCGTCGACTGCCATCGACGGCGAGGTGTTCACCGAGCTAGAGGAGGCGGTGGCCGTCTGGCTTCCCGGGTGAAGGGTGGGGTCGTCGAAGAGGTTGAGCTCGCTCACGGACCAGGGCACCGCTGCGTCGCCCGTCTGCGTGACGCGCAGGTACCGGGCTGCCTGCAGCGCGAACCGGACAGTGGTGACGCCTTCGGCCCCGGGTTGGTTGGCAACGCTGGTCCACGCGGAGCCGTCCTTCGACGTCTCGACGTCGAGGTTGCGCGCGTACTGCCCGGGACTCGCGCTGTCGTCCACGGAGAGCCGGTCGAAGAACGTCGTCGCCCCGAGGTCGATGCGCAGCCACTCCCCGCCGCTCTGGCTGGCACCGGTGGACCAGACCGTGCTGCGGGAACCGTCCAGGACGTTCTCGGCGGGGCCGCTGGACGCGGTCGCGGACCAGCCCGTCCGGTCAAGCGCGAACTCGCCCAGGGGGGACATCCAGTCCTCCTGGGTCAGCCAGCCTCCTACGTTGGTGCCGCGCAGGTTGATGGTCTTGCCGGTGCCGGCGTTCGTCTTGAGGACGTGACCACTCGCCTTGAGGAAGTCCACGGACCCGAGTCCGGAGGCGTGTGCGGCCGGCGCGTGAGACAGCACGGAGAGCAGCAGGCTCGCTATCGCGACCGCAACAGGTAGTGGGCGGCGCTTGTTCATCGTCTTGATCCTCCTTGACCAATGTCTCGGCACCGTTGCCGTGGATGCGTTTCTCCCCGCGCGGCGGGAGGGGACGGCGCGACCGCGCCGTCCCCTCCCGCTTCGGTCAGCTCACCTTGATCCGCGTGTCCGCGGCGCCAGGCTGGAGCGTTTGGCTACCGCTGTACTGGACGGTGATCCTGTTCGTCCCTCGTGGCAGCCGCCCGATGGAGACCACGGCGGTGCCTCCCAGGAGGGTGCCGGGGTAGGTGCGCCCGTCGGCGACCACCGAGACGGTCCCCTCCGCCGTCGCGGCGGACGCGGCGGCCGTCACCTGGACCGACACGCTGAAGCGGGTCGACGTGTCGCCGGTCGCCGGGTTGGCCTTCACCGCGACCGTCGAGCCGTAGCGGACGAGGACGGGAGCGCTGGTCGCCGTGCCGGTCGGCCCGGCGTGCGGCGTGGCCGTGACGCGGACACTGATGCTCTTACCCGCGTCGATGGCGCCGACTCGGTATGAGTGCTTGTCCTCGCCGGGGATTGCCTGCCCGTCCCGGAGCCACTGGTAGGCGAAGCGGAGCTGCGGCTGGGTCCACTGGCCGGGGGTCGCCGAGAGCGTCTGGCCGATCTCGCCGGGACCGGTGATGGTGGGCGGGACCGTGGCGGTCGGCGCGTCCACGCCGACCGTTCCGGTGAGGCGCAGGTCGCGCGACGAGGAGCCGACCGCGACGACGTAGTCGCCCGGGACCGTCTTCCAGCCGTTGCTGCTCGTGTCCCAGATCGAGTACGGGTGGTTGGGGGCGGCCGCGTCGACGACGACGCTGACGGTGCGTCGCTCGCCGGGGGCGAGGTCGATGCGGTCGAACCCGACGAGCCTCTTCCCGGGCTCCGCGGCCGCGGTCGGGAAGGTGAGGTAGATCTGGGGAACCTCGGACCCGGCGATCTTGCTCGTGTTCTTCACGTTGAAGCTGACGGTGGTGCGCGGCGCGCCGGATGCCGGGTCGTAGGTGGTGTTCAGCTTGAGGCCCGAGTAGTTGAACGTGCTGTAGGAGAGGCCGCGGCCGAACTCGAACTGGGGGGTGATGTTCTGCTGGTCGTACCACTTGTAGCCGAGCTGGAGGCCCTCGGTGTAGTTCACCTGCCGGATCTCCTTGGACCCGGCCGGGCGGGTGGTGGAGCCGTCGGAGAAGACGCCGGGGTACTGCGCGTTGGGCGCCGTGCCCGTGGGGAGATCGGCCTCGGCCTTGGGGAAGGTGATGGGCAGCTTGCCGGAGGGGTTGACGTCGCCGAACAGGAGCGCCGCGATGGCGTCGCCACCGGCCTCTCCGGGCCACCATGCCTCGAGGATCGAGGGGACGCTGTCGGCCCACGGCGTGAGGACGGCGCTGCCGGTCTCGAGCACGACGGTGGTGTGCGGGTTGGCGGCGGAGACGGCCTTGATCAGCTCGTCGCCGTGGTCGAACAGGTTGATGGTGTCGAGGTCGAACGACTCGCCGGTGCGGTTGTAGCCGAACGCGATGACGACGTCCGCCGCTGCGGCGACCTTAGCGGCGGAGGCGATGTCGCTGCCGTCGTTGAACACGACGGTGTTCCCGTCCTTGGCGGCGCGGGCCTTGATGGCGTCCAGGGGGGCGCTCGGGTTCGGGCAGTCGACGGCGAGGGGCGCCACGGACAGGCCGAACAGGGGCGAGGAGCAGACGGACTCGGCGCTGATCCCGTTGGTGGGGGTGTTCGACGCGGTGGCGCCGATAACGGCGATGGTCTTGCCGTGGACGGTCAGCGGAAGGTTGCGGCCGTCGTTCTTGAGGAGGACGGCGCCCTTGTCCTCCATCTCTCGGGCGACGGCGTGCGCGGCCGGAGTGCGCTGGTCGTCGAAGCGCCCCGTCGCCGGGAGGGCGTGGTCCATGAGGCCGTGGGCGAACTTGGCGAGGACCACGCGGTAGGCCGCCTGGCGGATCTGGGTGGCGGTGATCTCGCCGGCGTCGAGGGCCGCGTGCAGCCTCGGCGGGGTGAAGTAGAGCGGGAGGCCGAGCTCCTGGGACAGGCCGGAGTTCAGCGCGGTCGCCGTGGAGTGCTGCGCGGTGTTGTCGGTCACGACGTAGCCGTCGAACCCGAGGTCGTCGCGCAGGTACTTGGTGAGCAGGTCGGGGTTCTCGCAGGAGTAGATGCCGTTGAACTGGTTGAACCCGCACATGACTCCTGCGGGCTTGCTCTCCTTCATGGTGATCTCGTACGGCAGGCCGTACAGCTCGTGCATGGTGCGGGCGTCCATGTTGGAGGAGCTGGACGCGCGGTCGAGCTCCTGCGAGTTGCCCAGGAAATGCTTGAGGACCGCGGAGACCGGCTGGTTCGGGTTGTCCTCGAGCGCGTTCACCCACGTCGCGGAGATGGTCCCGGCGAGGAAGGGGTCCTCGCCGAGGTACTCGGCGTTGCGGCCGTTCCACGGGTGACGGACCAGGTCCAGGCCGGGGGCGAAGAGGTTGTCGTACTGCTTGCGCCAGGCCTCGTCGGCCATGGCCTCACCCTTGGCCTTGGTGACGGCCAGGTCCCAGCTCGCGGCCTGCGCCACGGGAACGGGGAAGGCGGTCGTCCCTCCGACGTAGGCGATGCCCCAGGGGCCGTCGGTGTCGGCGGTGAACGCGACGCAGGGGACCTGGGCGGCGAAGGTGACCGGCGGGCCGGGGGGCTGGCCAAGGCCGCCCTGCGTGGGGGTCGTCGTGATCGACGGGTCGCCGGCGGTCACCTCGTTGAGCCAGCGCATCTGCTGGTCCAGCGTCGAGGCGTCGAGCAGGAGGTTCGTTCGCTGCTCGGGGGTCTTGCTCGTGTCCATCCACGGGCAGTCGGCCGGCGTGGCGGCGACGGCGGGCGCCGCGCTGACGAGGGCGGGACCCGCGAGCACTGCCAGCCCCGCCAGGGTCGCCACCACCCCCGCCCTCGTTCGGGACCGGTTCTTCATGGTTCCTCCATAGCGGGACGTGGGTGTGGTGGCTTGAGGTACTGCTGAGGGCCGAGGCCAGGCGCTCGTCCGGTGCGTGAGGCCAGCGCCTTTTCAGACGTTGTCGCCGCAACGTAGACCGGTCTATATGGTCTGTCAACCGATCTACACAGATGGCAAGTCCTGGCTTACTGTTTGCATCCAAGGGGCGACGGACGTCGTCCCCGGCTTGACCATCGGCCGACCGGAGGCTTGGCCGACGGCGGCAACGCGCGGACCTCCTGGCCCTGCTAGCTCCCCCGCTGGTGCATCACGCGGAACCGCGCGCAGAGCAGGTCAGGGCGACGGGACGTCGGGCCGACTCGCAACTCGAACTCTCCCGGCTCGGTCACCCGCACGCCCCGTGCGTCGACCAGGGAGCAAGCGGCCGCCGGAACGCTCAAGGACACGACGGTCCTCTCGCCCGGCTCCAACGGGACCTGCACGAACGCCTTCAGCTCCTGCTCCGCCCACGTGACGCTGGTCGCGAGGTCCGAGACGTATGCCTGCACCGTCTCGAGGACGGGCCTGCTGCCCGTGTTCGAGACGGCGATCGACGCGACGACGGCCCCGGCCGGGTCGACCTCGTCCCGTTCGAGGGCAAGGTCCTCGTAACGGACGGTCGAGTAGCTCATCCCCTCGCCGAACACGAACTGCGGCTCCTGCGTGAGGTCCGCGTACCGGTTCCCGTGCTGCCCGCGCACCTGGTTGTAGTACACGGGCTGCTGGCCGACGTGCAGCGGAACGGAGATGGGGAGACGGCCGGTCGGTTCGATCAAGCCGAGCAGCAACTCGGCGACCGCCCTCCCCCCGCGCATGCCGGGGTTGAAGGCCTCGACGAGCGCGGACACCTTCGACGCCGACGCGGGCAGCACGGCCGGCTTGGAGTGGACCAGGACGAGCACGACGGGCGTTCCCGTCGCGGTCAACGCGTCGACCAGGGCCGACTGCCCGCCCTGGAGCTCGAGGGTCGCGGTCGAGCGGCCCTCACCGGCCAGGCCGATCGTGTCGCCGAGCACCGCGACGACGACGTCGGACGCACGGGCCGCCGCGACCGCGCCCGCGATGGCCCGCTCGTCGGGCTCGGCGGGGGAGAACACGCCCGGGCGCGGCTGCCCGTCCGGGAAGAGCGGTCCCTCCGGCGCCTCGACGATCGTCCCGATCTCCGCGCCCCTGGAGTAGGTGACGGACCAGTCGCGGGGCACGAGGGCGCGGAGTCCGTCCAGCACGGTCTCGGTGAGGTGACGCGGATGCCCCTCGCCCATCCAGTTCACCTGCCCGGAGGCGCCGGCCCAGTCGCCGAGCTGCGCGTGCTGATCGTCCGCATTGGGCCCCACGACAGCGACCGTCCAGGGCCGGTCGGCCGCGGCGCCGCGGCCGTCGACGCCGGGCGACAGGCCACCCGCGAGGGGCAGCACTCCGTCGTTGCGCAGCAGCACCAGCGAGCGGCGGGCGACCTCCAGGTTCAGCTCGGCGTGCTCGGGGCGTCCGATGACCGCGGCCTGGCGCGCCCGGTCTGGCGCCCGCGGATCCTCGAACAGGCCGAGCTCGAACTTGAGCCGGAGGATCCGCCGAACGGCCTCGTCGATCTCGGTCTCCTTCAGGTCCCCCTGGGAGACTGCCTGGAGCGCGCCCTCGAGAAACTCCGGCGTCGTCATGACGAGGTGGTTGCCCGCGCGGACCGCCACGGCGGCGGCCTCGACGTGGGACTCGCAGACCTGCTGCTCCCAGACCATCCGACCGACGTTGTCCCAGTCGGTGACGAGAGTCCCGTTGAAGCCCCACTCGCCGCGCAGGACCTCGTCCAGCAGCCAGCCGTTCGCCGTGACGGGAACCCCGTCGATCGCCTGGTAGCCGAGCATGACGGTCCGGCAGCCCGCGCGGACCGCGCGCTCGAACGGAGGGAGGAACCAGGACCTGAGGGCGCGCCGGCTGAGGTCGGCCTCGCTCGCGTCTCGCCCGCCCTGCGTCTCGCTGTACCCGGCGAAGTGCTTCGCGCACGCCAACACGGCGGTCGGGTCGGCCAGCCCGTCGCCCTGGTAGCCCCGGACCATCGCGGCTCCGAGTTCCCCGATGAGGTACGGATCCTCCCCGAACGTCTCGTCGACCCGGCCCCACCGGAGGTCGCGCGCGATGCACAGCACCGGCGAGAACGTCCAGTGCAGCCCGGTGGCCGAGACCTCGACCGCAGCCGCCCTCGCCGCGCGCTCGAGGAGGTCCGCGTCCCAGGTGCAGGCCATACCGAGCTGCGTCGGGAAGATCGTCGCGCCGGGCCAGAACGAGTGGCCGTGGATGGCGTCGTCCGCGGTCAGCAGGGGGATCCCGAGCCGCGTCCGTGACGCGAGCGCGATGGCCTCGAGCATCGCCTCGGGCGAGGCGTGCAGGATGGACCCGGCGCCCCGCACGGTCACGATGTCGTTCAAGTCCCCCCGCGCGTCCAACTGGAGCATCTGGCCGACCTTCTCCCGCAAGGTCATACGCGCCAGCAGGTCCTCGACTCGCTGCTCAACCGGGCGGCTGGGATCCCGGTAGGGGCTGGGTGCTGCGTCGATGCTCATCAGGGCGCCTCCCCCGCGATCACCATGTCCTGGGGACGGAAGGTCCGACGGTGCGTGCCGTCGCCCACCTCTTCCTTCTGCCGGCCGGGGAGGTCGATCAGGCCCGCGACGCCGGGCGGGATCGTGGCGTGCACGGTGACCTCGTCCTGACCCTGTTCCCATCGGACACGGACCCGCCCGTGAGGAGTCTCCAGGCTGGACTCCGCCCACGTGAGCCCGCCGCCGGGGCGCGGCGCGATCAGGACGCGGGAGTACCCAGGCTGCAGCGGCGCTATCCCCCCGACGACTCGGTGGATCCAGTCGGCGACCGCCCCGAGCGCGTAGTGGTTGAAGCTGGTCATCTCCCCGGGGTTGACGGTCCCGTCGGGAAGCATGGAGTCCCACCGCTCCCAGATGGTGGTCGCCCCCATGGTGACGGGGTACAGCCAGGACGGGCACTCGGTCTCGAGGAGCAGACGGTAGGCCTCGGTGAGGTGACCCGTCACGGTGAGGGCGTCGGTGACGTAGGCGGTGCCCGCGAACCCGGTCGCTACCCGGAACCCGTTCTCCGCCACGAGCTGGGCGAGGCGCTCCCCCGCGAGGCGAGAGGTCTCCTCGTCGAGGAGCCCGAAGGCGATGGCGAGGGCGTAGACGGTTGGCGCATCGCTGGTGACGGTCCCATCGTGCCGGACGTAGTGCAGCCGAAACGCGGCCCGCAGCCGTTCGCTGAGATGCGCGAAGCGCCTCGAGTCTTCGCTGTCTCCGAGGAGGGCGGCGGCCTCGCTGACGATGCGCGCGGTCCGGTAGGCGCAGGCGGTCGCAACGACGCTGCTGTCGGCGCGTGCAGTGAACGGGTCGTTCGGCGGGGCCTGCGGGTCGAGCCAGTCCCCGAACTGGAATCCGCTGTCCCAGAGACCGGAGGGCGAGAGAAGGGACTCGACGCGGCGGGCGTGCGAGGCCATGGACGTGTACTGCTCCTGAAGCACCTGGCGGTCGCCGTAGGCGAGCCACAGGGACCAGGGCACCCAGACGGCGGCGTCGCCCCAGATCGCGGTCGACTCGTGGGCGAAGTCGGTCGCGGCCTCGGGAAGGAGCTTCAGGGCATCGGGGACGACGTACGGCACACGCCCGCCCGCGGCGGACTGCTCTGCGGACAGGTCGTGCAACCAGTCCCGGAGGAACTCTCGGACGTCGAACAGGAACGCGGCGCTGGGCGCGAAGACGGCGATGTCGCCCGTCCACCCGAGTCGCTCGTCACGCTGCGGGCAGTCCGTCGGCAGGTCCAGGAAGTTGCCCTTGAGGCCCCACACGACATTGCTGTGCAGTTGGTTGAGCAGGGGGTCCGAGCATGTGAAGTACCCGGTCCGGGCGAGGTCCGAGTGGACGACGACCGCCTCGACGGAGCGGGAGTCGAGGTCGCCGTTCCAGCCGGAGATCTCGGCGAACCTGAACCCGTGGAAGGTGAGTGTCGGCTCGAAGACGTCCAGTTCGCCGCTGAGCACGTACCGGTCGGTCGCCTGCGCCGATCGCAGCGGGCGGACTGCCAGTTCGCCGTTCTCGAGCACCTCGGCGTGGCGCACCGCTATCTCGGTCCCCGCGCTTCCGCGCACTTCGAGCCTGAGCCATCCGACGAGGTTCTGACCGAAGTCGAAGAGGGTGTTCCCGGCCGGTGAAGTCCACACCCGGGTGGGCGCGAGGGTCTCCTGGCGACGGACGGGCGGCCCCACGTACGGCGTGAGGCGACTCGTGTCGAATGGCAGTACCTCGACCGGGGCCCAGGTTGACAGATCGGCGCCGGGTCGGGTCCAGTTCCGGTCGCGCCGACGGGCGTCGACGGTCTGGCCGTCGTACAGGTCGTCAGAGGTGATCTCGGAGGGCCCCGCGAGCCAGGCGTCACTGGTCAGAACCGTTTGAACGTGCCCGTCCGCGAACGTGACGTCGAGTTGTGCGATGGCGCCGAGGCGGTCGCCGTACACGCACCGGGCGCCTGTCCAGCCCAGGCGGCCCCGGTACCAGCCGTTCCCGAGCAGGATGCCGAGGACGGAGCGGGGGCGCAGCAGGCGCGTGACGTCGTAGGTGCGGAACCGCACGCGCCACTCGTAGCTGCTCCACCCGGGGGACAGCACCTCGTCGGAGACGGGGACTCCGTTGACCGTCGCCTCGAAGATGCCGAAGCTCGAGGCCGAGAGCAGGGCGGAGGCCACGGGGCCGTGCCCCGCTTCAAGGGCGAACTCCGTTCGCAGGATGGGCGCCGCTGCGAGCTCCTGGGCAGGGGTGATCATGGCGGCGAGCCATTGCATGGCGAGGCTGTCCTTCGAGTGAGGAGGTTCTGGGTTCCCGCGGGTTGACGCACTCGTCGATCGCGGGCGGCCGATCGGGTGGGGCGGGGCAGGAGGGCTGATCGCTAGCCCTTCACTGCGCCCGCGGCCATCCCCTCGACGATCTTGCGGTTCAGGAAGACGAAGAGGATCAGCGGCGGGATCGTGACGAGGAGGATGTCGGCGAAGAGCAGGTTGTACTGCGTCGTGAACTGGCTCTGGAAGTTGAACAGGGTCAGTTGGACGGTGGGGTGGTCGTCCCCCGGGAGGAAGTACAGCGGGTTCTGGAAGTCGTTGTAGATGAAGACCGTCTGCAGGACCACCACGGTGACAATGACCGAGCGAAGGACGGGGAAGATGATCTGGAAGAAGATCCGTAGCGGGCCGGCGCCGTCGATCATCGCGGCCTCGTCGAGCTCCCGCGGGATGGTGGCGATGAACGCGCGGAAGAGCAGGACGCAGAACGGCAGGCCGTAGGCGATCTCGATGAGCATGAGCCCCTCGAGCGTCTTGAAGACGTGGGCCTTCTGCAGGACCCAGATCGTGGGCACGACCGCAGGGGGGACGATGAGCCCCGCGAGCACGAGCAGGTTGATGGCGGGGTTCAGGCGACTCGCGCGGCGCTGCAGGACGAAGGCCACCATCGCGCCGAGGATCACGAGGGCCGTGACGCTGACGACGGTGACGACGATGCTGTCGACGAAGGCGGTGAGGATCATGTAGTCCCGCGCCTGCACGACGGACTTCAGGTTGTCGATGAGATGGAAGCCGTGCGGCAGCGCGAACGACAGGTCGCCCGACTGCACGGTGTTCATGCTTGCCGTCAGGAAGATGAACGCGAAGGGCACGAGGAAGAACACGGCGGACACGACGATGGCCGCTCCGCCGACGAGTGCTGGCCGGGCGTTCCTCATGCCTGCACCTCCTTCCGGTTCAGGAACCACGAGAGGGGGACCGCGATGATCGCCACGACGACGAAGAGGACGACGTTGCCCGCGGTCGAGAGTCCGTAGAAGCCCGCCTGGTACTGCTTGTAGACGACGGAGGCGATCACGTCGGAGGTGAAGCCCGGTCCGCCCCCGGTCATGGTCCAGATGAGGTCGAAGGAGCGGAGGCCGCCGATGAGCGAGAGAAGGACGACGGTGGCGGTCGCGGGACGTGCCAGCGGGAGCATGATGTGGCGGAACACGGTCCAGGACGACGCACCGTCGACGCGTGCTGCCTCGTAGTACTCCTGCGGGATGGAGACGAGCCCGGCGATGTAGATCACGGTGGCGAGGCCGACGCCTTTCCAGACGTCGACGAAGGCGACCGAGTACAGGGCCCAGCTCGGGTCGACCAGCCATGCGGGGCCCGTGACTCCCGCGTGGCTGAGCATGTTGTTGATCAGGCCCTTCTCGGGGTTCATGAGGACCGTGAACGTGATGCCGATGCCGATGGTGCTGACCAGCGTCGGGAAGAAGAGCACCGACCGGAGGTAGCCCCGGGCGATGATCTTCGAGGTGAGGAGCACGGCGAGGGCCATCCCGAGGACCACCTTGAGTCCGGAGGTGATCGCCGCGTAGATCAGGGTGTTCGTGAGTCCCCGGACGAGGGACTGCTCCTGGAAGAAGGTTCGGAAGTTCTCGAGCCCGACCCAGTGGGCGGTGAAGAGGTCCCAGCGAGTGAACGCGTAGTAGAACGAGACGACGGTCGGCACGAGGAAGAAGACCCCGTAGACCACGGCCGGCAGCAGGTAGAACCAGTAGGGGTACCGCGCGTCGACCGGGGCCGTCCGGGTCCGGTGGCGGCGGGCGACGGGTCGAGCCGTGCCAGTCGACTGCTGGAGTGTGGTCACGGGGGTCATTCTCCGATCGGTGCGATCGCATGCCCGGCCGGGCAGGCGGCGACCCTGCTGGCGGCCGCCGGGGCCGCCAGCAGGGTCGGGTTCACGAGGCCCAGCTCAGGCCGAGCTGCTGCGCCTGCTTGCGGACGTCCTGGTCGTAGTCCTGGGCGCCCTTCTGCGCGGACTCGATGCCGGACCCGACCTGGATGAGGATCTTCTCGAGGTTTGGGCCCTTGACGGGGGACTTGAACTCGAGGGCCGTGCTGGCCTTGCCCTCGGTGATGTACTTGGTGGTGTCCTTCGTGACCTGCGTGACGTCGGCGGGCAGGGTGCACTGCTTGGACATGTAGGGGCCGGTCGGGGCCTGGCCCTTGGTCAGGGCGTCACAGGCGGCCTTGGTGGCGAAGAACGCCTGGAACTCCTTGGCTGCGGCGAGCTTGTCGCCCTTGGTCGTCTTGGGGATGTAGATGCCGTTGGCCGGCCAGATCGTGAGGCCGTTGGTCGCGGCGCTGTCGCCGGGGACCGGGAAGAAGCCGACGTCGTTGATCTTGCCGGGGACCTGCTGCTCGATGCCCGCGACGACGGATCCGAGCATGGGGTACTGCGCGCCGGTGCCGGTGGCGAGCTCCTTGAGGCCGTCGTTCAGCTTCGCGGAGCGGTAGTCCTTGTTGAAGTAGCCAGCCTTGTGCAGGTCCTCGAGGTGCTGGAAGCTGCGGAGTGCAGCGGGGTCGGTGGCGTACTTGATCTGGCCGTTCGAGTACTTGGTGGCCCAGTCGGGTGTGGTGGCCTCGACGTTGTGGTAGTCGCCGAGGACGATGAGCTGGGAGGTCCAGGTGTCGCCGTAGGTCTGGATGACGGGCGCGATGCCGGCGGCCTTGATCTTGGCGCTGTTCGCCATGAACTGGGCCCAGGTCTGGGGGATCTGCAGGCCGAGCTTCTTGTAGACGGGGATGTTGTAGAGGATGCCGCCGCCGAAAGCCGGCCCCCAAGGCGAGCCGTAGAGCTTGCCATCCACGGTGGTGGAGTCGACGAAGTTCTTGTCCAGATCGCTCGTCCAGGAGGCGGCGTCGACGGGGACGAGCGTCTGCGCGGGCTTGAGCGGCTGGAGCAGGGAGCCGTTGTTGTACTGGAAGACGTCGGCCATGTCGCCTGTCGAGAGGCGGGTCTTGACGATGTTGTCGCCGTCACCGCCGCCCGGTCGGGTCTGGACGTCGACGGTGATGTTCGGGTGCGCGGCGTGGAAGGCATCCGTGACGGCCTTCGCCATCGCGACGGTGCCGTCGCCGTTGTCGACGAGGAACGAGATCTTCGTCGTCTTCCCGCTGGAGTTCGAGGTGGTGCCGGTGGTGGTCGAAGCCGAGGAGGACCCCCCGGAGCTTCCGCCGCAGCCGGCGAGCAGGGTGCCCACCGCCGCGAGTGCGGCGATGGCGCCTCGGCGTCGCAGGCGAGTCTGGATCTTCACTGCGCTGTCTCCTCTGTCATAGCGGCTTCGGGGCGGTGGACCGCTTGCGGCACGACCGTGGCACTCGCTCGCGGCCCGGCCGGGCTGCTGTGTAGATCGGTCTCCGGAAACGTAGACCGGTCTCGACTCCACAGCAAGGGCCGTTATCGAACCGAGACCGATCTACACTCATGCCGTGACCGAGTCTCCCAGCCAACGCCGCCCCACGATCCTGGACGTCGCGCGGGCCGCGGGGGTGTCGCGCGCCGCGGTCTCCAAGGTCATCCGGGACGCGTACGGCGTGAGCCCGGCCATGCGCGAGCGCGTGCTCGCCGCGATCGAGGAGCTCGACTACCGCCCGAGCGCTGCCGCGCGCGGCCTCCGCGGCTCGAGCTACACCATAGGCATGGAGCTCCCGCACCTGACGAACCCGTTCCTCACCGAGATCGCCGACGGCGCTCGGCAGGCGTTGCTGGGGACCCCGTACCACCTCGTGGTCGCACCTGCCGCCGGGCCGGAGCGGGGCGCGATCGAGGCGTTGGTCGACCACCGCGTCGACGGGATCATCGCGATCTCGCCGCTGGTGCAGCCGGACTGGCTGGAGGAGCTGGCCCTGCGCGTCCCACTTGTCATGGTCGGGATCCACGACGACGCGGCCAGCTACGACACGGTCGTGGGCGACGACGTGGAGGGCGCGCGCCAGGTGATGGGGCACCTGCTCGGGCTGGGGCATCGGCGGATCGCACACCTCACGGAGGGCGAGGAGGTCACTGCAGCCCGTTCGACCCCGCACGCGCTCCGGCTTCAGTCGTACCTCGAGTGCATGCGCGAGGCCGGTCTCGAGCGTCATGTCCGCGTCGTCCACGTGAAGAACGAGCAGGACGAGGCGCGGGATGCCACCCTGGCGCTGCTGCGAGAGCCGGACCGGCCAAGCGCGGTCTTTGCCGCCCATGACTCCCTCGCGATCGGGGCACTGGCCGCGATCTCCGAGAGCGGTCTGACGGCGTCGGACGTCGCCGTCGTGGGGTACGACAACATCGCCCTCGCCGGCCATCCGCTCATCTCGCTGACCTCTGTCGACCAGTCGGGGCGCAGCCTTGGGCAGCAGGCCGTTGCAATGATCCGCGAACGGCTCGAGGGGCGCGCGGACGCCCGCCGATTCATGGCGCAACCTCGACTCGTCGTGCGGTCGTCGAGCGCCGCGGCCGCCGCTTCGGTGGAGGAGTCAAGTGGGCGGGCGCGGCGACGGACGCCGCACCGCGCGGACGCGAGCACCGGGGTCTCCCCTACCCGCTAGGCGCGAGGACGTCGTTCCAGCATCGACCCCGCTGGACCGACCGCCCCTGCCGCGCCCCGTCGCCGTCACGAGCCCATTCGTCGCTCCTTGGGCTCACCCGCCTCGGGCCTCTCGCGGCACGGGGACGACGGCCTGCGGGCACGCGTGCCGCGGCGCACGAGGCCCACAGTGCCCCGGCCCCGTCGCCGCAGTCCGGACCGAGGGCGCCCGGATCAAGGATCGGCCAATGATCACTGGCGGCTCCACGCGGGTACGCCCCTCGCCGCGCTGCAGTCTGTGCCGCGGCCCCGTACTTGGCCTCCGATGCCGCAGGGCGCCTGATCTGTTGCCCTGGTTCGTCCGTGTGTATAGTCGCGAACGGAGACCGGTCTACGGACTCCTCATGCAGATGCTGCGACGCCTACGGCCGCGACTCGCGACGCGGCCGCGAGGCAGGCGCAGGTCGGTGCAACACCCTGCTCCGGATCTTGCCGGCCGCTGGGCAAATCGGCCCTACTACACGTGCCGAGGACCTTCAGGTCGGGCCCCACCCGGCCCGGTTCGCTGTTGCGCCTGCTCCTCACCCCACCCCGGGGATTGCCGCACGCCAGGGCACTCCTGCCCGCCGCTAGCTCAGGCACGAGCACGTCCCTACCGCGGCGGCGGTACAGCGCGAACACCGCGGCGGGCTGACGCGCAGGGCCCCAAAGTTCCGAAGAATTGACGCTGTCCAGCCAATCAATCTCGTCGAGAGGTCTCGCTGCCATGACAGGTCTTGCCCGGTGGTGCGTACGGCACCGAAAGCTGGTGCTCGGCGCCTGGGTCGTCGTTCTGGTGGTGCTCGGCGGGATCGTCGGCGTGTCCGGATCAGGATTCAGCGACTCGACCCGGCTCCCCGCGAGTGACTCCAGCACCGCCTACGACCTGCTCGCACAGGGCGGCAGCGACGCCGCGCAGGTGAAGCGCGGAACCATCGTCTGGCACGCGGACGACGGCACGGCAGTATCCGCCGCGACCCGCTCCTCCATCGAGCCGATGCTCAAGCGCGCGAGCCGCGTCGAGGGCGTGGAGGCCGTGCTCAGCCCGTTCGACGCGGCCGGCGCCAAGCAGGTCAGCGCCGACCAGCGCACCGCCTTCGCGACGGTGCTGTTCAGCTCGGACGGCTCCGCCAAGAACGTGAAGGACATGGCCCTGAAGGCCGGCACCGACCGGTTGACCGTCCAGGTCGGCGGCGCCGCATTCACCACGATCCCCGTCGGCGGCCTCAGCGAGATCATCGGCGTCCTCGCCGCCCTGCTCATCCTCCTGCTGGTGTTCAGGTCGGTCTGGGCCGCCGTCCTGCCCATCATCACCGGCGTCGTGGGCGTGGGCCTGTCGACCCTGGCCGTCGTCTGCTTGTCGCACGCGATCCCCCTGAACAGCGTCGCCCCCGAGATGGGCGCCCTGATCGGCCTCGGCGTCGGTATCGACTACGCGCTGTTCATCGTCAACCGGCACCGCAAGGCCCTGCTCGGCGGTGCCGACGTCCCGACCGCGGTCGCGACCTCGTTGGGCACGTCGGGCCGGGCGGTCCTGTTCGCCGGGGGCACCGTCATCGTCGCCCTGCTGGGCATGGCCATCCTGAGGGTCGGGTTCCTCACCGGACTGGGTTTCGCCGCTGCCGTCACCGTGTTCCTCACCGTGCTCGCGGCCGTCACGCTGCTCCCCGCCCTGCTCGGGCTGATCGGGCGCCGCGTCCTCCGCCGCTCCGACCGGCGTGCCGCCGGGGACGCTCCGATCAACGGCGTGCAGCGCCCCGCGGCGCAGCCCCGGGGCCTCTGGGCCTGGTGGGCGCGCGTCGTGCAGCGCCACCCGCGGGTCACCGGTGTCGCGGCCCTGATCCTTCTGATCGGGCTCGCCGCGCCCGCCGCGGCGATCCGACTGGGCTCCGCCGACGCGAGCAGCGACCCGCACGGTACCGACACGCGGTCGTTCTCCGACACCATGTCCACGTCCTTCGGCAAGGGGTTCGACTCCGCCCTGTTGCTGGTCGCCCAGACCCCCGACGAGAAGTCCCGCGCCGCCTGGAACGGCCTCGTGAAGAAGCTCCCGGACGTCAAGGACGTCACCTCCGTCGGGGCGCCGCAGCCCGTGACGAAGACCCTGTCGTCGCTGCAGGTCGTCCCTAGCTCGTTCGGCCAGGACAAGGCGACCAGCGACCTGGTTCACACACTGCGCACCGACGTCATCTCGCACGCCGAAGCCGGCACGAACCTCCACGTGTACGTAGGCGGCACGACCGCCTCGAACGTCGACTTCGCGAACGCGCTCACGAGCAAGCTCCCGCTCTTCCTCGGGGTCATCGCCGCACTCGGGTTCCTGCTGCTGATGGTCGCGTTCCGCAGCCTACTCGTCCCGCTGATCGGGGCGCTGTGCAACCTGCTCACGATCGCGGTCGCCCTGGGCGCTACGGTCGCCGTCTTCCAGTGGGGGTGGGGCCCGGCCCAGTTCGGTGTCGGCGGCCCCGGGCCGGTCGAGTACATCGTGGCCATGCTGATGGTGGGCGTCGTGTTCGGCCTCTCGATTGACTACCACGTCTTCCTCGTCAGCCGCATGCACGAGGAGTGGAGCCACACCGGGGACAACGGCCGCGCGATCCGGGTAGGCGTCGGTGACACCGGCACCGTCATCGTGACCGCGGCAACGATCATGACGTGCGTCTTCGCCTCGTTCGGCGTCGCTGGCGTCCGCACGATCTCGGAGTTCGGGGTCGGCCTGGCGGTGGCGGTCCTCGTGGACGCGCTCTTCCTCCGGATGACCATGATCCCGGCGCTCATGCACGGGGTCGGCCCACGGAATTGGTCCCTGCCCCGGTTCCTTGATCGGGTCCTGCCGCGCGTGTCGATCGAGGGCGGCGACCACGAGCTGGCGCCCGCCGGGCTCCCGCACGCGGAGCAGGCGCGGACCTCCTCAGGTGCTTCTTGAGCCTGACCCCTGAGAGGGGACACTACTCACGGGGCCCCGCGCGGGACCCCGTGAGGACGTGAGGGAACGGGGACGGCGGCCTTCCATGACGTGGACGCAGCAGTGGGCGCCGACGCGCCGCCTAGCGCCTTCGACCTGGCTGACGCTGGCGGCGCTGCCCCTGATGGCGGCGCTGGCCCTCACCACCGCTGACGGCCCGCGGTCGGTGCCCCTGATCGGCGCGCTCGTCGTCGTCGCCTGGCTGCCGCTCACCCTCCGTTCGCGCCACCCCTGGGCGGTACTCGTCGCCGTCGGCGCACTCGACACCGCCGGCATCGCGGCCGCAGGTCACGCGCACCCGCCGAGCACGATCGTCCCGGTCGCGACGATCCTCGCGCTCGGCACCGTCGCCACACGCTTCTCGTCGAACCTGGTCTGGGCCGCGACCGCCTCGGTCATCGCCGTCCAGCTCGGCGCCGCCGTGGTGCAGCACCCCTCGGGTTCGGACTGGCTCTACCTCAACTGGCCCATCCTCGCGACCGTGGTAGGACGACTTGTGAAGGAGCGGAAGGAGAGGATCGAGGCCGCCGACCTCCGAGCGGAGAACGCCGAGCGCACGAAGGTCGCGGAGGCCGAGCGGCGCGTCACGGCCGAACGCGTGCGCATCGCCCACGAGCTGCACGACGTCCTCGCGCACCACATAGCGCTGGTGAACGCGCAAGCGAGCGTCGCCCAGTACCTGCTCGAGCGTGACCCGGCCGCCGCCGCGGAAGCGCTCGACGGGATCGCCGCCAACAGCAGTGCCGCGATGGAGGAACTCCGCGCGACCCTCGGGCTCCTGAGGGACAGGGACGCTGAGCACGACAGCGACCGCCGGCCGCCCGCTCCCACCCTCGACCAGCTCGACCGCCTGCTCGCAACCTTCACGGACGCCGGACTCCGGCTCACATGCACACGGCGGGGAACGCCGCGGCCCCTCACCGGACCTGCCGAGGTCGCCCTCTACCGGATAGTCCAGGAGGCCCTGACCAACGCGACGAAGCACGCGCCCGGAGCGCAGGTGGAACTCACGATCGAGTGGACCGACCACGGCGTCGACCTCACCGTCCTGAACACCCCGCCGACGCACGGCGGCGCACTCGTCGACAAGGGCACAGGACACGGGCTCGTGGGCATTCGGGAGCGAGCGGCCGCCGCCGAGGGCCTCGCCACCGCCGGCCCGAGCGCCGACGGCGGGTTCCGCGTGCGGGCGCACTTGCCGCTGCGCGGCGCCCCCGCGTCCGGCAGCGTCGCCCCGCTCCCCGACACGGCCACCCCATGACGACCGGAGTCGCCCTCGTCGACGACCAGGCGCTTCTCCGGGCGACGTTCCGCCTGCTGATCGACTCCACGACCGACCTCGCTGTCGTCGGGGAGGCCGCGAACGGACACGAGGCGCTGACGCTCGTGCGCCGCACGAAGCCCGACGTCGTCCTGATGGACATCCGCATGCCCGAGTGCGACGGCATAGAGGCCACACGCCAGATCAGCGCTTCCGAGGACCTGAACCACGTCAGAGTCATCATGCTGACGACGTTCGAGACCGACGAGCTGATCATGGACGCCCTCCGCGCGGGCGCGAGCGGCTACCTCGGCAAGGGAGTCGGCCCGCAGGCCCTGCTCGACGCCATCCGGAGCGTCGCGGCCGGTGAATCACTGCTCTCCCCCACCGCGACCCGGCTGCTGGTCTCGCGGGTCCTCGCCCAACCCCGGGTCACCACGGCGAGCACGCCCGCCGCGCTGGCGGACCTCACCGCGCGCGAGAGGGAGGTCCTGACCCTCGTGGGCTCCGGGCTATCGAACGACGACATCGCCAAGCGGCTGTTCATCAGCCCCGCCACCGCGAAGACCCACATCAACCGCACGATGGCGAAGCTGCACGCACGGGACCGCGCGCAGCTCGTGATCTTCGCCTATGAGACGGGCCTCATCACTCCCGGCCAGCACTAGTCCTCCTTCGCGGTCCCGCCGGAGCGTGAGACACGCGCTGCAGCGCGCCGGCCTCACCTGCACCCGCGGCGGTACCCCGGAGACACCCCGCTGGGTTGATGAGCCACAAACAGCCCGGGACGAGAGTGGTCGCGGCACCTCACGAACCCGACAGACAGGTGCTAGACGGCGAGGAAATCCGATGTACCAGCAAGAAGGCGACACCCCGGCAGACAGTCGCCCAGTCATACCCGGCTTACTCGCGCGCCGCCGCCGAAGGATCAAGGCCCTGGGTGTGGTCGCGCTGTTCCTCGCGACCGTAGGGGGCCTTCTCCTCACCCACCCGGCCGACGACCCGGGCGACGACACGTGCCCTTCGGTCGAGATCGCCTTCGCCCGCGGGACCGGCGAGCCCGCAGGGCTCGGCGGCGTCGGCAGCGCGTTCACCTCGGGCCTTGCCCGCCTGCTCGAGGGAAAGCACGTGTCGGCCTACGCGGTCAACTACACCGCCGCGGAGAACCAGCTCGGCGTCGGAGCGGGAGCGGCCGACCTCGTCGGGCACCTCAAGGCGAGGGCCGACGCGTGCCCCAGTACCCGCTTCGTCCTGGCCGGCTACTCGCAGGGGGCCAGCGTCGTCGATGAGGCCCTGGGCATCTTCGGCGGCAGCGTCGACCAGCAACTCCCGGCGACTCTCAGCAGCCACGTCGGCGCGGTCGTCGTCTTCGGCAACCCTCTCGGCCTCCTCGGGCGAACTATCGAGACCAGCAGCCCCGTCTACGGACCCCTCGCCTCCTCGTTCTGCGCCGCCGGAGACCCGGTTTGCGGCGGAGGGTTCGACATGCGCGCCCACCACATCTACCTCACCAACGGTGACGCCGACGCTGGCGCTGCCGCGGCCTTCCGACACCTGAAGCAGCACAGTTGAGTCCCGCACCCGGCTTCGTACGGGGTGCCACTGAGCGCCACCACCTGCCGCCGGAGCCCCGGAACTGGTTCGCGAGGGCGTCCTACCGGATCCCGGGCCGCGGGCCGCGGGCGCATCACGCCATGTCAGCGTCAGCAGATGTGCTTGGCTGTCAGTGGGCGCGCGATCCGTGGCCAAGACGTCAGCGGGGGGAAACGCTCTCCCGCACCGGGACGGATTCCACGTAGAGGCGTGACGGGAGTTCATCGAGAGTCTGGAACAGGACTGGGTCCATCTCGCTCCCGGCGGTGGAAGCCATCTCCTTGCCGAAGGCCTTCGCCCAGGAGCGCCAGACCTCGCGCTCCTCGGCGTCCAGCGGTACCCGCTCGACGAAGATGAGTTGCACGCGCATGGGCCGGAGCCTGGTTCCGTCGAGGACGCGGACGCGGATCTCGTCGAGCTTCTGCCACCACTCCGGTTTTTGCTTCCGGACGGAGCGCATGTGCGCGGCGAGGGAGTCTGGGAGCTTCTCGCTGAGCGAGGAGTGAAGGGCGGGGCGGTAGAACTTGACGGCGATCCGCTCGGCGAAGGCCAGCGCGTCGTTCTCGGTGGCGAAGCCCGGTCTCGGCACGCCGGCGAGGAGAGCCTCCTTGGTGACGGGCAAGCTGACCCGGAGGTCGACGGCCCAGTCCCCTGGGGAGGGCGGAGCTGTAAGGGCGACCAGGTCGACCCGGCCGTGCTTCTTGATGGTGGTGATGCTGTTCTCGGACCACCCCTCGAGCGAGATGACAGGGCTGACCTGGACGAAGGGGTGGCGGCTGCCCGGAGGGGCAGCGCCGATGTCGCAGGTCTGGCTGGTGATCGCGGCCCAACGGAACGGGATGTCACTACGAGAGACCTGCCAGTTACGGAGCGCCCGGTCGGCGGCTTCCGCTGTTGTGTCGACCAACACAGGTGCGACGTACGCGTCGGTGCTGGGCTCGGCCCACGCCAGGTGTGGGCCGTCCAGTAGGTCTCCCTGAGACCACCGGCCGAGGAGGGCGGCCTCGTCATCCGTCCAAGATCGGCCGTAGTCGTCGACGGAGAGGTCGCCGGGTGGGTCGGGGGCCGGTTCGGTCACTCGCGGAGTCCCGCCGGGGCGTCGACGGAGCCGTCCCGGCCGACGACGCGGCCGTCGGCGGGGACGCTCCGGCGCCGGTCGGGTCGGCGGGCGGCGACGTCCGGCTCGTCGCCGGGGTGGCGGTCGGCTCCGGCGGCGGCGAGCTGGGCGATGGCGCGCCGATGCGGGTCGGCAGCCCGTGCTCGGGTGTCGAGCAGGGCAGCGGCTACGAGGCGGTCGGTGTCGCCTGCCCGGAAGGCGGTGCGGCGGTCTGGATCACGGCGGATCCACGCGGCTACTTCCTCGGGCGTGCCCAGGAGTGCGAGGAGGTCCTCGGCGACCTGGACGAGGAGCCAGAGGGAGCCCTGGGTCTGCACTCGAGGGGTGACGCCACCGAACCACGAGTAGAAGGTCCGCGGGGCGATGCCCGCGGCGGTGGTGACGTCGGCCAGGGGCAACCCCATGACCTGCGAGACGTAGTGGACGGCCTCGAACGCGCTGTCGGGGCGGCTGGGCTCCCGCATGTCTGCGGCGGACCGTGCGGCCCGGGCGGGCGGAGCCAGAGCGTCGGCGACCCTGCCGACGACGACAGCTACGCCGTCCAGGACGGAGGTCACGATGTCGGTCGCGGTGAAGCGGAAGGTGTCGCCGACAGTTGACGGGGCGCTGCGGAACTCGCCGTCCATGTCGGCGATGGCGGCCCTGACGGACAGGTCGCGCACGCCTCGCAGGTCGAGCGGAGTGCCTGCGCTCGCAGCCGACGACAAGTGCGCGGAGGCCAGGTCCGGGGCGGTGTGACGCGAAGAGAGCGGTTCGACGAGCGTGGCGGTCACTGGGCCTCCTCCCTCTGGTCGGTGTCGCCCGCATTCTCCACGGTGGGGGCGGCCTCGGTGTAGGGCCCCAAGGTGTCCCGCCACTCCCGTGTCACGATCTGCTGGAACAGCGACAGGGCGCTGCGGTTCAGCGCCTGAGCCAGGACGGCGAGGGCTTCGAGATCGAACCGGGCCGAGCGGGTGTCGAAGACGTCGATGTCGAGCAGGTAGGCGAAGCCGTCTCCGGCGGTGGCGTCGCGGAAGGGACCGTGCCGGATGATAGCCCCGGACGTCTCTTCGAGCTGCATCTCGACCTGCTGCTGGAGGCCGACGACCCGTGTGCCCAGTTCCGGGTGCAGCAGGGGGCCGAGGAAGGAGGGCTCAATCCTCCCGCGCCATGCTTGCGTCCCCTGGGTGTCGCCGCCGGCGAGCCTGTTGACGTAGCGCAGCCCGACGCGCTGCACCAAGTGCGGGTCCATGACGTCCCGCACCGCCGACGCGGCCGCGGCAATCTGTGGGGCCAGGCTGTCCCGGTACCGGCGGTAGGCGTTGGCCTGCACCACCAGGGAGTCCGGGAAGACCGTGACCGCTAGCAGTCCGTCGGCCGTCGTGAGTCTGACGCCTGCGACCCTCGGGTCCAGGGCCGTTACAGGCCCCTCGGGGCTCATCTCGACGCGGACCTGCTGCTGCTGGACGGGCTCGACGTGCGCGAGGTGCAGGCCGTGGCCGGCGGCCGCGTCGCGGAGCTCGAGGCCGCGGTCTTCATCGAGATCGTGCCCCGTCCGCGCCCAGCGGACCTCTGCCACGGCGACCTGCAGGGGCGCGTCGCGCAGGAGGTCGCGCGTCGCCGGCGGCAGCCCGCCCAGTGGCAGATCAGGCTGGCTGGTGGTCGTGGTCATCGTCGCCGTCCCATCGAGTTGCACACTACCTGCATACTCGCAGGCACTGACATGATCGGCAGCGCAAGCCGGGGATCCATCCTCCGGACGGCCCCGTTCCATGACGAGATGCGGCGCCCTCGCTCGCGCGTCAGGTCCGGTCAGCCCCTGAGCCGGAGGAGGTCGTGGTTGCCGGCACTAGCCGCGGGCCGCGAGGGGCTGGAGCGCGAGTGGCCGCGCGGCTCGAGGTCGAGGTCACGGGTTGACTCGCGGGGGGCGTGGCCAGTGGAGCTACCGGCGTGTCCGCGGGCTACCCCCGACGACGGGGATGCCGAACCGCTGGTCGAACTCGGCCCGCTCCTCGACCGCGAGGGCCTGCGCGTGTCGGCTCATGGTCACCGTGAAGCGCTGCATGAAGCCCACCTGCCCGAGGAGCACGGGCCATGTGGGGCGCCAGGACCTGAGGAAGCCGACCTCGTCTTCCCACTCGACGTAGTCGCTGTCGCTCCCTCCCGGCGCCAGGAGGCGTAGACGTACGTCGAGGAAGCGGACGGTCACGGTGTCCCCGCCCAGACCTAGTTGGATCGTGCGGTCGGAGGCGTCGGCGTCCACGCCGATCGCGGAGGCCAACCACGGGGCAGCGAGCGTGTGGCTACATCCCGAGTCCACGAGCGCGGAGACCGGCGGACTCACGTCGACCGGACCGCACAGGGCGACGCTGACCACGGGGCGAAGGACGACGCTCTCGAGGCGCGGGCCGTCCTCCTCGTAGGGGAAGACCCACGGGAACGGTGTGCCCACGGAAGGCTGTCAGCCGAGTCCCACCAGCTCGGGCTCTAAGGGATCGGGTGCGCGGACGACCGACACTCCGGTCAGCCGGTCGCTCTTGATGATAGCCGCGAGCTCGTAGGGGCTCTTCGCCACGGCGCGCGGCTCGTTGGTCTGCCTGTCCACGGCGACCCAACAGCCCGGCACCTCGGCCAACACCTCGGCGAGCGGGCGCTTCACTCCCGCGTCAGGTGCGGTGCCAGCCGACGACATACCACGACCGTAGCGCAGACGTCGCACGACACGCCGTAGCATCATCGAGCACCCCGTTCAGCGTTATGTGGATCGCACTACGCAGCATAGGGGTCCGGGGAGGCTGAGCGATGGCTGGCGCGCTGGGAGTGCGCGAGGTCTCCTCCGCCCTGTTCAACAACGACAAGATGATCGAGGTCGTCCTCGAGCTCGATCGCTGGCGAGGCGTAGGGGTCACCACGCGCGAACTCGCTCGCACGATCGGCATCGCGGACGACCTCGTGAAGAAGGTCATCCTCCGACTACTCGACGCGGGACTCGTCAAGCAGTTGAACCGGGTCGGCGGGCGGAGAGGGCCGCTGCCCTACGAGGTCCAGGAGACGGCCGCCTGGCGCGCGCTCGTCGACCTCGCGACCGCCCTGAAGGCAGCAGCGTGACCAACGCCGGCCCGGCGCGACTTCCGCGTCTCGGCCTGGCCACCGTGTCGAATGCGGCGTTGCACGGAACTCAGGCTGCCCACCCGAAGGTCGTTCCACGAGATGTACCAGGTGGCTTCACGCGGGTCCATCTCCCGCACTCCGGTCGCTTCGCGCCCTGAACCGCCCCGGGGTGTCCGGAGACTCCGATCGTTGGGAGGGTCGCCGATGCCGACCGCTGTCGCGCCGCCTACCCGTGCGGGGCATGCCCACGTTCGCCGCGGGCAGCAGGCCCGGCGGAGGCACCTGGTCAGAGAACGAGGGCAGGTCCAAGAGGACCTGCCCTCGTTCCCACCGGCCCGTGCGTCCGGCACTGTCAGAAGCGACACCCTCGCGGGAGCGCAGGTACAGCATCGGCACGGGAACAGCCGGAGTCAAGTCGCGACGCACGAGACGCTCCCTCAGCCGAGCGGCGACGACACAGCCACCGCGGTGACGTGAACGCCGGAAGGCACCTCCGTATGCCCGATTGGCGTCGCGGCGAACAGCTCTCCGGCGACGGCGCGGTGGTCCCGCGGGGGGCGCAGTGTGATCTGCTCGCTCCCGAGCATGGCCCTCACCAGAGCGCCGACGGACGGGGCCGTCGTGATCGCCCGCACAATCTCGGGGCACGTCGCGTCGGCCCAGCCCGGCGTCTCGGTGCGGGCCGCGACGGCACCCACGAGCCGCCAGGCGTCCTGGTCGCCCTGCCGCGCGTGATGGACGACCACGCGGCCTCCTGGGAGGAGGCTCCCGCACGGCGCCTCCACGGTGTGCCGGCCGCCGTCAGCAACCACTCGGACAAGCGCCCGTGTCGGGGATTGCCACCTGACCACCTCGGCCTCGTGCACGCCGACGAGCGGCCACGCCGCAGGCTCGGCGTCGGACACCGTCAACCTCGGGAACGGGCCCTCGTCGAAGTCGACCCCCGTGACGTGCAGGTCGAACTTGTCGCCCTTGCGCCTGATCTTGGCGGTGGACCAGACCGCCCTCGCCCCGGAATTGTGCTGCAGGTACACCCGCCCGGCCGCCAGGTCCGCACCAGTCACCTTGAACGTCATCGTCACCTGCTGCTCGGCCAGGAGGAGGCGTGCGATGACGCGACGGAGCGCACTCCCCTGGTCGCGCCCCAGCAGACGACCGAAGCCCAGCGACAGAGCGCCCTCGGGAAGCAGCAGCCACCGGGAGTGCTCCGACCGTGTGTCCACCGTCTCGTTCGCGGCGGCGTACACGGGAACGTCGAGCTCACGGGCGAACTCGTACGATGGGATGAGGTCCATGTCCTCGGACAGAACCACGATGCTGCCGGAACGACGCCCCGCGTTGATGTCGTGCGCAAGCCGCGAGACCTGCATGGCGCAGAGCACGTCGACCAGCTTCTCCTCAGTGCGGAGGCCGGTCCCCGCGCCCCGCCGTTCGACCAGACGGCCCTCGAGCACCCTGCCTCGGGCATCGGCCGTCACCCGAGCGGCGAAGTCGGCGTTCTTGTCGAGCTCGCTCGCGAGGTGCGCGGACGGGTTCTTGGGGCCCGTGGTGGCGATGCCGAACCACACCTCCTGCACGTCGAACCCGAACCGGGACAGGATCTGGCAGACCCCGGGTACGGAGACGTGCCGACCGACCCCGAATAGGTCCTTGACCTGACCGCGCACGTTACGACTGTCCACGACGACGTACGCCGGGACGGGGAGCGCAGACCCGGCGATGCCCATGCCACCTCCTCGTCAGAGACCACAACCAGCCGACCGAAGCCCAGGCATCGCGCGGTCGCGCGCAAACCTCCGGAACGAGCACGCACGGAGCGCGCCGCGCAGGCAGGTAAGCGCCCGCGACTACCCGCCCTCCCCCAGCCCGCCGCTCCGCACGCGGCCAAGGACTGCACGACGCGCGCTGTGCCCCTCCGGGCCAGCTCTGAGGACAAGTACCTGAGACAAACCCTTGAAAAGGACATCTCGTGGACAAGTGTCGTGAGATAAGGACATCCGGCGTGAGATCCTAGAGCCGGAGCGGGTGTCAGGACTGCATGTCGACGAACCGCGAGTAGTGCCCCTGGAACGCCACGGTGATGGTCGCGGTGGGGCCGTTGCGGTGCTTCGCCACGATGATGTCGGCCTCGCCGGCGCGCGGGGACTCCTTCTCGTAGAGGTCCTCGCGGTGCAGCAGCATGACCATGTCGGCGTCCTGCTCGAGCGACCCCGACTCGCGCAGGTCGCTCATCATCGGCTTCTTGTCCGTGCGCTGCTCGGGTCCTCGGTTCAGCTGCGAGAGCGCGATGACGGGGACGTCGAGCTCCTTGGCGAGCAGCTTCATCGACCGGGAGAACTCGGAGACCTCCTGCTGGCGCGACTCGACCCGCTTGCCGGACTGCATCAGCTGGAGGTAGTCGACGATGACGAGCTTGAGGTCGTGGCGCTGCTTGAGCCGCCGGCACTTCGCCCGGATCTCCATCATCGTCATGTTGGGCGAGTCGTCGATGAACAGCGGCGCCTCGGAGACCTCCCCCATCCGGCGGGCGAGGCGGTTCCAGTCGTCATCGGTCATCGAGCCCGTGCGCATGTGGTGCAGCGGGACGCGCGCCTCAGCGGAGAGCAGGCGCATCGTGATCTCGTTCTTCCCCATCTCCAGGCTGAAGAAGACGGTCGAGAGGTGGTTCTTGATGGCCGAGGCGCGGGCGAAGTCCAGCGCCAGCGTCGAGTTGTGCGTCGGCACCATGGCGCGGCCGGCGAGGTAGAGGTGCGACTCGTGCGCGATCTGCACGCAGCGCACGGGCACGGAGGGCACCGGGCGGACGTCGGTGATGAAGCGGGCGTCGCGCCGGCGCGGGGACCGGGCGCTGCGCTCCTTGTGCAGCAGGCGCTTGCGCTCGAGGCGGAACACGTCGTCCTCGGCCGTCAGCGTCACCAGCCACGCGGTCGCGCTGCGCCCCGTGCCGCGGGTCTTCACCGTGCAGCGCATGCCGAGGCCGGCCACGAGGTCGGCGAGGTCGTCGGCGAGGCGCTGCGAGCCCACACGTACGCGCACCGTCCCGGACGGCTGCACGACGCCGAGGGTGTCGAGCACGCCGGCCAGCAGGTCGCGGCGCTGGCGCAGCCCCGCCCGGAGGTACGCGGTCGGCAGGTGCGGGGCGTGCACCATGCCGAGCCCGGTGGCGACGGGGCCCACGACGTCGGGCTCGACCTCGCCCTCGACCCACGCGTCGACCTCGAACTCGTCGTCGGGGTCCTGGCCGAGCGGGCCCGCCTCGCGGCGGCCGAGCCAGGCGCCGAGCGCGTAGGGCGGGACGGGCAGCTCGCGGTCCGGCAGCTGGAGCGGGCGGGCGTTGGCGACCGCGTGGTCGAGGCCGGTCGCGCCGCTCAGCCGCGCGGCGATCTCGGCCGTGGTCCGCACCTCGGCGGCCGCCCACCGCGTCTCGGTCACCCACTGGTGCTCGGCGTCGGCGACGACGACCGTCCCGTCGGAGAAGTGCACCTCGTAGCAGGGGCGGTCGTGCATGACCTCCGTCGCCGCGACGACCAGGGTCGGGGTGCCGTCCGCCGCGAGCACCTCGTCGCCCACGGCGACCTCGCCCATGGTCGTCCAGCCCGTGGGCGTGGGCAGCGGGGTGTCGAGGGCGAGCGCCTTCCCGACCGCGGGGCGGGCGGCGATGATGACCATCTGGCCGCCGTGCAGGCCGTTGGTCAGCTCGTCGAGGTCGGCGAAGCCCGTCGGCACGCCGACCAGCTGGCCGCCGCGCGAGCCGATGGCCTCGATCTCGTCGAGCGCGCCCTCCATGATCGCGGAGAGCGGCTGGTAGTCCTCGCTCGCGCGCTTGTCGGTCACGCCGTAGACCTCGGCCTGCGCCCGGTCGACGATCTCGTCGGCGTTGGCGCCGTCTCCGGCGTAGCCCATCTGCACGATGCGCGTGCCGGCCTCGACCAGGCGGCGCAGGACCGCGCGCTCCCGCACGATCTCGGCGTAGTAGCCCGCGTTGGCCGCGGTCGGCACCATCGAGATCAGCGTGTGGATGTACGCCGCGCCGCCCACCCGGCCGATCTCGCCGCGCCGGGTCAGCTCGGCGGAGACCGTGACGGCGTCGGCCGGCTCGCCCTTGCCGTAGAGGTCGAGCACCGCGTCGAAGATCGCCTCGTGCGCGGGCCGGTAGAAGTCCCCGCCGCGCAGCGCCTCGACCACGTCGGCGATCGCGTCCTTGCTCAGCAGCATCGCGCCGAGCACGGACTGCTCGGCAGCCACGTCCTGCGGCGGCAGCCGGTCCTGCCGGTCGCCGGGCCCGTCAGAGCGCGGCTCCTGCACCAGGACGTCTGCGACCGTCACGAGCACTCCTCCCCTGCTGCTTCGGTGTCGAACAGGTGTCCTACCGGAGACCACCGACAGAGCGGGTCCGCCCGCCGTCCCGCCGGTGCCCCCGGCCCCCCCGGAGGACCGCGCTGCGCCACCGTACGGACGCCCCCCGGACGACTCAAGGACCCCTGTGCGTAGCCTGGGGACGACCCTGGGAACGACCGGGGGAAACGTGTGCACACCCTGTGGGAAACCCTGGGGATGACGGCGCGACCTCACGGACACGCCGTCGCTGACCTGCGAGGACGGGAATCCACGGGATGTGGACGCCGCGAGTTCGCGACGAGCGCGGCCTCCCCCGGGAGGGTGACGCCCGCGAGGTGGCCCGCCTCGCGCTGCCCGCCCTCGCGACCCTCGTCGCCGAGCCGCTGTTCCTCCTCGCCGACAGCGCGGTCGTCGGCCGGCTCGGCACCCTGCCGCTCGCCGCGCTCGGGCTGGCCGGGGCAGCGCTGGCGTCCGCCGCGAGCCTGTGCGTGTTCCTCGCGTACGCGACCACCGCCTCCGTCGCGCGCCTGCTCGGCGCCGGCCGGGAGCGCGAGGCCCTGCGCGAGGGCGTCGACGGGCTCTGGCTCGCGCTCGTCATCGGCGGGGCGGTCGCCGTCCTCGGCCAGCCCGCGGCCCCGGCGCTCGTCCGCCTGCTGGGCGCGGACGAGGGGACGGCGGGGCCGGCCGCGACGTACCTCCGCGTCGGGCTGCTCGGCCTCCCGGGCATGCTCGTCGTCCTCGCGGCCACCGGGGTGCTGCGCGGCTCCCGCGACACCCGTACGCCGCTCGTCGTCGGCCTCGCCGGAGCCGTCGTCAACACCGCGCTCAACGTCGTGCTCGTGCACCCCGCCGGGCTGGGGCTCGTCGGCTCGGCGGTCGGCACCGCCGTCACGCAGACCGCCATGGCCCTCGCGCTCGCGGCCCCGGTGCTGCGTCGCGCCCGCTCGGCCGGCGTCGGGCTCCGCCTGCGGCTGTCCGGGCTGCGCCGGGCCGGGGCGGCCGGTCTCCCGCTGCTCGTCCGCACGGTCACGCTGCGCCTCGCGCTGCTGCTGACGACCTGGGTCGCGGCCGGGCTCGGGCCGGCGCCGCTCGCCGCCTCGCAGGTCGCCTTCGCGGTCTGGTCGCTGCTGGCCATGGGCTCGGACGCCCTGGCCGTCGCCGCCCAGGCGCTCGTCGCGGGCGCGCTCGGTGCAGGGGACGCCGCGCGGGCGGGGGCCCTCACTGCGCGGCTCGTCGGGCTCGGGGCGCTGGTCGGCGTGGGCCTCGGGGTGCTGGTGCTGGCGGTGCGCCCGGCGTACGTGCCGCTGGCGACACCGGTCCCGGCCGTGCGCCACGAGCTCGCCGCGGCGCTGCTCGTCGTCGCGCTCCTGCAGCCACTGGCCGCGGTGGTGTTCGTGCTCGACGGCGTGCTCATCGGCGGGGCCGACGGCCGCTACCTCGCGGGTGCGGGGCTCGTGACGCTCGCGGCGTACGCGCCGGCGGCGTGGGCCGTGCACCTCGCGCACGGGGGCCTGGTCGCCCTGTGGCTGGCGTTCGGGGTGTTCCTCGTGGCACGGGCCGCGACCCTGGTGCCGCGCTGGCGGGCGACGCTGCGCTGAGCACGTACGCGCGCCCAGGCTCCGTCCGGGTGAGCACGCAGCGAGGCCCGCCCCCCGAGCAGGGGACGGGCCTCGGAGCGGGCGCGGGCGTCAGCCCGAGACGACCTCGAAGGAGACCTTCGCGGTGACCTCGGGGTGCAGCCGGACGCTGACCTCGTGCTTGCCGAGCGTGCGGATCGGCTCGGCGATGACGACCTGGCGCTTGTCGACGTCCGGGCCGCCGGTGCTGCTGATCGCCTCGACGACGTCGGAGGGCGTCACAGCGCCGAACAGCCGGCCGGTGCCGCCGGCACGGGCCGTGAGCTTGACCTTGAGGCCCTCGATGCTCGACTTGAGCGTCTGGGCCGTCGCCAGCTCCTTGACCGCCCGCTGGGCGCGCGCCCGGCGGATGGTCTCGATCTGCTTCTCGCCGCCGCGCGTCCACTGCAGGGCGAGGCCCTGGGGGACGAGGAAGTTGCGGCCGTAGCCGTCCTTCACCTCGACGACGTCACCGGGACCGCCGAGGTTCTGGACCTCCTGGGTGAGGATGAGCTTCATCGCAGTCTCGTCCCTTCTCAGCGAGCGGTGCTCGTGTAGGGCAGCAGCGCCATCTCACGGGCGTTCTTGATCGCCCGCGCGATCTCGCGCTGCTGCTGGACGGACACGCCCGTGACGCGACGGGCGCGGATCTTGCCGCGGTCGGACACGAACTTGCGCAGCAGCGCGGTGTCCTTGTAGTCGATGTTCTCGATCTTCGCCGCAGCGAGCGGGTTGACCTTCTTCTTGGGCTTGCGCACAGGAGGCTTGGCCATCGTGGTGCTCCACTCCGCCGCTCTTCCGAGCGGCTGTTGGTAGCCCGGCTCTGGTGCCGGGAGGGCCTGGTACGGGGTCGGGGCTCTCGCCCCGGGGGGCGCCCGGTCCGGGGACCGGGGCGCCAGCAGGTCGCGGTGACCCTGCGAGGACCTAGAAGGGCGGCTCGTCGTAGCTGCCGCCGCCGCCCCCGAAGGAGCCGCCGCCGCCACCACCGCCACCGCCGAAGGAGCCGCCGCTGCCGCCGCCGGACGGGCCCGCGGTCGCCCACGGGTCGTCGGCCGGGCCGCTGCCGAAGCCGCCGCCCCCGCCGCCGCCCCCGTAGGAGCCGCCGCCGCCACCGCCGCCGAACCCGCCCTCGCCGCCTCCGCGGCTCGTGCGGTTGACCTTGGTGGTGGCCGAACGGAGCGACGGGCCGATCTCGTCGACCTCGAGCTCGACGACGGTGCGCTTCTCGCCCTCCTTCGTCTCGTACGAGCGGCTCTTCAGCCGGCCCGTGACGATGACGCGGGTGCCCCGCTGCAGCGACTCGGCGACGTTCTCCGCCGCCTGCCGCCACACCGAGCAGCGCATGAACAGCGTCTCCTGGTCCTTCCACTCGTTCGACTGGCGGTCGAACTGGCGGGGGGTGGACGCGACCGTGAAGTTCGCGACCGCCGCTCCGCTCGGCGTGAAGCGCAGCTCCGGGTCACCGGTGAGGTTGCCGACGATCGTGACGACGGTGTCGCCTGCCATGCAGCGCTCCTAGCTCGAGGGGGTCGGGGAGACGGTCGGACCGGCGGGGCCGGTCAGGCGGCGCGCAGCACCTTGGTGCGGAGCACGGCCTCGTTGAGGTTCAGCTGGCGGTCGAGCTCCTTGACGGCCGCGGGGTTCGCGGTCAGGTCGACGACGGCGTAGACCGCCTCGGCCTTCTTCTGGATCTCGTAGGCGAGCCGGCGACGGCCCCAGATGTCGACCTTCTCCACGGACCCGCCGTCCTGGCGGATGACGTTGAGGAACTGGTCGAGGGACGGGGCGATCGTCCGCTCCTCGAGATCGGGGTCGAGGATGACCATGAGCTCGTAACGACGCATGACAGACCCACCTCCTTCGGACTCAGGCGGCCACGGTCTCTCCGTGGCAGGAGGGCACTGCGTCGAGCAGCACCCCCAAGGGTACCGGGCGCGGGCACCGGGGCGTACCGGTCTTCCACAGGGCCGCGGTCACGCGGCCGTCCACAGGCCTCAGCCGTCGAGCTGCCCGCGGAGGAAGGCGATGTCGGCGGCTTGGCCCTCGGCCCCGCCCGGCGTCTCGACCACCACTGGGGCACCAGCGGCGCGGACGACCTCAGCCACGAGCTCGCCGGAGATCGTCCCGCTGCCGAGGTTGGCGTGGCGGTCGGCGCCGGAGTCGAAGGCGTCGCGGCTGTCGTTGGCGTGCACGAGGTCGATGCGCCCGAGCAGCGACCGGACCCGGTCGACGATCCCGGCCAGCTCCTCCCCGCCGGCGTGCGCGTGGCAGGTGTCGAGGCAGAACCCGATCCGGTCGCTGTCGACCCGGTCGGTCACCCGCTCCCACAGCCGGGCGAGGCGGTCGAGCCGCCGCGCCATGGCCCCGTCGCCGCCGGCGGTGTTCTCGATGAGCACCGGGAGGGGCAGCTCCATCCGCTCGAACGTCTTCGCCCAGTTGTCGAAGCCGAGCTCCGGGTCGTCGTCCTTCAGCACGTGGCCGCCGTGCACGACGATCCCCTTCGCCCCGATCGAGGCCGCGGCCTCGACGTGCTGGGCCAGCAGCTTGCGGCTCGGGATGCGGATCCGGTTGTTGGAGGTCGCGACGTTGATGACGTAGGGCGCGTGGACGTAGAGGTCGACCCCCGCCTCCGCGGCCGCTGCCTTGAGCGCCTCCGGCCCGCCGGGGTAGCGCACCTGCGGACCCTTCCAGCCCTGCGGGTCGCCGAGGAAGAACTGGGAGAGGCCGGCCTTGCGCTCGACGGCCTCGGCGACGGGGTCGTCCTGCTCGACGTGACCGCCGAGGACGAGCGGCGAGGAGGGGTCCGTGCTCATGCGCGACACCGTACGCCGGGACGCCGACACTCCCTCGGCCTCGGCGGCGCCGGTCCTGGCGCTCGGGGCTGCCCGCTTGATCGGGGGCCCCGATCAACTGGGGGTCGGGTACGAGCGACTGGGGGTCACCCCGAGCACATGTCCTGGGGACGGGCCCCACCTGCTCGGGACCGGCTCGTGCCCCTCGGCCCCGAGCCGGGTCGACGCGCCGGCTGGAGGACAGGGGCCTCCTTGATCGGGGGCCCCGATCAACTGGGGGTCGGGTACGAGCAGGTGGGGGTCACCCCGAGCACATCTCCTCGGGACCAGCCCACCTGCTCGGGACGAGCCCCGGCGACCCCGCCCTCGGGACCCCTCCCCGGCAGCGCCCCGACCCTCGCGCGAGCCCGATCTTGACATCCCTCCCCAAGCGGGACGAAGGTAGAGAAAACCGGTTAAATGCAGCGGAGGAGGTGAACATGCCCTCCCGGGTGACGATCGCGGACGTCGCGGCGCGCGCCGGCGTCAGCAAGGGCGCGGTCTCGTACGCGCTCAACGGCAAGCCCGGCCTCACGGACGCCACGCGGCAGCGGATCCTGTCCGCCGCGGACGACCTCGGCTGGCGGCCGAGCTCCCGCGCCAGGGCCCTGTCCGACGGGCGCGCGCTCGCGCTGGGCCTCGTCGTCGCGCGGCCGCCGCAGCTGCTCGGTGCGGACCCCTTCTTCCCGGCCTTCATCGCCGGCGTCGAGACCTCGCTCGCGGAGGTCGGCCAGTCGCTCGTGCTGCAGGTCGTCCTCGACGAGGAGCGCGAGGAGGCGGGCTACCGCCGCCTCGCCCGCGACCGCACGGTCGACGGGGTGTTCCTGCTCGACCTGCGCGTCCACGACGCCCGCATCCCGCTGCTGCGCGAGCTCGGCATGCCGGCCGTCACCCTCAACCGGCCCACGTCGCCGAGTCCCTTCCCGGCCGTCTGCGTGAGCCAGACCCGCGGCATCGAGGAGGTCGTCGACCTGCTGGTCGGGCTCGGGCACCGGCGCATCGCCCACGTCTCCGGGCCCCGGGACCTCGCGCACGCCGAGGCACGGCGCGGCGCCCTCAGCGACGCGCTCGCCCGGCACGGGCTCGAGCCGGCTGCGGTGCTCGAGGGCGACTTCTCCGCCCCGAGCGGCGCGGAGCAGACCCGCCGCCTGCTCGCCGCCGGCACCCGCGTCACCGCGGTCGTCTACGCCAACGACCTCATGGCCGTCGCCGGCATGGCGACCCTGTCCGACGCCGGCCTGCGCGTCCCCGAGGACGTCTCGGTGACCGGCTTCGACGACACCCTGCTCGCGGCGTACGCGCGCCCCGGGCTCACGACCGTCGCGACCGACGCCCTCACCTGGGGGCGGCAGGCCGCGCTCACCCTGCTCCAGCTCGTCGAGCACGGGCACGCCGACGACGTCGTGCTCGAGCCCACCCGCCTCGTCCGGCGCACCTCGGTGGCACCCGCGCCCTAGCCCGCCCTGCCCTCCCACGGAGAGACGCGATGAAGCGAACGACCCGTACGTGCAGCGCCCTCGCCCTCGTGGCCGTCCTCACGGCCGCCTGCGGCAGCCAAGGCTCGGTCGGCTCACCGACCGCCCGCGGTCCCATCACGATCTGGTACTCGAACAACGAGCAGGAGATCGACTGGGGCAAGGCGATGGTCGCGGAGTGGAACTCCAGCCACCCCAACGAGCACATCACCGCGCAGGAGATCCCCGCCGGCAAGAGCTCCGAGGAGGTCATCCACGCGGCGATCATCGCGGGCAACACGCCCTGCCTCGTCCTCAACACCGCACCCTCCGCGGTCGCGCAGTTCCAGCGCGAGGGCGGGCTCGTCCCGCTCGACGACTTCCCCGACGGTGTCCAGTACGCGACCGCGCGCACGGGAGCAACCGTGCAGCAGTACAAGAGCGCCGACGGCAAGCTCTACCAGCTGCCGTGGAAGACCAACCCGGTCATGCTGTTCTACAACAAGAAGGTCTTCGCGAAGGCCGGCCTCGATCCGGACCACCCGCAGCTCCAGACGTACGCGCAGGTGCTCGCCGCCGCGCGCACGCTCAAGCAGAAGGGCGGCGTGAAGGCGGCGATCTGGCCGGCCCCGAGCAACGAGTACTTCCAGTCGTGGTTCGACTTCTACCCGCTGTTCGCGGCGGCGACCGGCGGGCAGCAGCTGCTCAAGGGGGACACCCCGCAGTTCGACTCGCCGCAGGGACTGGCGGTGGCGCAGTTCTACCGCACGCTCTACGACGAGGGCCTGGCGCCGCGCGAGACCTACAACGGCGACAGCTTCGCCGAGGGCAAGGCCGCGATGTCCTTCGCCGGCCCGTGGGCGGTCGCGGCGTACAAGGGCAAGGTCGACTGGGGCGCCGTCCCGGTGCCGACGCCCACGGGCGAACCCGCCGACCAGGTGCACACGTTCTCGGACGCGAAGAACATCGCGATCTACTCCGCGTGCAAGAACCAGGCGACGGCGTGGGACGTCGCGAAGTTCGCCACCAGCCCGGAGCAGGACGGCAAGCTGCTCCAGATGACGGGGCAGATGCCGCTGCGCCAGGGGCTGACGAGCGCCTACGCCTCCTACTTCGAGAAGAACCCCGCGTACAAGGACTTCGCCTCCGCGGCGTCGCGCACCGTCGAGGTGCCCAACACGCTCAACTCGACGGCGGTGTGGCAGGCGTTCCGCGACGAGTGGGGCAGGGGCGTCATCTTCGGCAAGGAGTCGCCGCAGCAGGACCTGAGCAAGGCCGCCAGGAAGATCTCTACCACCGTCACGAAGTCCTGAGGGAGAAGCGATGTCCAGAGTCGAGCACGCACCCTCGCTCACCAAGCACCGCCTGCAGGTCCTCCACTCCCACGAGCCGAGAGCGAGCAAGGGCCGCCGCCTCTCCGGCGGGCGTGCCGGCCGGCAGCCCATCGGCGCGGTCTTCTCCCTGCCGTACGTCGCCTTCCTCGCCGTCGTCTTCGCCTACCCGCTCGGCTCGGCGGTCTGGATCTCGCTGCACGACTACTTCTTCGCCGCCCCCGGCGCGAAGGTGTCCCGCCCCTGGGTCGGCCTCGAGAACTACCGCGCCGCGCTGAGCGACCCCGCAGTGCACAGCGCCTTCCTGCACGTGCTCGTGTTCCTCGTCATCAACGTTCCGCTGACGGTGGTCCTCTCGCTCGTCCTCGCGAGCGCGCTCAACGCCGCCATCCCGTTCCGGTCGTTCTTCCGCACGAGCTACTACCTGCCCTACGTCACGGCGAGCGTCGCGGTGGTCGGCGTCTGGCTCTTCCTCTTCAGCTCCGACGGCATCGTCAACAAGGGCCTCGGTGGCCTGGCGCCCAACCCCTCCTGGCTCGTCAACGAGCACCTCGCGATGCCGGTCATCGCGGTGTTCGTGACGTGGAAGCAGCTCGGCTTCTTCATCCTGCTCTACCTCGCCGCGCTGCAGAACGTGCCGAAGGAGCTCTACGAGAGCGCCTCGGTCGACGGAGCCTCGCGCTTGCAGGCCTTCCGGTCGGTGACGGTCCCCGGCGTACGCCCCGCGACGACGCTCGTCGTCATCCTCGCGACCATCACCGGCGCGAACCTCTTCACCGAACCGTACCTCCTCACCGGCGAGGGCGGTCCGAACGGCGCGTCCACGACGCCCGTGCTGCTGATGTACCAGAAGGGCCTCGAGCAGACCGACCCCGACATCGCCGCCGCGATCGGCGTGATCCTCGTCATCGGCGTGCTGCTGCTCGCCGGCCTCCAGCGCCTGCTCCTCGAGAGGAACGATGCCCGATGAGCACGTCCACGACCTCCCGCGCACCGATGCGCGGCTCGACCGGCGGGCGGGCGACCCGCCTGGTGCTGCTCGCGATCGGTGCCGTGGTCTTCCTCTTCCCCTTCTACTACATGATCGTCGGCGCCCTGCAGCGCAAGCACGACACCTCGCTCTCCGGCATCATCCCGTGGCCGCACAACCTGACGCTGGGCAACTTCTCGCAGATCGACGGGCGCATCCACCTGTGGCGCAGCCTGCTCAACTCCGGGATCGTCACCGGCTCGGTGCTGCTGCTGACGCTCGTCTTCGGCGTGCTGGTGGGCTACGCCCTGGCCCAGCTGGAGTTCCGCGGGCGAGGCACGGTCTTCGCACTCGTGCTGCTGGCGCAGGTCATCCCGTTCCAGCTGTTGCTGGTGCCGCTCTACGTGCTCATCGTCCGCGACTACGGGCTGGCCGACAACTACCTCGGCATGATCCTGCCCTTCGCCATCAACTCGACGGCGGTGTTCGTCTTCCGCCAGTACTTCCTGCAGGTGCCGAAGGACCTCTTCGACGCCGCGCGCATCGACGGCGCCGGTGAGGTGGCCGTCCTGTGGCGGGTGGCCGTCCCCCTCGTGCGCCCCGCCATCCTCACCGCGCTCCTGCTGACGTTCATCGGCCCGTGGAACGAGTTCCTCTGGCCCTTCCTCGTGACGAAGGACCAGGACCTGCAGCCGCTGGCCGTCTCCCTGGCGAACTACATCAGCAGCGTGGCGGCGTCGGCCGCCAACCCGTACGGCGCGATCCTCGCCGGCGCCTGCGTCCTCGCAGCGCCCGCCGTCGTGCTCTTCGTGGCCTTCCAGCGCCACTTCACCTCCACCGACATCGGCTCCGGCGTGAAGGGCTGACCATGACCACTGCGACCTCGACCCTCCCCTGGACCCTCACGCGACTCGGCGTCGTCATGACACCGGACCCTGCAGAACCCCATGAGCACGAGGGGGTCCTCAACCCCGCGACGGCGCACGAGCCGGACGGCACGCTCTACCTGCTCCCCCGCCTCGTCGCGGAGGGCAACGTCTCCCGCATCGGGCTCGCCCGGGTCGTCGTCGAGGACGGCGTCCCCGTGGGAGTGCAGCGCGAGGGCTTCGTCCTCGCGCCTGACGAGGGATGGGAGCGCGGGCTGACCAACGCCGGCGTGGAGGACCCGCGCGTCACGTGGGTCCCTGCGCTCGGGCTGCACGTCATGACCTACGTCGCGTACGGGCCGCTCGGCCCCCGGCTCGCGCTCGCCGTCTCGAGCGGTGCCCGCCGCTGGCGGCGTCTCGGGCCGGTGACGTACGCGTACCAGCCCTCGCTGGACACCGACCTCGGGCTGTTCCCCAACAAGGACGCGGTGTTCTTCCCCGAGCCGGTGCCCGGCCCCGGCGGCCGCGAGTGCTTCGCCGTGCTGCACCGCCCGATGTGGGACCTCGGCTGGTTCCGCGAGGGCGAGGGCGTCCACCTCCCCGCCGGGGTGGACGACGAGCGGCCCGGCATCTGGATCTCGTACGTGCCGGTGGAGGACGTCCAGCGCGACCTCTCCGCGCTCACCCACTGGCGCGACCACCGGCTCGTCGCGATGCCGGAAGCGCCCTTCGAGGAGCTGAAGATCGGCGCCGGCCCGCCGCCGCTCCGCGTCGAGGAGGGCTGGCTGCTCGTCCACCACGGGGTGACCGGCGAGCAGCCGAAGGGATTCGACCCGACCACGCAGAAGGTGGAGTACGCCGCCGGCTGCATGCTGCTCGACGCCGCGGACCCGTCGCGGGTGCTGGCGCGCAGCAGCGAGCCCGTGCTCGCCCCCGAGACCGCCGAGGAGCGCGCGGGCACGGTGCCCAACGTCGTCTTCCCGACGGCGTGGGCGGAGATCGAGGGCACGCACTTCGTGTTCTACGGCATGGCCGACTCCGCGATCGGCGTCGCCCGGCTCGACCGGCGCGCGTCATGAGGCTGTGCGGCGCACTGGCGGCCGGAGTCCTGGTGGCCGCGATGGTCTCTGCCGCGCCGTCCGCCCGCGCCGACGACGGCACGCTCGCCAACCTCGCGCACCTCGACTTCCTCGGCGCAGACGTCACTCCTCCCGCCCAGGCGGGCCACACCACGTGGCAGCTCGACCAGGAGCCGCACGTCGGCGTGCTGTGGACCTATGCGAACCGGCAGGACGACGGCGGCTACGAGAAGATCGGCGGCGGCGCGTACGACGCGGCGACGGACACCTACGGCCAGGGCGCCTTCAACGCCGACGACATCGCGCGGGCGGCGGTCGCGTACCTGCGCTACCACCAGCAGCACGGCGACGCGCACAGCCTCGACCGCGCGCGCGAGCTGCTGCGCGGGCTGACGTACCTGCAGACGACGACCGGGCCGCATGCCGGCGACGTCGTGCTCTGGATGCAGCCCGACGGCACGCTGCACCCGAGCGCGACCCCTGCGGATGTGCCCGACCCGTCCGACAGCGGCCCGAGCTACTGGCTGGCGCGCACCGTCTGGGCGCTCGGCGAGGGCTACGCCGACCTCCGCACCGCGGACCCGGCCTTCGCCGGGTTCCTCCAGCAGCGGCTGGACCTCGCTGTCGGTGCACTCGAGCGCGAGGTCCTCGTCCACTACGGGACCTACGCCGTGGCCGACGGGAAGCGCGTGCCCCGCTGGCTGGTCGTCGACGGCTCGGACGCGAGCGCAGAAGCGGTCCTCGGGCTGTCGGCGTACGCGTCGTCCGCTCCCACCGGGGCCCTGCGCGACCGGGTCGTCACCGCGACGCGCGAGCTCGCCGAGGGGATTGCCGACCTGCAGGGCGGCGGGCCGCGGACCTGGCCGTACGGCGCCATCCTCCCGACCACGACATCGCGGTCGCTCTGGCACGCCTGGTCCTCGCAGCAGGCGGCGGCCCTCGCGGCAGCCGCACGTGCGACCGGGAACCGTGGCCTGCTGCGCCCGGCCCTGCTCGACGCCAGCGAGTTCACCGCGCGGCTGCTCGTCGACGACGGGCCGGACAACGGCTGGCAGCCGACGCCGAGCGACCGGACGCAGATCGCGTACGGCGTGGACTCGCGGCTCGAGGATGCATTGGCACTGGTCGACCCCTCGCGAAGTCCGGGGCTGCGCGAGCTGGCTGCCGTGGACGCAGCCTGGTTCTTCGGGGCCAACCGCGCCGGTCAGCCGATGTACGACAGGAGCACCGGCCGCGGTTATGACGGGCTCGCCCCCGACGGCACGATCAACCACGGCGCAGGTGCGGAGTCGACGATCCACGCGGTCCTGGCGATGCTCGCGCTCGACGCGCATCCGGACGTGCGCGCCGCCGCGCTGGCGCTGAGGGGGATCGGGACGCGCGACGCCACGCAGGTGGTGGAGGGCGAGTCGGGCACCCTGTCGCGCGGGGCGAGCGTGACGCCGGTCAGCACGACCTGGGACGGCGAGTCGCTCGTCAGCGGGACAGGCGTAGCGACGCTCCCTCCGGGCTCGAGTGGCACGTGGACGATCCCCGGCTCAGGACCGCGCCTGCTGCAGGCGGTCCTGCGCCTGCCCGAGAGGGGCACGACCTCGCTGCTCTGGCGCTCGACGCACCAGCCCGGCTGGACAGCCTCGCGCGGCGTGGGCGCGCAGGGAGTCACTCCGGCGCCGGGCGCCCTGCTGCCGGGCCCGGTGCCGCTCGTGACCCGGTCGTCCACGGTGACCGCCGTCGCCGGAGGCAGGCAGTCGTCGGTGCTCGACGCGATCCTCGTGACGCCGGTGGTCTCGACCGTCGAGCTGACCGGCACCGGGCACGAGGTGCTCGAGGTCAACGGGGACGTCCTGCCGCACCGCGTGGTCGGGAGGGGCCGGGACGTTCGGGTCTTCGACCGCAGCGGCCGCGCGGTCCGCGGGCTGATCCCGCCCGGCGGGTACGCGGTGCTGCGCTGACGCCCCCGACGAGTGAACGGGGGCACCCAGTGGCGCTCAGAGCTTCACTGGGTGCCCCCGTTCGATGGCAGGGCAGGCCGCGACCACCTCCGCGCCGCGAGGTTCACCTCCCCGGCACGTCCCGCTCACTCTCGCGCCACCCGCCCGGGGCGAGCACCGGCCACCCTTGGGCCTCCGTGCAGGGACGAGGGGGGCTGTGCTGGTGGGACGCGACGGGTTGGTGCGGCGGATGCTGGCGGCGGGGCCTGCGGTCGCCCTGCTCGCGGGGCTGGGAGCGGCGCTGCCTGCACAGCCTGCCGCTGCTGACGGGTACCGGTCGATCACGGGGTCGGGGTCGAGCTGGGCGGCGTCCGCGGTCCAGGAGTGGATCAGCGAGGTCCGCTCCGCCGGCTTGAGCGTCAACTACAACTCCAACGGCTCCTCCGCGGGCAGGATGGACTTCCGCGACGGCGTCGTCGACTTCGCCGTCTCGGACCTCCCCTACGGCTTCGACCCGACCGAGCCGGCACCGGTCGCGGGCAGCTACGCCTACGTCCCGCTGGCCGCTGGTGCGACCGCCCTCATGTACCACCTGGAGATCGGCGGCCGGCTGTACGACGGGCTTCGGCTCGACGGCCGGACGCTCGCGGACATCTTCACCGGTGGCATCAGCTGGTGGGACGACCCGCGCATCGCGGCGAGCAACCCGGGGGTCGGGCTCCCGCACCGCAGGGTGATCGCCGTGGCTCGCGCGGACTACTCCGCCGCCACCGCGCAGCTCACCGCGTGGATGGCAAGCGAGTACCCGGGGACGTGGGCCGCGTACTGCGCGCGGATCGGTCGCACGCAGTGCGGGGCCACGGCGCTCTACCCGTTCGCGGACGGGACGTACTTCGCCGCGCAGGACAGTGCTGTCGGGAGCGCGGAGTACGTCAAGGAGAACGACGGCACCATCGCCTACGGCGAGGACCTGTACGCCCGGATGGCGCAGTACCCGGTCGTGAAGCTGCTCAACAGCGCGGGGTACTACGTGAGCCCGACTGCCGGAGCCGCGTCCATCGCCCTCACCGGCGCGACGGTCGGCGTCGACCCGAGCGCCCCGGGATACCCCGTGACGGACCAGACGGGGGTGTGGCGCAACCCCGACCCGCGCGCGTACCCGCTGGCCGGCTGGACCTCGATGGTCGTGCCGACGACCACCCATGACCACGTCACGACGGACGCGGGCCACAGCCTCGCGGCGTTCGCCACCTACGCCGTCTGCGCGGGTCAGCAGCACGTGGACCAGTACGGCTACGCCCCCCTCTCCCGCACCCTGGTCGAGGCAGGGCTGCAGCAGATCGCGCGCATCCCCGGCGCGGACGACCCGATCACCCTGGCGAACTGCACGGGCTCGCTCGACCCCACGCAGACCGCGCCGATGCCGGACCCGTGCGACAAGGCGGGCGCCGTCTGCGGCGGGGTCGGCGGGACGGTGCCCACGCCCACGCCGACCCTCACGCCCACGCCCGCGTCGACCCCCCAGCCGACGCCGACGCTCACCCCGACCCCGACCCCGACCCCGACCCCGACCCCGACCCCGACGCCCACGCCGACGCCCACGCCCACGCCCACGCCCACGCCCACGCCCACGCCCACGCCGAGCTTCGTGCAGACCGTCGTCGTGGCAGACCAGTCCCCCGCGCCGACGATGGTGCACAGCCCGGCGATCAGCGGCCGCGCCCTCGTGGGCGCGCGCATCAGCTGCTCGGCGACCTTCTCCGGCGCCCGCAGCGTCTCCTACGCCTGGGTCACGAGGACCGGCGGTTCGGCAGGGAGCGGTCGCGCCCGCACCCTCACCACGCGGGACCTCGGCCGGTCCCTCGCCTGCCGCGTCACGGCGACGAGTGCCGGCGGGTCCGTGGAGGCGACCAGCGCTCCGGTGCGGGTCGGCCCAGCGCTGCTGCCCCTGCGCAGCCGGCCGCGGATCCTCGGGCGTGCGGCCGTCGGCAGGACCCTCACAGCGAGCCGGGCGGTCTTCGCGCCTGCCTCAGGGCGTCTGTCGTACCAGTGGTTCCGCGATGGGCAGCCTGTCGCGGGTGCGCGCCGCGCGGCGTACGTCGTCATGAGCGCCGACCGCGGGCACCGGCTGAGGGTGGTGGAGACCGGCTCGCGGCGAGGCTGGACCGCGCACGCCGTGTCGAGTAGCGCCGTACGCGTCGGCTGAGCGCCACACTGGCCCCATGACGGTCTTCCGCACCACGCTCGAGCCCACGGGCGGCAACAACGTCGGCATCGTCGTGCCGGAGGAGGTCGTGCTGGCCTTCGACCGCGGCAAGCGCGTGCCGGTCGTCGTGACGATCGACGGCGGCTACACGTACCGGACGAGGATCGGCGTCATGGGCGGGCGCTACCTCGTGTCGTTCAACGCCGAGACCCGCAAGCAGACCGGCCGCGGCGCGGGTGACGAGGTCGAGGTAGAGCTGGTCGTCGACCCCGACAGGTGAGCCGCGGCGAGCGTCAGCAGGGTCCGCCCTGCACCACCATCGCGCCGAGAGCTGCGAGCAGCCCCGCGCCGAAGCCGGCACCGACGAGCCCCAGGGTGACCGGGTGGGCCGCCCACAGGGGCTGATCGCCTGCTTGCTGTCGTTGCTGCCGGAGCACGGCCACGAGGACCACCGCCGCGAGGAGCGGCGCGGTCATCAGCACCAGGTCCGGCCGCGGCAGGGGGTCCTGGGTCGTCTGGACGCCGAACCCGACCAGGCAGAACGCGGCCCAGAGCCATCCCGCGCGGCCGCGTGGTCGCGCGGCAGCGGGTCGCGCCACTGCCGCGACCACGACCACGACCAGGCCGAGCCCCGCGCCGACTGCCGCGGGGAAGAGCCACTCCGGTCCGCCGCTCTCCCAGCACCGGTCCACCTCGTCGGCTACACCACGACCGACAGCACCAGCACCACGACGATCCCGACCACCGAGAGGATCGTCTCGAGGATCGACCACGTCTTGAACGTCTGCGCGACGCTCAGCCCCAGGAACTGCTTGACGAGCCAGAACCCCGCGTCGTTCACGTGCGAGAAGAACAGCGACCCCGCCCCGATCGCGAGCACCAGAAGCGAGAGGTGCGAGCTCGAGAGGTGCGCCCCGGCCGGGGCGAGGATGCCTGCAGCGGTCGTCGTCGCGACCGTGGCCGACCCCGTCGCGAGCCGCAGGGCGACGGCGATGAGCCAGGCGAGGAACAGCGTCGAGATGCTGCTGCCCTCGACCCAGCCCGAGATGGTCTTCGAGATCCCGCTGTCCACCAGCACCTGCTTGAAGCCGCCGCCGGCGGCCACGATGAGCAGGATCCCGACGATCGGGGCGAGCGAGCGCTCCAGGACGGCGTTCGTGCGCGCCCGGTCCAGCCCGAGGGAGAAGCCGAACGTCCACATCGCCACCAGCACGCCGATCAGCAGGGCGACGGTCGGGTCGCCGATGAAGTCGAGCGCCTTGCGCGGCATGGCGCCCTTGTCGTCCTGCAGGATGTCCGCGAGCGAGCGTGCCAGCATGAGGACCACCGGCAGCAGCACAGTCGCGAGCGTGACGGGGAACGACGGGCGGCGCTCGGGCCGGGTCGCCGGCTCGCCGGTCGCCGCGTCGGGGTTGTCCTCGGACCCGTCGTCGCCTGAGGAGAAGAGCTCGGGAGCGCCGACGGGCGCCAGGCGCACCGCCACGCTCGAGAAGACCGGGCCGGCCAGGACGAGCGCCGGGACCGCCACGAGGATGCCGAGGCCCAGCGTCAGGCCGAGGTCGGCCTTCAGCAGGCCGATCGCAGCGAGCGGACCCGGGTGCGGCGGCACGAACCCGTGCATGGCCGACAGGCCGGCGATGGCGGGGACCGCGACGCGCATCAGCGGCTGCTCCGTACGCCTCGCGACCAGCACGATCACCGGCATGAGCAGCACGAGGCCGATCTCGAAGAACATCGGCAGGCCGATGAGCGCACCGACCAGGCCCATCGCCCAGGGCAGCAGCCGTGGTCCGGCCCGCCCGACGAGCGTGTCGACGATCTGCGCGGCTCCGCCGGAGTCGACGAGGAGCCTGCCGAGCATCGCGCCGAGCGCGACGAGGATGCCGACGCTCGCGGTCGTGGCGCCGAAGCCCTTCGTGTAGCTCGCCAGCCCCGCCGGCAGGCCGCTCCCGGCCACAGCCGCGGTGACGAGCGCGCCCACGGTCAGGCTGAGGAACGGGTGGAGCTTCAGCAGCGTGATCAGCAGGATGATCAGCGCGATGCCGACGAGCGCGGCCAGGACGAGGCGCGTGTCGGAGCCCGCCGCCTGGTCGGCGGCGAGCAGTCGGCTGGACATGACAGTGGCGGCACCGGCGGCCATCGGGTCGCTCCCTCGCGAGGCGGACGGCAGTTCCCGGCACACGTGCCCACCGAAGATCGCCAGAAACGCGCGGTCGAGGTACGGGCCGGCCCCGTCCTCTGGCTAGGCTCTTGCCCCATGCTGGTCCGACCCGTCCTCCGCGACGAGCACCTCGCCTTCGTGGCCGAGCGGGGCAGCGCGAGCTTCCTCCAGCTGCCCTCCTGGGCGGGCGTGAAGACGGAGTGGGGCTCGGAGTCGCTCGGCTGGTTCGACGACGCGGGCGTCCTGCGGGGCGTGGGCCTCGTGCTCCACCGCCGGCTGCCGAGGCTCGGGCGCTCCCTCGCGTACCTCCCCGAGGGGCCGGTGCTCGACTGGGCCGCGGTCGCCGCGGACCCGGCGGCGTGGCTCGACCCGCTGGTCGCGCACCTCAGGCGCAAGGGAGCCTTCGGCGTCCGCATGGGCCCGCCGGTCGTGACCCGCCGCTGGGGCGCCGACGTCCTCAAGGCGGCCATCGCCGCGGGTGGCGCGGGGCAGCTCGCCGACGTGGTGCCCACCAGCGTCGACGCTCTCGGTACGCAGCTGACGACCGCCCTGCGCGCCGCCGGCTGGCGCGCCCCCCAGTCCGGGCACGGCTTCCGCGCGGGCCAGCCGCAGTACGTCTTCCAGCTCCCGCTCGCCGGGCGCACCGAGGACGACGTGCTGCGCGGCTTCAACCAGCTGTGGCGCCGCAACATCAAGAAGGCCGAGAAGGCCGGCGTCACCGTCGAGACCGGCACGACCGCTGACCTGCCGGCGTTCCACGCGCTCTACGTCGAGACCGCGCGGCGGGACGGGTTCACGCCGCGGCCGCTGGCGTACTTCGAGCGGATGTTCCGTGCGATGGACGACGAGGACCCCGAGCGCATCACGCTGCTGCTCGCGCGCCGCGAGGGCGTGCTGCTCGCCGCCACGACGCTCGTCCGCGTCGGCCGCCACGCGTGGTACTCCTACGGCGCCTCCTCGACCGAGGGCCGCGAGCACCGCGGGTCCAACGCCGTGCAGTGGGAGATGGTGCGCCGCTCCCTCGCCGCGGGCTGCGAGGTCTACGACCTGCGCGGCATCACCGACACCATCGCCGAGTCCGACCCGCACTTCGGGCTGATCCAGTTCAAGCTGGGCACCGGTGGCGAGGCCGTGGAGTACGTCGGAGAGTGGGACCTGCCGCTGAACCGCTTGCTCTACAAGGCGTTCGACACCTACATGTCCCGGAGGGGATAGTGCCGCTCACCCTGCACGTCGACGCGGCGGCGTGGCGCGCCCACCTCGCCGAGGTCCTCGACGCCAACCCCGGCCTCGTCCCCGTCATCAAGGGCAACGGCTACGGCTTCGGGGTCGCGCGCCTCGCCGCCGAGGCCCGGCGGCTGCGCGTCCCGACCGTGGCCGTCGGCGTACCGGCCGAGGTGTCTCTAGTGCGCCAGAACTTCGACGGCGACATCGTCGTGCTCGAGCCGTGGCACCCGGCGCTGTCGGCGCCGAGGTTCGACGACCCGCGGGTGATCCGTACGCTCGCGCACCCCGAGGCCGTCGCCGCCCTGGCCGGCACCAACCACCGGGTGCTCGTCGAGCTGCGCACGGCCATGCAGCGCCACGGCTTCCTGCCGCCGCTGCCGACCGGCCGCGTCCGCTCCGAGGGGTACGCCCTCCACCTCCCGCTCGAGGGCGACGGCGTCGCCGAGGCCGAGCGGACCCTGCGCGCCGCGGGGGTCAGCGAGGGGCCGGTGTGGGTGAGCCACCTGCTCGGGAAGCGGCTGGCGGAGCTGCGCCGCCGCGTACCCGGGGTCGAGCTGCGGCCCCGCGTCGGCACCGCGCTCTGGCTCGGCGACCGGTCGTCCTTCCGGGCGAGGTCGACCGTCATCGACGTCCACGAGCTGCCGCGTGGCACCAAGGTCGGCTACCGACAGCACCGGATGATCAAGCCCGGATACCTGCTCGTCCTCGCCGGTGGCACCGCCCACGGCATCGCGCTCGAGGCGCCGAAGCCCGTGCCCTCGCTGGAGGCGCGGGCGAAGGTGCTCGCCACCGGCACGCTGGGCGCTGCGGGCCTGACCCTGTCACCGTTCACGATCGACGGGCGGCAGCGGTGGTTCGCCGAGCCGCCGCACATGCAGGTCTCGCTCGTCCTGCTCGCCCAGGACGCCACGCCGCCGGCGATCGGCGACGAGGTGCCGGTCGAGGTGCGGATGACGACGGCGACGTTCGACCGGGTGGAGCTGGTCTAGCGGCGCCGACGTCCTGCGGTCCGGGCGGGGTGTTTCCCTCAAGATCAGCCAGGGCACAGCAGGCGCAGGACGTGGGCCGGGAGGTCGCCCGTGGACGAGTCGCTGGGACCGGTCGGGGACGTCGCCCGTGCGGTCGCGCTCGACCGGGTGGGCGAGCGGCTCGCCGAGCTGTGGCGGGGTGAGCCGACGCTGCAGGACGCCGCTCGCGTCGTGGTCGACACCGTCGCCGGGGCGACCGGGGACAGCTGCTCGGTGCTCCTCCTCAACGAGGAGCGGCCGGAGCTGGAGGCCGTCGCCGACGCCGGGCCGGGCGACCCGCTCGCTGCGCCGGTCCCCGGCGGACGCTCAGGCGACGGCGGGACCGCGTCGGCCCCGGTCCTCCTCAGCGGGCTCTGCCGCGGCACCGTCACCCTGCGCCCGAGCTCCCGGCTCCCCGACGAGGGCGACCGGCGCTTCGCCCGGGCGCTGGCCGACCGCACCGCGCTGTTCCTCGCCAACGCCTCGCTCCACGAGCGTCGCCGGCGCGGGATCGAAGTGGAGCGTGACGCTGCGGTCGGGAACCTCGAGTCCGCGCGCCGCGTGGCCGAGGTCCTCGACGCGATGCCGATCCTGCTCATGACCCTCGACGCCGACGGGCGCATCGAGCTGGTCAACTCCGCGCTCATGGCCTCACCCGCGACCAGCCGGCGCCAGCTCGAGCTGCTCGAGCGCTTCGACCAGCACTACGCCGACGCGCTGCGCGCGCTCGCGCAGATGACGTCCAACTCCACCATCGCCAGCTTCGCCGACGGGCTCGACGACGTACGGCTCGGCCGCATCCCGCGCTACGAGGCGGACCTCCATGCCGCACCCGACGGCGTCGAGCACTGGTGGCACGCGATCGTGGTGCCGCACCGTACGGGCGGCGGCGTCATCATCACGCACGACGAGATCACCGAGCGCCGCCAGGCGGAGCTGGCGGCGGCGCACCGGGCGACGCACGACGCGCTGACCGGTCTGCCCAACCGCGCGCTGCTCACGGACCGGCTCGACCACGCGCTGGCCCGCCTCGAGCGGTACCGCAGCACGCTCGCGGTGATCTTCATCGACCTCGACCACTTCAAGCTCGCCAACGACACGCACGGGCACGGCTTCGGCGACGAGCTCCTCGTGCAGGTGGTGACCCGGCTCTCCGCCGTCGTCCGCCCCGAGGACACCCTCGCCCGCTTCGGCGGCGACGAGTTCGTGCTGCTCTGCGACGGCCTGGACTCCCGGGAGCAGGCCGAGCAGGTCGCCGACCGGCTCCTCCACGCGCTCGACGAGCCGGTGCGCGTGGGGGGCCGCACGCTCCGGCAGAGCGCGAGCCTCGGCGTCGCCATCGCCGCGGCCGGTGCCGACGCGTCGACCCTGCTCGCCGAGGCCGACGCCGCGCTCTTCCTGGCGAAGGAGCGCGGACGGGCCCGGGTCGCGATGTTCGACGAGGGGAGCCGCCGGGAGTCCGTCCGCCGGCTCGATCTCATGCAGGCCCTGCACCGCGCCATCGAGGAGGAGGAGCTCGAGCTCCACTTCCAGCCCATCGTCTCCCTGCCGGACGGCGAGGTGGCCGGGGTCGAGTCGCTGCTCCGCTGGCGCCGGGGGAACCTCGTCCTCGGTCCCCACGAGTTCCTCGACGTCGCGGACTCGCTCGGCCTGACGCTGCCGCTCGGGCGGTGGGTCCTCGGAGCAGCGTGCCGCCAGGCCGCCGCCTGGCGGGCCGAGGGTCTGCGGCGCCGGGTCTACGTCAACGTGTCGGCCGACCACCTCGGCGCCGGCCTCGAGCGCGACCTCGGCCTCGTGCTCGACCGGTACGCCCTGGACGGCAGCGCCATCGGCGTCGAGATCACCGAGACGACGCTGATGCACGATCCCGTCGCCTCGATCCGCTGCCTGCACCTGCTGCGCGACATGGGCGTGAGCACGGAGGTCGACGACTTCGGGACCGGCTACTCCTCGCTCGCGTACCTCAAGGACCTCGCGCCCTACGGCCTGAAGATCGACCGGACCTTCGTCGCCGGCGTGCACCGTGACGACCGTGACCGGCAGATCGTGGGGGCGGTCATCTCGCTGGCGCGCGGGCTCGGCATCCGGTCCACGGCCGAGGGCATCGAGCTGCCCGAGCAGCTGGCGACGCTGATCGAGCTGGGCTGCGACGCGGCCCAGGGGTTCCTGCTCCGGCGCCCGGCCCCCGCCCACGACCCCTGCCCGAGGACCATCGACCTCCGCGCCCTCGCCGGCCAGCGGGGCTGAGCTCACCTGGCCTGCGGGCGGGCGCGCTTCGCCTCGTACATCGCTGCGTCCGCCGCGGCGAGCAGCTGGTCGGCACCCAGCGTCCCGGCCTCGCACGCAGCGACACCCACGGTCGCCGTGAGCGGCAGCGGCCGGGTGTCGAGGTGGAACGGCTCGGACAGGACGCGGTCCACCCGCGCGGCGATGCTCGCGAGGGCCTTGCGCCCGCGAGTGGCGCAGACCATGACGAACTCGTCCCCGCCGAGCCGGCCCACGAGGTCACCTGCACGGAGGCAGGCCCGCAGCCGGCGGGCGACCTCCTTGAGGGCGAGGTCCCCCGCCGCGTGCCCGTGGGTGTCGTTGAGCGCCTTGAAGGCGTCGAGGTCGATGAACAGCAGGCCCACGACGCCTCCGTCCCGCTGCGCGCGGGCGAGCACCTCGGCGAGGTGCACCTGGAGCAGCGCCCTGTTGGGCAGGTCCGTGAGCACGTCGTAGTCCGCGCGCCTGGCGAGCTCCTCGTTGCGCTGCTCGAGCTGGGCCCGCGCGGCATGGAGGATCCGCGCGTCCCGGGCGCGCTCGAACAGCGCGACCACCACGGTCGCCGCGTCCTCCAGCACCGCGAGCTGCTGCGGGGTCGGCTGGAGGATGCCGTCGTCGAACACGCACAGGGTGCCGAGGACCGCCCCGTCGCCGGTGACGAGAGGGGCGGAGGCGTAGAAGCGGACCGCTCCCAGCTCCCCGGTCACCCACGGGTTCGTCCGGAAGGACGGGTCTGTGCGCGCGTCCGCCGTCCACACGACGCGGCGCTCGGCGAGGTGCACGGCGCACATGGAGTCGCTCCGGCTGCTGACCGCGCCGGCGAACCCGACCGGGGCCAGCTGGCACTGCTGGTCGCCGTCGATGATGTTGATCACGGCCTTGCCCACCCCGAGCGCGGCCGCGACGAGCCGGACGACCGCGAGCAGGTCGGCGCCGGGGACCAGCCCGGGCAGGCCGAGCTCGCGGAGCGCCGACTGCTGCTGCTCCCGCTCGTCGTCCATGCGAGTCGGTCCCTCCGGATGATCGTTCTGGCTGCAACCAGTAAGCAACCGAACCGTGCGCACAGCAAGCCCTTGGTCCTCGCCCGCCCACGAGCAGACCGGCCATCAGTCTCGGGGAACCCGCACGACCGGGAGGACGCCGGTGCCATAGTGCGCCCAACAGGAAGAGCGGGAGGGGCACATGCGCAGCACCCGGAGCAGGACGGCCACGGTCCTCGGCCTCGTACCGACGTTCGTCGTGCTCTCCGCGGCGGCAGTCGCACACCCCGCCGCGGCTGCCAAGACCTACCCGGAGCCGGGGCGCGACGACCCCAAGTGCGCGTACTCGATCCAGGTGACGGACCCTGACGCGCTCGTCCGCGACAGCCACGGCACCCGGGTCCACGGCTTCAAGATGACCATCAAGCTGGAGAGCCTCTTCAGCGGTCCCGCACAGGACTGGCGCTTCTGGTGGAGCCCGAATCTGCGCACCAACCTCGGCTACTACGTCACCGCCTCGTCCCACCAGGCCGACGTCTTCCCGGAGGAGGAGGAGTTCTCCTACTACGACGCGGCCTGGCGTGGGGTCCCGCTGAAGTCGCACAAGTGGATCACGGTCCACCTCACGGGCATCGGGCCGGTGGCGACGCCCTCCCACTTCGGACTCGGCAACTCGGACTACCACTACCCGGACACCGGCATCTCCGACTGCACCGCAGCACCTGCCAGCTGAGCGACCAGCCGCGGTGAGTGCCTACCCCGCCCATTTCCCCGTGACGAACAGGTAGACCCAGACGACGCTCACCGGCACGACGAGCACGACCCACGCCAGAAGCCACGTGGTGGAGCGCACCGTCTGCCGCGCGACGCCGATCCAGAGCGGCCACCACAGCAGGCTCGCGCGGGGCACCGAGAGGTACCACGTCGAGGTGCCGAGTGCCAGGACGCTGAGCCCGACGAACGTCGCCTCCCCCCAGCGCGCCCGCCACAGCAGCCAGAGCGTCACGACGACGCCGACCGCCATCATGAGGATCTCGAGCCGGAAGTTGATCCGGAACTCCGGCACCTGGCCGCGCCCGAACGCCGCGTCCCACGTCGTCATGAAGCAGCTGACCGGGTCGCTGAGGTGGCGGTCCCAGCCCTTCTCCTGGGCGTGCTCCCAGGCGAGCCAGTCGCCCTTCGTCCGGTCGAGGTACCAGGCGTAGGACAGCAGCGGGACGACCGGCAGCAGCAGGAACGGCGCCTGGCGCCACTTGCGCCCGACCGGCGAGGTGAGGAACTCGACGACGAGGGCCGCCGCGAGGAACGCCCCGGAGATGCGGATGCCGGTCGTCGCCGCGGCGAGCGCCGAGGCCGCCCACCAGTCGCCGCGCCGGGCGAACCACCAGGCAGGCAGGGCGAGCCCGAGGAACAGCGCCTCGGCGTACCCCGCGAAGAGGAAGACCGCGGCCGGCGAGAGCGCGAGCACGAGGACCGCCCGCTCCCCCACCCCTCGCGGGCCGTCGAGCTCGGCGAGCCGGGCGAGGAAGACCGCCGCGACCCCGCCCGCGACGAACGAGACCAGCAGCCCCGCCTCCACCCACGGCACGCCGACCGCGTGGACGGCCTTGAGCACGAGGGGGAAGCCGGGGAAGAACGCCTCGTCGTTCGGCTTGACGTAGCCGTGCTCGGCGATGTCCTGGAAGTGCAGCCAGTCCCACTGCGACCAGCGGCGGGAGAACGTCGCGAGACCGCCCGTGGCCGTCCCGTAGACCGCGACCGTGGAGACGATGAGCACGCCGAGGCGGGTGCCGAGCCAGGCGAGCAGCGCCCGCCCCACGACCGTACGGGCCGGCGGGGCCCCGGGGTCGGTCTCCACCTCGAGGCGGTCCCGGGCGCCGAGCGCGGCGGCCGAGCTCACGCAGGCGCCCCGGCCAGGCGGCGCACGTCGGGCGCGCCGTCGAAGACGCCGCCGGTGGGGTCGTCGTCGATGCCGTCGGCGCGGACCGGGTCGAGCGCCGGGTCGAGCACGTCGCGCACGATGACGCCGGCGAGCCACAGCGTGCCGGCGATGTGGGCCAGCACCGTCCAGGTGTACGCCGTGTCCCCCAGCGCGCGGTTGGCGTTGGCGTACTGCCCGAGGTAGAGCCAGATCCCCGCGAAGTGCAGCAGCTCCCCCGCCTGCCAGATCCAGAAGTCGCGCCAGCGCGGCCGGGCAAGGGCGGCGAGGGGCACGAGCCAGAGGAGGTACTGCGGCGAGTAGACCTTGTTGGCGAGCAGGAACGCCGCCACCACGAGGAAGGCGAGCTGGGCGAAGCGCGGGCGGCGGGGCGCGAGCAGCGCGAGCCCGGCGACCGCCCCGAGCAGCACGAGCGTCAGTCCGGAGGCCCAGGGGTTGAGCGGGGTGAGGCCGTTGCCGTGCAGCTGCAGGAGGTACCAGATCGAGGAGAAGCCGGCGGGGCGCTGCTGGCTCAGCCGGTAGAACTCGAACCAGCCGTCGAAGTTCGCGACGATGAAGATGATGTTGACGTTGACCCAGGCCAGCGCGGCCCACCCGGCAGCCTCGGCGACCGGGCGCAGCTTGCCGGTGCGCCAGCCCAGGCAGAGCAGCGGCAGCAGCAGGAGCACGGGGTAGAGCTTCGCCGCCGTGCCGAGTCCGAGCAGCACGCCGGCCAGGGCTGGTCGTTCGCGCGCCCACGCGTACATCGCGCCGGCGAGCAGCACCACCGCGAGCATGTCCCAGTTGATCGTCAGCGTGAGCGCGGCCGCGGGGCAGAGCGCGACGAGCATCGCGTCCCACGGGCGGCGCCGCGCGGTCAGCGCGGTGAGGACGACGGTGCCGAGCAGGAAGGCCGCCTCGACGATGACGTTGACGTCGTAGAACGTCGTCGCCGGGTCCTTCCCGCCCTTGGGGAACAGGTGCGCCTCGACCCACATGAGCAGGCCGGTGAGCACGGGGTACTCGACCGGCGACTCGACGCCCTTCTGCGCGAGCGTCGCCGCGCTCGTGAGGTACGGCACCACCCCCCGGTCGAGCCCACGCGCGGAGTAGAGCGCGGGCGCGTCGCTGTAGCAGAGGTGGAAGTAGTTGACGTTCTGCGACCAGCCGCCCGCAGGGCACGAGTGCTTGGCCCCGACGCTGAAGACGACGACGACGAGCGCAGCGACGAGCAGGCAGACGCGCACCGGGGTCCACCAGCGGCGTACGGGCCGGAGCCGCCGCCCCGCCGGCCCACCGAGCGCGGTGCTCGCGGTCCGCACGACCGGGTCGTCGAGGGAGGGCAGCACCCAGCCCTCGGACGTCCGGGGGCTCGCCGCGTCGGTCGCCGGTCGGGTCGTCTGCGTCGTCACGAGGACGTTCCTACCGCTTCTGCGCCTGCGGTGCCGCAGCGCCCGGCGTCGCCCCGCCGCCGGGAGCCTCCACGGGGGGCTCGGCCGGCGTGGAGCGCGACGGGCTCGGCGACGGCGAGGGCTGCACCGGGGCGCTGGGCGTCGGGCTCGCCGACGGCGACGGGGCCGGCGCCGAGGCGGTCGGGCTCGAGGAGGGCTGGGGGCCCGAGCTCGTCCCGGCGGACGGCTCCGAGGTCACCGCGCCACCCCCGCGCCCGTTGCAGTTCACGCACGCCAACGGCGGGAAGTCGCCCTTGGGCGCGTAGGCCGGCATCGCCGACACCGCCTTCATGTACGCGGTCCACACCGACGCGGGGAAGCCGCCGCCGAAGAACGCCCGGTGCGTGTCGCCGCCGACGCCGTCGAGGTCCTGCAGCCCGTCGCCACGGTAGAAGTCGACCGCGGTCGCGACGGTCGGCGTGAACCCGACGAACCACGCCGAGAGCGTGTTGTCCTGGACCCCGTTGGTGCCGGTCTTGGCAGCGACCGGAGCACCGACCCCGAGCGCCGCCGTGCCGGTGCCGGAGGTGACGACCTTGTGCAGCGCGAAGGTCACGTCAGCCGCGACGTCGCCGTCGAAGGCCTTCACGGTCTTCGTGGCGTCAGGCTTCGTGACGCGCTTCGGGTGCGTGGCCTGGAAGACGTGGTCGATGACCTGCGGGGCCTCGGCGCGTACGCCGTGGTTGGCGAACGCGCTGTAGCCCAGCGCCATCTGCAGCGGGCTGACGTCGGCCGTGCCGAGCGGGATGCTCGGGACCGCCTGCAGGCCGGGGGTGTCCGCCGGGATGCCGGCGGCCTCGATCGCCGCCTTCACCTTCTTGGGGCCGATCTGCTGGGCCTCGTCGACGTAGACGGTGTTGATCGACTCCTGCAGGCCGTAGAGCAGGCTGACGTGCGAGCCGTAACTCTGCCCGAACTCGTTGCGCGTCTTCGTGGACGGGAGCGGGCTGTTGCCCCAGAAGGTGCTGTAGAGGCTCAGTCCGTCCTTCAGGCCCGCTGCGAGCGCGAACGGCTTGAACGACGAGCCGGGCGCCCGGCCGTGGACCGCGTCGTTGATCTGGCGTTTGAGGTAGTCCGGGCCGCCGTACATCGCGATGAGCCGGCCGGTCTTCACGTCGATGCTCGCGAGCCCGGCGTGGACGTCGCTCGCGTCGTCGGGGAACTGCCCGCCGTCCTTCTTCGGCTTCATCGCCTGCACGGCCGCGGCCTGCGCGTCCTTGTCCAGGGTGGTGATGATGCGGTAGCCGCCGCCCTCGATCTGCTCGTCGCTCCAGCCGGTCTCGGCCTGCAGCTGCGCGTGGACGTAGTCGAGCAGGTAGCCGTTCGTGCCCTTGTAGTAGTTCGTCCGCGACGGGCGGGCGAGCTGCGGCAGCTTCGCCTCCTGCGCCTGCTGCTGGGTGATCCAGCCCTTCTTGAGCATCCCGGCGATGACGTAGTCGAAGCGCGCCTTCGCCCGCGCCTGCCTCGTCGCGTCGATGGTGCCGTCCGCGCGCTGGTAGTCGAACGTGTCCGGCGCCTGGATGACCGCGGCGAGGAACGCCGACTGGTCGAGCGTGAGGCTCTTGTAGTCGTTGGCCCCGCGCGGGAACCACGCCTTCGCGGCCGCCTGCAGGCCGTAGGACCGGCGCCCCCACCAGATGGTGTTGAGGTAGTCCTGCAGGATCTGGTCCTTGCTCTTCTCCTGGTTGATCTTGATCGCCAGGATGGCCTCGCGGACCTTGCGCTGGTAGGTCTTCTGCGACCCGACGTCCTGGTAGTAGTTGCGCACGAACTGCTGGGTGATCGTCGAGCCGCCCTGGCCCTTCGAGTCGCTCGTGAGGTTGCTCACCAGGGCTCGTGCGATGCCGCGCGGGGAGATGCCGCGGTTCTGGTAGAAGTCGCGGTCCTCCGCGGAGATCACCGCGTGCTCGAGCACCGGGGGGACGTTCTTGATCGCGACGTTGGTGCGGTTGCTGCCGCCGGAGAACTGGCCGAGGAAGTCGCCGTTGGACCAGAACACCTGCGTGCTCTGCGCGACCGCGGCCTTGTCGGCCTCGGGGATCGCGATCGCCTGGTACGCGTAGGCGAACGCCCCGAGCACCACGGCGACACCCACCAGCCCGAGGAGCAGCACCTGGCGCCACGAGGGGATGAGCTTCCAGGGCCAGCGGCGCCCGGCGCGCGGGTAGTCGATGATCCGGGTGTCCACCTTCGGGCGCGTCGCGCGCGCACTCGGCGGCTTGGCACTGCTGCTCAAAGCTCGTCCTCGATCGTCGGCTGTCGTCGCGGGGGCCTGCGGGCGACCCCGTCGCCCACGACGTACGACAGGACCAGGGAGTTCCATCCGCAGCCGCGCTGCCGGGGACGGGTGCCCGGCCGCCGCCAGTCGCGGACGGGGCCGATGCGGGGCAGCTCGGGCGCCCCGGGGACCACCAGGGGCCCCGCGCACACCTCGACGACGAACACCCGGAGCTCGCCGTGCGCCGCAGCCAGGGCCGCGACGTCCGCGCTCGAGCGTACGCGGCCGGAGAACTGGCCCAGCTCGTCGCCGTAGACGTAGGTGATCTGCAGCAGCCGCTCGCGCCGGCAGACGGGGCAGAGCCGCTCGCTCTGCTCGCCGAGGTGCGTGGCGGCCCGACGGAGGTACGGCTGGGCGTCGCACGCGTCCTCCGCCGCGAGCGCTCCGGAACGCAGGGCGGCGAGCGTCGCGCGGCGCTGGAGGGCGTAGCTCACCACGTCGCGGACCCCGGAGGGCTCGGTGCGCGCGGCGGTCACGGCACCCCAGCGTACGCAGCGGTGGACATCCCGGGCGTGTCGGAGTTTGCGGCCGGGCGGACGGGGACCTATCGTCTGGATGTATCGACTCGATACATCGGATCGAGTCATCCGCGGTCGTGCGGCAAGACCCCCAGGAGGTGGACGTGGCAGCGAAGCGGAGCGGAGTGCTCGAGCTGGCGGTCCTCGGCCTCCTCCACGAGGGCCCGATGCACGGCTACGAGCTGCGCAAGCGGCTCAACCTGCTGCTCGGGACCTTCCGGGCGTTCTCCTACGGCTCGCTCTACCCGGCGCTGCGCGGCATGCTCGCGTCCGGGTGGATCGCCCAGGAGGACCCCGCGGACCCGGCCGCCGGACCGGCGACGGCGGGCAAGCGCGCCCGCATCGTCTACAAGATCACCGCGGAGGGCAAGGAGGAGTTCCACCAGCTCCTCGCCGACGCGGGCCCCGACACCTGGGAGGACGAGCGGTTCGGCGTCCACCTGGCGTTCTTCGCCCACGCCGACGCGGCGACCCGCATGCGGGTCCTCGAGGGCCGGCGCTCCCGGCTCGAGGAGCGCCGGGAGAGGTTCGGGGCGTCGCTCTCGCGCACGCGGGAACGGCTCGACACCTACACCCTCGCGCTGCAGCGGCACGGCCTCGAGTCGGTCGAGCGCGAGGTGCGCTGGCTCGGCGAGCTCATCGACGACGAGCGCGCCGCGTCCGCGGACAGCGCTCAGCGCACCCCCCACGAAGACGTGACCGGCCCGTCCGGCGCGCAGTCAGCATGAAAGAGAGAGGTCATCGGATGGGTTCCGTACGCGTAGCCATCGTCGGCGTGGGCAACTGCGCCTCGTCCCTCGTCCAGGGCGTCGAGTACTACAAGGACGCGGACCCCGAGGGCCGCGTGCCCGGGCTCATGCACGTCCAGTTCGGCCCGTACCACGTCCGCGACGTGGAGTTCGTGGCCGCGTTCGACGTGGACGCCAAGAAGGTCGGCCAGGATCTGGCCCACGCGATCTTCGCCTCCGAGAACAACACCATCAAGTTCGCCGACGTCGCGCCGACCGGTGTGACCGTGCAGCGCGGCCACACCCACGACGGCCTGGGCAAGTACTACTCCCAGACCATCGAGGAGTCCGACGAGGCCGCGGTCGACGTCGTGCAGGCGCTCAAGGACGCGAAGGTCGACGTCCTCGTCTCCTACCTCCCGGTGGGCTCGGAGGTGGCCGACAAGTTCTACGCGCAGTGCGCGATCGACGCGAAGGTCGCCTTCGTCAACGCCCTCCCGGTCTTCATCGCCTCCGACCCCGAGTGGGCGGCGAAGTTCACCGAGGCCGGCGTCCCGATCGTCGGTGACGACATCAAGTCGCAGGTCGGCGCGACCATCACGCACCGCGTGCTGGCGAAGCTGTTCGAGGACCGCGGCGTGCAGCTGGACCGCACGTACCAGCTCAACGTCGGCGGCAACATGGACTTCAAGAACATGCTCGAGCGCGAGCGCCTGGAGTCCAAGAAGATCTCGAAGACGCAGGCCGTCACCTCGAACCTCCAGCACGACCTGGGCGCCCGCAACGTCCACATCGGCCCGTCGGACTACGTCCAGTGGCTCGACGACCGCAAGTGGGCGTACGTCCGCCTCGAGGGCCGCGCGTTCGGCGACGTCCCGCTGAACCTCGAGTACAAGCTCGAGGTCTGGGACAGCCCGAACTCCGCCGGCATCATCATCGACGCCGTGCGCGCCGCGAAGATCGCCCTCGACCGCGGCATCGGCGGCCCGATCCTGTCCGCCGCGTCGTACTTCATGAAGTCCCCGCCGGTGCAGTACGCCGACGACGTGGCGCGCAAGCAGGTCGAGGAGTACATCCTCGGGAACGTCGAGCGCTGAGCCGACGGAGGTAGGGCGACGCAGGAGCCCTGCCGGAGGAGGCGAAGCGGGAGACGTTCCCCGTGTGGGAGGAACGTCGAGCGCTAGTCCACACAGCGAGGTCCCCGGTGCTGAGCACCGGGGACCTCCTGCTGCGTACGGGGGACGGCGACGGTCAGGCCGGTGACATCTCGGGCTTGAGGACGACCTTCGTCCAGCCGTCGTCCCGGGCGTCGAAGTGCTGGTACGCCTCCACCGCCTGCTCGAGCGGCAGCTGGTGGCTGACGATGAACGACGGTTCGGCCTTGCCGGCGGCGATGAGGTCGCGCAGCTGCCGGTTGTACTTCTTGACCGGCGCCTGGCCGCTGCCGATGTGCTGGCCCTTGAACCAGAACATGCCGTAGTCGAAGGCGAGCTTGCCCTGCTTGGCGAGCTCGTCGCTGCCGCCGGGGTCTTGCGGGACGAAGACCCCGACGTTGCCGATCCTGCCGGTGAAGCGCACGGAGGCGACGAGCCGGTTCATGGTGAGGTTCGGCTGCTCATGCCCGTCGGGCTCGTGCGCCTGGTAGCCGACGCACTCGCAGCCGTTGTCCGCGCCGAGGCCCATGGTCTCCTCGAGCACCGCCTGCACCGGGTCGACCTTCGAGTCGTCGATCGCGATCGCACCGATGGACTCGGCGAGGCGCAGCCGGTCCGGGTGCCGGTCCACCACCATCACCTTGCTCGCGCCGCGGATCGTCGCGGAGAGCGCGGCCATGAGCCCGACCGGGCCGGCGCCGTAGATCACCGTCTGGTCGCCGGGGGACACGCCCGCGAGCTCGGTGGCGTGGTAGCCCGTCGGGAAGATGTCCGCGAGCATCACGTAGTCGGCGGCCCGCTCGTCGGCGTCCTCCCCCAGCCGCAGGCAGTTGAAGTCGCCCCACGGCACGCGCAGCAGGTCGGCCTGGCCGCCGGCCCACGGGCCCATGTCGGCGAACCCGTACGCCGCCCCCGCCCAGTCCGCCTTGGGCTGCGCGGTGAGGCAGTAGTTGGTCAGCCCGTGCTCGCAGTTCTTGCAGTGGCCGCAGGCGACGTTGAAGGGCAGGACGACCCGGTCGCCGACCTTCACCTTGTCGACACCGTCGCCGACCGCGATGACCTCGCCCATGTTCTCGTGGCCGAACCAGCGGCCGGTCTCGAAGTCGGTGCGGCCCTCGTACATGTGCAGGTCGGAGCCGCAGATGTTCGTCGTGGTGATCCGCACCAGGACGTCGGTCGAGCGCTCGATCCGGGCGTCGGGCACGTCCTTGACGCTGACCTTGCGCGGGCCCTCGTAGACGACTGCTCTCATGGTGCTCCCTCGGTCGCAGGCGGTGCTGCCTCTGCGTGCGCCGACCTCCTGCCGGCGCGGCAACGACCTCATCGGACACCCGCCGGCAGCGCAGCGGCATCGGCAGACCTGCCGATACCGGGTGATGCGCAGCGGGGCCAGGGCGGGAATCGGTCATCCTGCCGATGGGCCGACCCGGCGGGTCCGCGTTCGATGGGCTGCGTCCACCGACCGCCGACACCGAGGGGCGAGCATGACGCGCCACCAGCACCGCAGGGTGCGCGCCGCATGAGCGTGCTGCGCGTCCAGCGCTTCGTCCGCACCAGCATGTGGCTGCTGCCCGTCGCGTGCCTCGCCGTCGGCATCCTGCTCGCCCTCGGCACGCTCGAGATCGACCGCGCCACGTCGTACGACCTCGTGCCGCAGGACATCACCGGGACACCGTCGGACGCGCAGACGATCCTGTCGTCGTTCGCCAGCGCCATGGTGTCGCTCACCACGCTCGTCCTCACAGTCACCCTCGTCGCGGTGCAGCTGGCGATGGGGCAGTTCTCCCCCCGGATCGTGGGGGCCCTGCTCAACGACCGGTGGAGCCAGCTGGCGATCGGGCTGTTCGGAGCCAGCTTCCTGGTCTCGGTGCTCACGCTGCGCGAGGTCCGGGACTCCGGCGACGGCACGGTCCCCGGGCTGTCGATGCTGCTGTGCTACCTGCTGATGCTCGTCAGCGTCGTCGTGCTCGTGCTCTACGTGCACCACGCCGGCCAGGGCCTGCGCGTCTCCGGGCTGATCGACCTGGTCGGCGACCGCACCCGCGCACTCATCGTGCGCGAGCACGGCGACGCACCCGACACGACGAGCGCGGAGAGCATCGCGGCGTACGGGCCGGGCAACGTCGTCCGGGTCGACCGCCCCGCCCTGGTCGCCGCCGCCCGGCAGGCGGGGTGCGTGCTCGAGCTGGTGCCCGTCATGGGCGACTTCGTCGTCGGGGGGACTCCGCTGCTGCGGGTGCACCCCGACCCGTCCGCCGCCGGAGGCGCCGAGGGCGTGGTCGCCCGGCTGCGCGAGGGCGACGTGACCCGGCACGTCCTGCTCGGCGAGGAGCGCGTGCACACCGAGGACCTGGCCTACGGCTTCCGCAAGCTGGTCGACATCGCGGTGCGCTCCGTCGCCGAGCCGTTCAACGACCCGACCACGACCGTCCAGGCGCTGCACCGGCTGCACGACCTGCTCCGCCAGCTCGCGCCCCGCCCGCTGCCCTGCGGCGAGCACCGCGACGTGGACGGCGTGGTGCGGCTCGTGGAGCGGACCGTGAGCTGGGAGGGGTACGTCCGGCTCGCCTTCGACGAGATCCGCCTCGCCGGCGCCTCCGAGCCGCAGGTGAGCCGGCGGATCTGCGCGGCCCTGGCCGACCTCAAGTCCGTCGCGCCGCCGGAGCGGCAGGCGCCGCTGGACCGTCAGCTCCGGCTGCTCGAGGGCGCCGTCCGGAAGGCCCACGACGACGAGGACGACGTCCGCGCCGCGCTCGTCCCCGACACGGAGGGCATCGGGTCGGGAGCCGACGTCACCGCGCCCCCCGCGCTCCTCGACCGGTCCGGCCCGTGACCCCTCCCGACCCGGCAGCCCTGCGCGGCGAGCTCGTCGCCGCGGTCTCGACGCCCGGAGCCCCGGAGGACCGCGCGCGGCAGGTGCTCGAGGTCCTCGCGGGGGTCCTGGCCTTCGACGCCGCGTGGCTCGCGGTCCGTGACCCCGAGCGCCGGTGGCACACGCCCCTCGCCACCCGTGGACCGGTCGACCCGCTGCACCGCTACTTCCAGACACCGGAGGCGGATGCGGAGGTGGAGCGGCTGGGCCTCGGCCGGCGGCGGGAACCGACGCTCACGGGCGAACTCCCCGTTCCGCTCGAGGAGGTGCGGGCATGGGAGGAGCACCTGCTGCCCGCCGGTTTCCGCGCGGGACTCGCCGCCGGGCTGTTCACCTCGGACGGGCGCCTCGTCGGGTTCCTCAGCCTGCTGAGCGACGACCCCCGCGGGCCCGGCCCGGACGAGAGCCGGGCCGTCGCCGCGGTGAGCACGCTGCTGGCCGACGGGCTCGACCGGGCCCGGCAGATCGGCCAGACGGCCAGCGCGCTCGGGACGGCGACCGGCGGCGTGCTGCTGACCAGGTCCGGGGAGGTCCTGCCGCTGCCTGGTCTGCCCGCGGACCCGCTGCTGCGCAGGCAGTCCCCCGTGCTCGTCGTGGCGCGGCGCGAGCTCGCCGGTGGCGGCGCGTACGCCAGCTTCCTGGTGCCGGACGACCGCGCGCCCGACGGGCTCGTCCGCGTGACGGCGCTGGACTGCAGCGACGCCCGGGACCACCTCACCGCCGCGCTGCTGCTCTCACCACCCGGCGACCTGCGCGGGCTGGGCGAGCTGGACCTGGAGGTCCTGGGGCTGCTGGTCGAGGGGACCACCTCGCTCCGCGTGATCGCCGGCGCGCTCGGCGTGAGCACCGCTCAGGCGGGCCGGGCCCTGGAGGCGGCGCTGCTCGCCCTGTCCGCACCCTCCCTCCCCGCGGCTGCCGCACGGGCCGTCCGCGCCGGACTGCGGATCCCGCCGGCGCTGGCGCGTACGCGCCGCGGCGGCGGCCGCTGAGCGACGGCGGGATCGGTCGTCCTGCCGATGGTGTCGGCAGGAGAGGAGGGGATGTGCTGGGGCGACGGAGCAGGAGCACCGCCGCACCAGACCCCACGGGAGGACCGGACCGAGATGGAGCTGACCTCGAGCACGACCGTCACCAGCCCGCCGGAGGAGGTGTACGCGCTCTGGCGCCAGCTCGACCGGCTGCCGGAGTTCATGGCGCACCTCGAGGAGGTGCGCGTGACAGCGCCCGGCCGCAGCCACTGGCGGGCGAGCGCGCCGTTCGGCAAGGACGTGGAGTGGGACGCGGAGACCACGGACGACGTCCCCGGGCAGCGCCTCGCGTGGCGCTCGCTCGAGGGCGCCGACGTCCCCAACGCGGGCGAGGTGCGCTTCGTGCCCGCGCCCGGCGGCCGGGGCACCGAGGTGCACGTGCGGCTGAGCTACGACCTGCCGGGCGGTGCGCTCGGCAAGGCCGTCGCGACGTACTTCGGCGAGGAGCCCTCCCAGCAGCTCGACGACGACCTGCGGCGGTTCAAGCAGGTCCTCGAGGTCGGGGAGGTCGTCTGCAGCGACGGCGCGCCGCGCGGCAAGCACGCGCGCGAGGAGTTCCCGCAGCACCCCGCCCGACCGTTGAGCCCCGAGGAGCGCGCGGAGGTGCTCGCATGAAGGCCACCTGCTGGGTCAGCCGCAACGAGGTCGAGGTGCAGGAGGTCCCCGACCCCACCATCCTCAACGCCCGCGACGCGGTCGTCCGCATCACCTCCACCGCGATCTGCGGCTCCGACCTGCACCTGCTCGACGGCTACGTGCCGACGATGCAGGAGGGCGACGTCATGGGCCACGAGTTCATGGGGGAGGTCGTCGAGGTCGGGCCGGGCGTCGACCGCGAGAAGCTGCGTGTCGGCGACCGCGTCGTGGTCCCGTTCCCCATCGGCTGCGGCGCCTGCGCCGCGTGCCGCAGCGGGCTGTGGTCCTGCTGCGAGAACACCAACCCCAACGCCGGGGTGGCCGAGAAGATGTTCGGCCACCCCGTCGCCGGCATCTACGGCTACTCGCACCTGACCGGGGGCTTCGCCGGCGGCCAGGCGGAGTACGCCCGCGTCGTGCTCGCCGACGTCAACCCGCTGAAGATCGAGTCCGACCTCACCGACGAGCAGGTGCTCTTCCTCTCCGACATCCTGCCGACCGGCTACATGGGCGCGGAGATGTGCGACATGACCGACGTTGACGTCGTCGCGGTGTGGGGAGCCGGGCCGGTCGGGCAGTTCGCCATGGACAGCGCACGGGTGCTCGGCGCGGCCAAGGTCATCGCGATCGACGACGTGCCGTACCGGCTGGAGATGGCGGCTTCCCAGGGCTACGAGACGATCGACTTCTCGGACACGGACGTGCGCTCCGCCCTGCTCGAGCTCACCGGCGGCCGCGGCCCCGACAAGTGCATCGACGCCGTCGGGCTCGAGGCCACGCACGGCGCCGCCCACGTCGGCCTCTACGACCGGGCCAAGCAGGCGGTGCGGTCCGAGACGGACCGGCCCCACGCCCTGCGCCAGGCGATCACCTCCTGCCGCAGCGGGGGGATCGTCTCGGTCATCGGCGTCTACGGCGGGTTCATCGACAAGTTCCCGGCAGGCGCGTGGATGAACAGGGCGATCACGCTGCGGACCGGGCAGTGCCACGTCCAGCGCTACATGCGCCCGCTGCTCGAGCGGATCGAGCGCGGCGAGATCGACCCGACGCGGGTCATCACCCACCGCCTCCCCCTGGCCGAAGCGGCGCACGGGTACGACGTCTTCAAGCACAAGGCGGACGGCTGCGAGAAGGTCGTCCTCAAGCCCTGAGGCCGGTGGAGGCGCCCCGGACCGGCGATGCGGGTCCGGGGCGGGTCCTCCGAACGGCGGAGGGCCGCGCGCGGATTTGCCGTGCCGCCCCCGTCGGACGGTTGCGCACCGGTCGCTCGGGTAGCGACCGGGGGCAGGGCCGGACACACGCGGGCTCTCCCCTGGTTCCCGCGTGCAGAGAGGTCGAATGGACGAGCCCACCGTCATGGACCTGGTCGCGACGTCCTCGTCCTCGGGCCCGGTCGCCCAGCGGGCCGAGGGCATGCTCCGCTCGCTCCGCCAGCTGGTGCCGTTCGATGCGGCGTGGCTCGCGCTGTCGGACTCCACCAGCGGGAGCTACACCTCGCTCGCGAGCGTCGACCTGCCGGCCAGCACGCTGCGCTACCTCAGCGGCCCGCGGATGGCCCGCGACATCGAGGTGACGCAGACCGACCGCCTCCGGCCGCCGCTGAGCCCGTCGGACCTGCCCTACTCCGCCGCGGAGCTGCCCACGTGGGCGGAGTGCCTGCACCCGTCGGGCTTCCACGAGGCGCTCGCCGTCGCGCTGTTCGAGGACGGGGGGCGGCGCCACGTCGGGTTCCTCGCCCTGCTGTCCGCGGGGACCGAGCCACCACGTGCCGACGTGCGGCAGCGCCTGCACGAGCTGACCCCGGTGCTCGCCCGCGGCATCGACCCCGTGCGCGCCCTCGCCGCCGCGGCCCGGATGGTCAAGGGCGCGACCGCGGGGGCGCTGCTCTGCGCCAGCAGCGCGGTCCTCCCCCTGTCCGGCCTGGAGGGACACCCGCTGCTGACCGGGTCCTCGCCGCTGGTCGCCGTCGCGCGCAGCTCGGTGGCGGAGGGCGCGGCGTACCGGTCGTTCGTGTGGCCGCTCGGCGGTCACCACGCGCCCGACGGGCACGTGCGGGTCACCGTCCTCGCGGGTGGCACCGACCCGTCCCCGGGCCTCGTCGGGACCGTCGTGCTGTCCCCTCCCGGGCACCTGCGCGGCCTCACCCCGCGCGAGCTCGAGGTCCTCGGCCTCGTCGTGGAGGGCTGCTCCAACCAGCAGATCGCCCACACCCTCGTCGTCGCCCCGCGGACCGTCGCCACCCACCTCGAGCACATCCTCGAGAAGGTGGGCGCCTCGTCCCGCACGCTCGCGGCGGTGCGAGCCGAGCGCGAGGGCCTGTACGTCCCGGCCGCCGCGGGGACCTCCGCGAGGAGGTGACCCGCGCCTCCGATGAGGGCTCGGGCGCTGCGTCGTCGTACCGCCATGACGATGACGACGAGCGTGCTGAGCGTGACGCTGACGGTGGCGGACCTGGACGCGGCGGTCGCGTTCTGGACCGGAGTCCTCGGCTGCGAGCTGCGCTACGACGTGGAGGCGATGCCGGGGGCGCGGATGGTCGAGGTGGTGCCGCCCGGGTCGTCGGTGGGGATCGTGCTCCTGCCTCCGGGCAGCCCCGTCCCGGCGGCGGTGCGTCTCGGCACGACCGACGCCGACGCCGCGTACGCCGCGCTGGCGCAGGTGGAGGGCGTGGTGCTGCACAACGGCGACGTGCTGCGGTGGCCGGGCGTGCCGCCGATGTTCCACTTCAGCGACCCGGACGGCAACGGGCTGGTCTACCTCGAGACCCCGCCCGCCTAGCCCGCCGTGCGGAGGGCCGTCCCTCGGCGGGCCCGGACGTGCCGGTGGGCCGGAGCTGCGTGCTCCGGCCCACCGGTCTGTCGAGTGCCGCCCGCGGGTGCGGGCGTCGTGCGGTCGCGGCCTACGGGAAGGTGACGACCTGGACGGGGACGTCCGGGTTGACCGCGCTGGCGGCAGCGCCACCGGTGCTGTTGATGACGTGGTCGATCGTGCCGAAGTCGAAGCCGTTCGCCTTGGCGTTCAGCGCGATCGTCGTCAGGCCGTGGATCTGGACACCGGGCTTCACGGGAGCCTCGAAGGACCGCGAGGCGTGCAGTCCGGAGGTCTTGTTCGTGAAGATGTAGCTGCCCATGCCGTAGCCCTGGAACGTCTTCACCGAGTCGGTCACCTTGAACGCGGCGTAGCCGAGGGAGCCCCGGTGCGCCCACGCGGCCTGGCTCGGCGCGTCGTAGGGCAGCTCGTTCTGGAAGAACACCACGGTGCCGCCGTTGCCGTTCCAGATCACGTTGTACTGCTGGAAGTGCTCGACGAACAGGCCGGTCGCGGTGACGTCGTTCCCGTTGACCACGAGGCCGTTGTCCGAGGTGTTGACCGTCCAGCCGACCGAGCCCTCGACGCCGTGGTCCGCGCGCCACACCCACAGGTCGTCGAGCAGGACGCCGTTGGTGTTGACCTCGAGCGCCTCCTCGGCCTTGCCCACGTGCGGGCCGCCGACGCGGAAGAACACGTCCTGCAGCGCGACCGGACGAGCCGGGTCGGTCTGCTGGCCGGGGGCGTTGTGGATGCCGATCTTCACGAGGGCGCGGGAGCTGACCGGGCCGGCGTCGACCGTGAGGCCGGCGATGTCGATGCCGGGGACGCTGTCGGTCCGCAGCGCGGTCGCGCCGTGCTGCGCCGTCAGCGTCGGGAGTCCGAGGCCGAGCACGACGGTGTCGGGGTGCGTGACCTTGATGGTCTTGGCCACGTCGTAGACGCCCGGCGTCAGGAGCAGGTTCTGGCCCTTGTCCAGCGCCTTGTTGATGTCCTTCACCGAGTCGCCCGGCTTGGCGATGAAGAAGCTCGACAGCGGCAGCGAGGTGCCGGGCGTGTGGCCGCCGGCCCACGTGGTGCCGGACGAGCCCCGCTGCGCCGACGGGACGAAGACCGCCCAGTTCCCGGAGCCGTCGAGGTAGAGGTACGGCTTCTCCTTGCTCAGCGGCGTCGTCGCGAGCGTGGTGTAGACGTTGCCGTCGCCGCCGAAGTTCTGCGCGGGAGCGTTGACGTCACCGGAGAAGACCTGGTTCCACACACCGTTGGACCAGCCGCCGCCGAGGTTGCTGTTGCGCACGTAGAACTGCTGCTGCGAGCCGTTCAGCGCCCCGGCCTCGAGGTACGAGTCGGCGACGAAGCCGCCGCTCGCGAAGTTGGGGTTCTCGCAGTACGGCATGAACGTCGTGTAGCCCTTGACGTCCACGCGGCGCATCGGCGCGGCCTGCGAGACGGCCCACATCTCGTTGGAGGTGTGGCAGTCGCCGGGGAGGCCCTTGAAGTTGATGGTGAGGTTGGAGACCGAGCGCCAGAACGTGTCGAGCGCGCCGCTGCCGTCGTGGCCGTACGCCGTGACCGCACCGTTGATGGTGACGCCCGAGGGGTCCTGGCCGAGGCCGTCGACCTCGGTGTAGTAGCCGACCTTGATGTTGAGCGGCTTGTCCGGGGTGCCGTAGGTCCCCGGCTTGAACAGCAGCGCGTAGCGCGCCGTGCCCATCTCGTTGGTGTCCTGCTGGGCGAAGATCGCGTCAGCCTGCGCCTGGATGTCGTCCTGCGACATGCTCGGGTCGAAGACGATGACGTTGGGGCCGAGGACCGAGCTGCCGACCGGGAGCGGAGCGGCGCTGGCGACACCAGCGACGCCGGCCAGACCCAGGGAGGTCGCGGCGAGCGAGCCGACGGCGAGGCCGGCGAGCAGCCCGCGCCGGCGGACCGACGAGCGGGCGGGGCGGACGGGCACGTGGCCGGCCGCGGAGGGCTGCGGAAGACGCAACGAGACTCCTTCGTCTTCAGTGCTGGGGCGGTCCCGCCCTGGTGGCGGGGCCGGAGTGCAGCGTCACCGTAGTTGGCGGTCTGCCGTGGTGCAAGCGCTTGCAGAGGCTTCTCTCACGGCATGGACGAAGCGTCACCCCCGTGCAGTGCACGCGGTGATGCGGCGACCACGAGCCGTTGGTGCACGAGCGGGAGGAACCCCTCACCTGGTCCCGTTCTGCCCCCGCACGGCCGGTCTGCGCCCTCAGCCGCCGGTGCCGGACGTCCGCAGCACCACGACGCGGTCGCCGTCCTGCAGCGTCGCCGCCTGCGGGTCGTCGTAGAGCAGGGTGCGCCCGCCGCGCACGACCGCGAGCACCGGGACGCCGAGGGAGGAGGCGGCACGGCCCACCTCGTCGGGCGCGACGCCGCGGTCGAGGACGTCGAGGCCCGTACCGAACGACAGGAGGTCCTCCACCACGTCGACCGCGGCCGGGCTGCCCGTCGCGAGCCCGAGCAGCCGTCCCGTCGTCTCCGAGGAGACGATGACCGAGCTCGCGCCGCTCTGCCGCAGCAGCTCGGCGTTGTCCGCCTCGCGGGCCGCGGCGACGACCGTCACCTGCGGCGCCTGGCGGCGGACGGCGAGGGAGGCGAGCACCGCCGTGTCGTCGGCCCCGAGCGCGACGACCACGGTGGCGGCCCGCTCGACCAGCGCTTCGGCCAGCGCCCGGCGGTCCGTCGCGGACCCGACCACCGCGACGAGCCCGTCCGCGGCGGCGGACGCGGTGGCCCGCTCGTCGGCGTCCACGACCACGACCTGCTCGCGCGGGTGGCCCTGGAGGAGCAGGGCGCGGACGGCGTTGCGCCCCTTGGTGCCGTAGCCCAGCACGACGACGTGACGGTCCACGCGCGACCTCCATCGGGACAGGCGGAGCTCCTGGCGGGAGCGCTCGGTGAGCGCGGAGATCGTGGTCCCCACGAGCACGACGACGAACAGCAGGCGCATCGGCGTCACCACGAGGGCGTTGACCAGCCGCGCGCTGGTCGTCACCGGCGTGATGTCGCCGTAGCCGGTCGTCGAGAGCGTGACCGTCGTGTAGTACAGCGCGTCCACCACCGAGACGTGGCCGTCGGCGTTGTCGGTGTAGCCGCCCCGCTCCACGAGGACCAGCCCCCAGTTGAGCAGCACGAGCACTCCGGCGAACGCGAAGCGCTTTGCGATGGCCACGAGCGGGCGGCCGGGAGCGCGCGTCGGGAGGCGGACGCGCAGGGGCGCGGGCTGCTGCACGGGCCTCCCCTACCACCGGTGCGGCAGGGGAACCGCCGGGACGGACCTAGGGCGCGTCGACGTCGGTGAGGAACTCGACGCGCACGTCGCGGGTGAGCGGGCCGATCTCGTGGAGGAACGCCGCCGTCGCCGGGCGCGCCTCGTGGTCGGCGTGGCCCTGCTCGTCGCGGTAGAGCTCGTAGAACACGCGGGCCAGCGGGTCGTCCTTCACGTGGTGGGTCGTGTAGACGAGCGTGCCCGGCTCCTCGCTCCGGATCCCCGGCAGCACCTCGGCGACCAGCGCGTCGAACCGCGCGGCGGCTGCCTCGTCCTGCAGGTCGAAGCGGACGACGATCCCGAACATGCGCGTCTCCTGTCCCACGGCTGGCCTGCCCGTCCGGCGGCCCGCTGGAAGCCTCGCACCCCCGTGGGCGCGGTCGGCCAGCGGCACCCGCTCTGCGGCGACCGGGTGATCCTCCTCGTCCGTCCTCGGGCGAGCGCGGCTGCGGGCCGAGGGGGAGGGCGGACCTGCCGCCCAGCCCAGCCAGCCAGCCACACCTGACAAGCCGAGGAGCCGACGTGCCCGCCCTGCTCGCCCGTACCCTCCTCGCGGTCGTCGGCACGGTCGGCGCCGCCACCGCCGGCGTCGTGCTCACGACCAGCCCGGCGAGCGGCGCCGCGCCCGCCGTGGAGCGAGGAACCACGCACGCTCCCGCCCCCGTGCCGTACGCCGTGCTGCACCAGCGCTCCGCTTGGCACCACCGGGTGACGAAGGGCGACGGCCCTCCCGGGAACATCACCGCGGTGATCCCGAACCTCTTCTCCTGCAGCACCGTGACCGAGCTCTGCGTGCAGCAGAACGGGCCGCACGCGCGCAAGATCCCCGACGTGTGCGTCTGGCGCCGCCCCGGGCAGAGCGCGGTCGTCCGCGTCGACCAGCCCTGCTGAGCGGTGGGCCTCAGCCCCCGACGACGGTCAGCGTGATGACGCCGGAGTAGGTCCCGGGCGGGGTCGAGGACGGCGCCTCCACGGTGAGCCGGCCGGCGAGCGAGACGGTCCCGCTCCCCTGCGGGGCGTGCGCGATGACGTGCGGCTGGCCGCCCAGCCCGTCCGTACCGGGGTCGCCCGGGCCCACCGGGGACGCGGGAGCCGGGACGTCGGTCGTCGTCAGCGTCCGCACCACTCCGTCAGCGTCGGGCACGGAGGTCGAGGTGACCCCGGTCAGCCCGACGTTCTGCCCGTTGATCGCCGCCGCGCCGCTGCGCAGGTCCCCCGCCTGCGCCTGCAGGGTCCACGGGAGGTCGCCCGCGCGGCTGTCGCTGACCTGGATCCCGTCGAGGTCTCCCGTCGTGACGAACCTCGTGCCGTCGGGGTCGAGCTCCAGGGTGCCGAGGTCGAGCGGGTGGTCCGCGGTGTAGGGCGTCGTGATCGTGATGACGCCGGCAGGCGGCGCGTCGGCCGCCGCGTCCTGCTCGGCGACGGCGGCGCGGTGCACGACGACCGGCCCGGGCTCCGCCGGCGGCGCGTCGGACGCGCCGGGGACGAGCAGCGGGCTCCTCAGGACGGCACCGAGCGGCGGGACGGCCGGCGCGCTGGGCACCGGAGCCAGGTCGGTGGGGGCGGCCGGGCTGGAGGCGACGGCCGGCGACGGGACGGAGGCGGCACTCGGCGACGGGCTGACGGGCGACGCGACCAGCGCGGCCGGCGCTGGGGGCGCTGAGGGCGCGGCGGGCAGCGGCTGGGCCGAGGGCTCCTGCGGCGACGGGGCGGGGGCTGCCGTCGCGCTCACCGGCGGCGCGTCGCCGCTGGCCGGCGCGGGGGGCTCGTCGGCGGGCGCAGGGGTCGTCGACGGGTCGGTCGGTGACGTGGGGTCCGGCGGCGACGGGGAGTCCGATGGCGACGGGGAGTCCGGCGGCGACGGCGCACCCGTCGGAGGCGCAGGAAGCGGGGCGGGGTCCGCAGGGGCGGTCTCTGCGGGAGCGGAGGACGCTGCGGGCGCGACCGTCGCGCTCGGGCTGCTCGAGGGCGGGAGCGTGCCGTAGGTGCCGTCCGCCGTGACGTCGACACCGGTGCTCGCCGTGCCCAGCACCACGCCGGCGGGGTCGAGGCACTCCAGCTCGACGACGTACGCACCGGCAGGCACATCGTCTCCGGCGGGCGCGGCGACCGCCTGCACGTCCAGCGCGCCCGTCGCAGCGGGGAGCGGCGTCGCGGGCACGAGCACGGCCCCGTCCTGCGGCAGCGACGCGCCGAACAGGTGCACGGCGTACGCGCCCGTCGCAGCGGGGAGCGGCGTCGCGGGCACGAGCACGGCCCCGTCCTGCGGCAGCGACGCGCCGAACAGGTGCACGGCGTACGCGCTCGCCGCCGGGTCCGGGCACCCGTCGGGGGCCTGCACCGCGAAGGGCCCGGACAGGGCCCCGCGGGCGGGGACCAGGACGAGCGGAGCGGTCGTGCTCGCCGGTGGGTCCACGGGCTCGGCCCCGGCCCGGGCGGCCAGCGGCAGCGTCACCGCCGCGGCGAGGGCAGCAGCGAGCGCCGCCCTGCCACGGGACCTCCCCACCTGCGTCTCCCCTGCCCTCGCTCGACCTCCGACCCCCGCCCGCCGCCCCGACCGCTGACCGGTCAGCCGAAGCGGCCGTTGACGTAGTCGAAGGTCCGCGGGTCCTCCGGCGCTTCGAAGACCTGCTGGGTGCTCCCCTGCTCCACGATGTGGCCGGGCTGCCCCTGCTCCGCGAGGAAGAACGCGCAGACGTCGGAGACGCGCGCCGCCTGCTGCATGTTGTGCGTGACGATGACGATCGTCACCTCGCGCTTGAGCTCGTGGATCGTCTCCTCGATGCGGCGCGTCGAGGTCGGGTCGAGCGCCGAGCACGGCTCGTCCATGAGCAGCACCTTCGGCTGCACCGCGAGCGAGCGGGCGATGCAGAGCCGCTGCTGCTGGCCGCCGGAGAGACCGCCGCCGGGCTGGCGCAGGCGCGTGCGCACCTCGTTCCACAGGCCCGCCTTGCTGAGGCACGACTCGACGAGCACGTCCTTCTCGTCGCGACCGGCCTTGCGCCCGGTGAGCTTGAGCCCGGCGAGCACGTTGTCGTAGATGCTCATGGCCGGGAAGGGGTTCGGCTTCTGGAAGACCATGCCGATGTCCCTGCGCGCCTCGGTCAGCCGGCGCTGCGGGGCGTAGATGTCCTCGCCGTCCAGCAGGACCTCGCCGGCCAGTGAGGCGGAGGGCACGAGCTCGTGCATCCGGTTGAGGATGCGCAGGAACGTCGACTTGCCGCAGCCCGACGGCCCGATCAGCGCCGTCACCTGACCGGCGGGCATGACGAGGTCGACGCGGTCGAGGACCTTGTGGTCCCCGAACCACGCGGAGACGCTGCGGCCCTCCAGGCTCGCGAGCTGGACGGTCTCGGGCTCGAGCAGCGCGGTCATGCTGTCTCCTCGCTGGTGCGGCATGGCACGGTCGGACGGGTGGGGTGTCGTCATGGCGGCAGCTGCTCGGATCCCTGCTGGTCTAGAGGATGTTCGGGAGGAGGCGGGCCGCCTCGTGGGCGGTGGAGAGGGCGACGTACGCGAGCACCGGCACGCCGGCGAGCCACGCGTGCCAGCCGTCCCAGCGGAGGCGCAGCCAGGCGAAGCCCGCCGCGACCAGCAGGAGTGCCTGCGACCACAGCAGCAACGGCGTCAGCGCGGAGGAGTCGCGGCCGAAGGGCTTCTCGTCGTCCGGGACGTCCTCCAGCACCTTCGCGCTGCGCGGGACGGGCGTGCCCTGCAGCTGCGCGTCGACGCGCAGCACACCGCTCGGAGCCCACCAGGGGCCGTCGGTCGTCACGAGGGTCAGGCGTCCCGTGTGCGGCTGCAGCTGCGGGATCGGGTCGCCCGCACGGCGGAGGTCCTGGACGACGTAGGTGAAGGGCTGCTGGCCCTTCGCCGGTCCCTGGCCGGTCGTGACGAGGATCGTGTCGCCCGCCTTGAGCTCGTGCAGCCGCCGGAACGGCGCGCCGTAGGCCAGTCCCCGCCCGTAGACGACGGCCGGCCCGTACTGCCCGGGCAGCGCGGTGTCCCGCTCGTGCCCCGGGCCCGAGCGCAGCACCGTCGACGACGACCCCTCGAGCACCACCTGGCGCAGCCCGATCGTGGGGATCTGCATCACCGCGACGGGCGCGCCGAGCGGGAGCAGCTGCTTGTGCACCGTGTCCGTCTGCCCGATGGGGGCGAGCCCCTTGGCCAGCTGGACGCGGAACTGGGCGTAGGTCGTGCGCTGGTCGCGGGCCTCGCGCAGCGCCCCGACGCCGACCATCTCGAGGGCGAGGGTGCCGGCGAGCAGGGCGATGACGAGCAGCGCGGAGTGGAGGAGGTACGGCGTGCTGCCCCGGTCGAGCGGCTGCTTGGCCGGGACCAGCTGGAGGACCCGTCTCCCCGCCGGCATGCGCCGACGGGGAGACGGGGTGACGGCGCCGGCGGGGACGGCCGGGCGCTCGTCGGTGAGCGACGAGCTCACTTCACCGACACCGGGCGGCTGGTCGCCGTGCCAGCGGTGTACGTCGCGAGGGAGCCGGTCTCGACGACCGTCAGCTTGTGGCCCTTGTCGGCCTTGGTCACGACGTAGGTCGCCTTGGTGGCGCCCTTGATGGCCTTGCCGTCGCGCAGCCACTGGTACTTCAGCGCCTTGGCCTTCGGCTTGAAGACTGCCGCGGTGGCGGTGAGCTTCGACCCGACCTTGCCGGCACCCGTGATCCGGGGCGCGGTCTTCACCGGCAGCAGCTGCGGGCCGACCTTGACGGCCTTGCTGGTCGAGACCGTCGAGCCGGCGGCGTTGGTCGCGGTCGCCTTGCACGCCTCGCTCTTGCCGAGCTCGGTCTTGGCGATGGTGCGCGAAGCCGAGCTGCCGGCGACGGCCTTGCCGCCCACCAGCCAGGAGTACGCCACGCTCGAGGCGCCCGTGAACGACGCGGTGCACGAGACCTTCTGGCCCACCAGGACCTTGCCCGTGATGCTCGCCGCCTTGACGACCGCGGGGGCGGGCTGCGGCTGGGCCGCCGTGGACTGCGGCGGGGCCGTCGTCACCGGGGGCGCCGGGGGCATCGTCACCGGCGCCGCGGGCGGCGTGGTGACGGGGGCAGCGGGCGGAGTCGTCACCGGCGCCGCGGGCGGCGTGGTGACCGGGACCTCGGTGGGCGTCGGCGTCGGCGTGGGGGTCGGCGTCGGGGTCGGGGTCGGCGTAGGGGTGGGAGTCGGCGTCGGCGTGCTCGTCTGGCAGCTGCCCGTCGTCGTCCAGTGGTGGGCGTCGCAGAAGTCCACGCCGGCGGTGAAGGTCTTGTAGATCTTCGTCGTCCAGTCCACGCACTGCAGCTCGACGACGTAGTGGCCGGGCGCGATGCTCGGCAGGCCGCCGACGACGGTCGCCGCGTCGATCCAGCTCTTCGTCGCGTCGACCGTGACGGGGTGCGTCGACGACCACTGCAGGTTGTTGTTGTCGACGAAGAGGATGCCGTCGTCAGCGTTGGCCATGCCGTACCAGTAGCCGGTGTAGCTGTCCGAGCCCGCCGGGCAGGCGGTGGACGTCGTCAGCGTGGGTCGGTCGGTGTCCAGGCCCGAGGACGGGGTGATCGTGAGGGCGGCGCCCGTGGCGGGCAGCTTCCCCTGCGCAGACGCGGGTCCGGCGGTGACCAGACCGCTCACCCCGACCACGGCAGAGGCAGCGGCCGCCAGGGCGACGAGGACGGAAGCGCGAGCTGATCGCACGGTAGGACTCTCTCTTTCGTGACGGGCGCACCTGGCGGCGAGCCGTTCGAGGATGGCGCGGAGGGGCGGCCGCCCGGTGAACGCCGCGCAACCCGGGGGCCAACGCGACAGGGATCTCCCTGCGGCACAGGACGAACAGGGTCAATCAGCAGGCCGAGTGGTGGATCACACGGACGGGCGGGGCCGACGCCCGGCGAGACGTCGGGACAGCGCGAGCAGCGGTCCTCCCAGCCCGACCAGGAGCGCGACGACGACGCCGGCGACGAGGGCCGCGGTGAGACGCTGGTGGTCGCCCTTCCGCTGCGCCGCGGCGGAGACGCGCTGCTGCGGCAGCGAGCGCACGGACGGAGAGAGGACGGTCCAGGACGTCTGGGCGCTGACCGACATCTGCTCCTTGGAGCCGGAGGGCGTGAACGTCGCGGAGATGACGTGCTCGCCGACCCCCAGCGTCCCCACCGACATCACCGCGGTCCCGTCGGCCCCGAGGGCGCCGCGACCGAGCATGCGGTTGCCGTCGAAGAAGGTCACGAACCCTGCGGGGTGCCCGCCGGTGAGGTCGCGGACGTGCGCGGTGAACGTGAAGGGTCCTGCGCTGCCGAGCTTCTTGGGCATCGCACTGGTGAGGGTCGTGACCGTGATGGCCGTCCCCCCGGAGGTCCGGGTCACGTCTCCGGCACCAGGAGCGGCGGCGGGTGCGCCCGCCGGACCCGAGGACGTGCGCCTCACTGCCGGCCGGACGACGTGGTAGTGCTGGTGGGCATCGAACACGACCTTCGCGTCGAAGGTCCGCATCGTCTCGGTGAACTCGCCCTGGCAGACGACCCGCAGGGTGTAGGTGCCCTTCATGCGGTGGCCACCGCCGTACATCGCGGCGACGTCGTAGAAGCTCAAGGACGCCTTGAAGGAGAACGGCTTCGTGAGCGAGATGCCGAGGTCGTTCACCGTACGGATCGGCTCGCCGTCCTTCGGGAAGCCCGGACCGAGCACCAGCGCGTAGAACGTCGCTGACCCGGCAGGGCAAGGTGCGCTCGTCCTGAACGTCGGGATGGTCGTGTCCTTGCCGGTCGCGGGCGTCACCCCGGCCGTACGCGCCGGTGCCGTCGCGGCGAGGGCCGGCAGGGCGGCACCCGCCGTCCCACCGAGGAGGGTCGCGACCGCGACCACGAGGCGGGCCAGTCCCCAGCCGGGTGCGCGGCGCACGGAAGCGCTCCGCTCGACGGGTACGGCGGCGCTCGAGCTGCTCATCACGGGCTCCTGGTCCTCGGAGGGGAGGGACGGCGCGGGGGTGGGGGCCGCAGGAGGACGTCGCCGGCGCCGCCACGCCCACCCGCCGCCGAGGACGGCGAGCAGGAGGAGGCCGAGGACGAGCCAGGGCAGCGCCCAGAACTGGACGCGGGCCTCGACGGGCCGCAGGGTCGGGTCGATGTCGCCCGCGCGCTTGGTCGGGTCGAGCCGGACGAGCGCGGTCATGCGCAGCGCGGCACGCACGTGCGTCACGGTCGTGTGGACCGTGAGCGAGCCCTTGGGGAGCAGCTCAGGGACGGGGTGCAGGGACGCGCCGCTGACCGCGGTCCCGCCGAGCCAGCCGGTGATCCGCACGATCTGCTTCGCGCTCAGGCGCACGTTGCCCGTGTTGGTCACGGTGTAGCTCACGTCGGCCCTGCCCGCCAGCGGGTTCCACGACGCGTGGTAGCGGGCCCTGAGCCCGGTGATGGACAGCGAGGGGCGCAGCGGGCCCGTCACGCGCACGGTGAGCCGAGCGCCGACGCGCTGGTCGAGCCGGATGCGGTCCCCGTTCTTGTTGCGCGCGTACGTCGCGAGCGACGCGATGACGGCGCCGGTGTGGTCGCCCGGTGTCGCGTCGGCCGGGACCTTCAGCGTCACGGGGACGATCACGCTGCTGCGGGCCGGCACCGTCACCTCCCGCGCACCACCGAGCGAGACCCAGGACCCCACGTCCTTGGGGCGGGAAGCCGCTGGCAGCAGGGCGAAGGACCCGTCGGTGGTGGTCTCGGCGTCGGTCGGGTATACCGCCACGACGATCGGCACGACGCTGAGGTTGATGATGGCGGCCTCGTCCTTGGCCGTCGCCCCGGGAGTCGCGGTGTAGCTGAACCCGGTACGCGGGTCCGCCTTGCCGCCCGACGCGGGCTGCACGCCGAAGGTGACCTTGGTGCCGGCCGGCACGGGTGCGGTCGACGAGGCGCCTGCCGGCCTGGGAGCGGCGAGGGCGACCGCCGGCGGGAACGCGATCCCGGCTGCGGCGGCGGCCGTCGCAGCGAGGACAGCAGCACGACGCCTGGGGTGGCGACGGGCTGGCGGGGGCACGCGGAGCGCGATCATGCGACGGGCCTTCTCTGCATGAGCGACGGTCGCTGCCCGCGCAGCATGCGCGGCAGACCCCGGAGACATCCGGCAGACCGTCGGTGGACGAGCAGAAGTCTATGCGCAGCAGGGGTTCTTGTGACCCGTACGGCGAGATGAACTGCCTGTGTACGAGGGGTTTCTGCAGCACCGCATGTTCTCCGGAAACGCCCAAGAGGGGGCGGGGCCGACGGCCCCACCCCCTCCTGCAGCGGCGGTCCCTCGGGAGAGACTGCCGCTGGCCGAGCGATCAGCTGCCGGCGACCGTGAAGGTCACGACACCGGTGTACTTGCCGGGGTGCGTCGAGGTGGGAGCCTCGAGCGTCAGCGTGCCGTCCAGCTTGACCGTGCCCGCACCCTTGGCGGCGTGCGCGATCGGGTGGGCCTGGCCGCCGAGACCCGCGGTGCCCGTGGTGCCGGGCGCGACGGGGAGGGCGGGGACGGCGTTCGCCGAGACCGTGACGGGGTTCGACGCGTTCAGCGCGTTGCCGGCCAGGTAGGTCGGCGCCAGGTCGGTGAGGCCGACGTTCTGCCCGCTGATCGTGTCGTTCACGTCCGACCCGCCGTTGGCGAGGTCGCCGGCCTGGGCGGACAGCGTCCAGGGGAGGTCACCCGCGCGGGTGTCGACGACCTGGATGTTCTGGAACGGCGCCGAGGCGGAGAACTTCGTGCCGTTCGGGTCGATCGCCAGCGTGCCGAGGTCCAGCGGGCTGCTGGCGGTGTACGGCGTGCTGATGACGATCGTGCCGGCCGGGATCGTGCCCGTGATGGTCTGGACGTCGGGGGTGAACTGCGCCGCGGCGACCGAGACCGGGACGACCGCGGACTGCGAGGCGACGTAGTCCGTGGGGTCGGCCGGGGTGAACTTCGCCTGCAGCGAGTGGTCACCGGCCGCGAAGGTCGGCTGGAACGTCGCCGTGCCGCCGACGACGCTCGTGCTGCCGATCTGCGTGGTGCCGTCGAACAGCTGGACGGAGCCCACAGCACCGGCCGGCGTCACCGCGGCGCTGATGGTCGTGGGCGAGCCCGCGCTGATGTTGTTCGGGACCGTCAGGGAGACCTGCGTCGCCGCAGCTGCCCCCTTGGCCACCGAGTACGCCACGACCGGGGACGTGGACGTGTTGAACGCGGTGTCGCCGGAGTAGACCGCCTTGTAGCTGTAGGCGCCCTGGCCGACCCCGTTCACCGTGAGGCTCGCGGAGCCGGCGGCGACCGCCACCGTGCCGAGGCTGGTCGAGCCGTTGAAGAACTCCACGGTGCCCGAGGGCGAGCCGCCGGAGCCCGCGACGGTCGCCGTCAGGGTGACGTTGACCGGCGCCTGCTGGCCGCTGGCCGGCGTGACCGCGAGGGCGGTGGTGCTGTCGGTCTTCGGCGCCGCCGAGACCGTCGCCTGGCCGCCGGCGATGTCGAGGCCCTGGGTGAAGGTCCCGAGGATCCCGGAGAAGTCGTCGAGGCAGGCGAACTCGAGCACGTAGTGGCCGTCGACGAGGCCGGAGGCCCCACCGAGGACCGTGGCCGTGTCGAGGTAGCTGTTGCCGGCCTTGATGGTCATCGACTTCGTGGCGGAGAAGCCGAGGTTGTTGGTGCCGAGGATCGGGGCACCGTCGTCGGGCAGGCCGGGGCCGAAGAAGAGGCCCTCGTACTGCGAAGCGCCGGGCTGGTCGCAGCCCTTGCTGGTGACGAACGTCGGGATGGTCGTGCCGACCGGGCCGTTGCCGCCGGTGATGGACAGCGCGGCGCCGTTGGCGGGGAGCGTGCCGAGGGCGAAGGCCGGCGTCGCGACGAGGCCGCTGGCGACGATCGCCGCGCCCCCCGTCAGGGAGGCGGCGAGCGCCTTGTTGATCTTCACGCGAGGAACTCCTTGTTTTTCGTCAGCGAAGAACGAGAGGGGGGAGGAGGTTCAGCTGCCGCGGGGCAGGCTCAGTTGCTGCCGCAGCTGGCGGTGGGGAGGAAGCCCTGGCGACCGATCGAGGCGGTCTGCGCGCAGACCAGCGAGTTCGGGCCCTTGAAGACCTGCTGCAGCAGCGCGTCGTCGGGCGAGCTGCTGTTGAGGCGCGCGGTGGAGACCACGTTGTAGACGGTGCGGACGCCGGCGCCGGCACCGTTCGAGGCCAGTCCGGGGATGCTGTTGATCGCGCCGAGCGCCGAGACGCCGTGCACGTCGGAGATGACGCCCGCGGTCTGCGCGGCCCACTGGGAGGACGAGTACGGCATGACCGCGAACTTGTCGGTGCCCAGGCTGGTGCCGTCGTTCTCCTGGATCTTGTCGTTGATGCAGGCGGGGAGCGCCGCGTCGGTGATGCCCATGAGGTTCTCCCAGACCGAGCGCGAGCCCGAGCCGGCCTGCGGGAGCAGCGGGTGGATCGTCGGCACCTTGCACTGGTAGATCGACTGCAGCTGCGCCAGCGTGAACTTCTTCGACAGACCGGAGTCCGAGCGCACGGCGTACGTCAGCGTGTCGACCGCGAGCGCGAGCTTCGTCTGGTCGGCCTTGGTGCTGCCGGAGGACGAGCGGGCGAAGTCGAGGCAGCCGAAGTACGCGTTGCTCGGGTCCATGGCCTCCTCGAGGCGGTCACGGCCTGCACCCGAGCCGTCGGGGCGGATCCCGGCGCCGGCGGCGACGCCCGCGTTGCCGGCGTAGGAGCAGCCCGCGGCGCTGCCGTTGGTGTCGAAGGCACCGCCCTTGGCCGACCAGTTGCCGATGACCGGGACGCCGCCCACCTTGACGTTGTTGGCGATGTCGGTCATCAGCTCCTCGGTGGTGTCCGAGCCGCCACCGTTGAGCGCGTACGGGTAGGCGCTCGAGGAGGTGTCGGGGTCCGCGTTCGCGACACCGGTGACCGCCATGGCGGTCGGGACGGCGACGACGCCCGCGACGAGCGCGAGCACAGTGCGCGCGACGAGCTTCATGTGCGATGTCCTTTCGGTTCGTTCCGGGCCCGCCGTGGGCCCGGAGCTGCGCCGGAGACGTGCTCCGGCGCTCCCTGGTGGTGCAGGGGGAGGGGCGTCACCTGCGGCGGGCGGGCACCCGGCGCAGGGCCTGGCTCGTCGTCCCCGCGAGGAGGGCGACCAGCAAGCAGATGAAGAGGGCGAACCTGATCCCGCCGACCTTGGTCGCCGGGGTCGTCGCGGAGACGAGCTGCACCTCGGGCTGCGGGGTCGCCGTTGCCGTCGGTACTGGACTTTGTAGTGAGGTGGGCTTTCCCGAGGGCGTCGGGGTCGCTCGGGAGCCGCTAACCACAGGTGAACTTCCGGTGCCGCCGGACGGGTGGAAGGGCGTCCCGGGATGCGACGCCGGCGACGAGGGGCGGGCCGACGTCGCGAGAGTGTGGCTCGGCGACGGCGACGCAGTGGCAGAGGACGTGGGGCTCGTCGACACCGTCGGGGCGGCGGAGGGCGTGGTTGCCGAGACCGTCGTGCTGGCAGGCGGATCGGCGGTGACCGAGGGGCTCGGCTTCGCTGCGACGCCCGCCACTGCCGTACTCGCCGGGCTCGAGGAGGGCGCCGGAGTCACCGCCCTGCTCGTGCTCTGCGGGGCAGGTGTCGGCGACGCCGTACGCGTCACGGTCGAGCTCGGCGTGGGTGTCGGGGTCGAAGTCGGGTCGGGCGCCACACCCGCCTCGTCCCGGATCTCCTCGGCCGCGACGACCGCCTCGGACTTGAGCTCCTGCGTCAGCGGGAGGTACCCCTCCGGAAGCTGGCCGACGGAGGGTCCCTGCTCCTGGCCGTGGAACGCGCTGTACTGCAGCAGGTCCGCGTACGCGTCCCCCTCCTCCGGCGTGATGCGGGAGGGCACCGTCGCGACGTACTGCGGCACCGTCAAGGGGTACGCACCGGCGACCGCTGTCGAGGGGTCGGGCACGAGGACGCCGTTGTCGTCGGTGTCCATCCCGTCCACGGCCGCCTGCAGGGAATGCGCGTCGGGTGCCACGAAGTCCCCGTGGGCGTTGAGGAGCTGGGCACTGCGCAGCCCGAACCGCGCCGCGCTGACCGTGTCGGTGAGGACCAGCTCGGCCCGCCGGCCGACGAGGTCGCGCGGTGCCGACCCGAAGCCGGAGAAGAAGTCGGCCCGGAAGTTGTCGACCGGGTTGAACGTCCCTCGCTTCGGGTCACCCTTCGCCGCCGCGATGGCCGCGGCCTCGAGGTTCGCGGCGTACTTGTTGTAGTCGATGCCGCACAGCGGCGGGACCGCGGGGCGCGTGTCCACGTCGGCGCACCACGGGTCGGGCTTCGGGAAGTCGTCCCGTGCCTGCAGCGCGTTCTTGAACGCCGGGTTCACCTTCATCCCGTGCTCGTCCGGCTGGCCCGACAGGAAGGCGCGGGCGGAGGGGTCCGCCAGGACCCACTGCCAGAGCTCGCCGTACTCGTTGGCCCGGCCGAAGGGGACGACGAGGTTCGTCAGCGAGTACTGGTGCTGGTAGTCGAGGGCGGCGAGATCGGGGTTCAGCGCCGTGAACTCGGGATCGTCGAGCAGGCCGAGCCGTGCGCCCTTGAGGTTCGGGTCGTCGTGCTGCGGGTCGTCCGCGCTCCGCACGTCGAGGCGCGACGGTGGCATGGACCCGCGGTAGGACTGGGTCAGCAGCTTCGCCACGAGGCGCGGTGTGAGCTTCAGCTGGGTGACGAGCTCCCCGTTGTGGTCCAGCTGGTCCTGCGGGGTGCCCTGCACGCCGCCGTCGGCGTCGAAGTAGAGGTCGCTGTAGTAACGGTCGATCAGGAAGACGATCGAGAGGCTCGCGACGGCCACCGGCGCGTACACCGTGTCGGACGGGGCGCCGGGCACCGAGCGCGTGACGGCCTGCAGCCCCGGGTCCTTCGCCGAGGTGACCGAGCTCTCGCGGATGAGGTCCGCGGTGGACAGGTAGGAGTACGACCGGCCGGTGGAGGAGCAGAGGCTCGAGGTCCACGACGATGCTGCCGCCGCGAGCAGCGGGCTGCCGGTGATCGAGGTCTTCGTCGCGCTGCGGGCGCAGGACGAGGAGAGCGAGGAGAAGTCCAGCGGGATGAACATCGCGTTCTTCCACACGGACCAGGCGAACGGCGACTGGGCCCCGTCCGTGCGGCTGGTCGGCACTCCCCTGGGCACGACGGCGATCCAGCACTTCGGCACCACGCCTGACGCCCTGGCCTGCCCGCAACCGAGGGAGCTGTTCTCCAGCCCGGTCTGCACCTCGAAGGGCATGGAGCCGGTGCCGTCGACGGCGCTCGGCGCGTAGTCGATCTCGTTGGTGATCTGCTGGTCGAACCACGGGTTGTCGACGTCGCTGTTGCCGCTGCCGTCGTACGCCGTGCCGCTGACCGGCTTGAACGGCACGAACCCGTCGTTCGCCTCCTGCGAGCCGTGGAGGTCGAGCGCCCACGCGTCGTGCTGCGCCTGCAGGGCGCGCGCGTTGGCAGCCTTGTCCTCGTCCGAGGTCGCCCCCGGCTTGAAGCCGACCAGGGTGGGCTTCACGACCTTGCGGAGGTACGCGCTCGCGGACGCGTAGTACCCGCCCGGCACGCTCGACGCGTTGCCGGCGTAGGTACTGCCGAAGGCGCCGAAGTAGCACTGGTCCCGCAAGGTGTCGCGGTCGGCGTCCGTGCTGACCTGCTGCAGCGAGGGATCGCTCCAGCACTGCATGATCTGCAGGTAGTCGGTGGGCCCGGACTGGTTCTGGGTGTCGCTCTGGCCCAGGCCCTTCCACGAGACGTCGACGACCTGGTGCCCCAGCTGCTGCGTGCGGTCCACGCTCACGCTGAGTCCGGCGAAGGACCCGCTGCCGCGCACCGTCACCGAGGAGTCGCTCGCGCTGTCGGCCCGGGCGGTGCTGATCGTCATCCCGGGGACCGCGAGCCCGACCGCCAGCGCCGCGGCCAGGACGACGCGGGCACGGCGCAGGGCAGGGGTCCTCACGACGACCTGCGCTTCGAGACGAGCCGCGCGACGAGCGGAGGTGCCGCGACCGTGAGCACGAGCGTCAGCGCCAGCAGGGCGATGAGGGCGTTGGTGCCGACCCCGCCGCTCAGGCTGGTCGACGTCGAGACGGGTACGGCGCCGGCGAGGACCGTGCCTCCCCCTGCCACCGTCCCGGAAGCACCGGCGACGGCTCCGGCAGCAGCGCTCGCCCCGGCGGTCCCGACCGTTCCGCCACCGGTCGCGCTGCTCCCGGTCGCTGCGCTCACCGGGACGGTCTTCACCTCACCGGTCTCGGGGTCGACCACGGTCTTGGTCGGGCTGCCCGCGGCGGCACCGCCCCCGCCGGAGCCGGAGCCGCCCCCGGTCGGGACGGTCTTCACCTCACCGGTGTTCGGGTCGACGACGGTCGTGGTCCCCCCGGCCGCGCCCGTGGTCCCAGGCTTCGCCCCGGCGACCGTGCCGCCCGCCGCAGCACCACCGGCGCCCGCGGCCGCCCCGCCCGCAGCAGTCCCTCCACCTGGTGCGGCTCCGCCTGCCGCTGCGGGCGCCGTCGTGCCCCCAGCGGGAGCCGCGCCACCGCCACCGGAGCCGCTGTCGGCGGGCGTCACGCCGCCGGGCGCACCGTTGGGGTCCGTCGTCGCGGGCTGCTGGACCCCGCCGGCACCACCGCAGTCCGCACCCTGCTTGTCGCAGGCGTCAGGCTGCGGCGCGTTCTGCGCCAGGAGGTTCACGTCGAGGTGCTTGCCGTCGAAGGTCGGGTTGCCGCAGTTGGCGATGTCGATGCTCTGCTCGTCGACCCCCGGGATCTTCGACACCTGCTCGAGGGCGGCCTGCACGAGGTTCACCGGCAGCGGGGAGTACCCGAGCTTGTCGGCGTCCTGCTGCCCCTCGCAGAGGAAGTAGTACGCGAACGCCCCGAGCGTCTTGCCCTTGTCGTTGTTGAACTTCCCGGCCACCTGCGTCGGCACGATGAAGTAGCTGTAGCTCGACAGCGGGTAGGTCCGCGGGTCCGGGTTGGTGTAGACGTCGCTCAGGTCCTGGGTCAGGTAGTGCGCCGGGTCGTTCTGGTTCGTGTTGATCTTCGCGGCCGTCAGCGCCACGGCGTCGTTCTGCGCCGTCGGCAGCGCGAAGTAGCCCGCCGCGTTGAGGATCTTGGCGACCGGGTAGCCGCTGAGCTTGGCGTAGGAGTACTCGTCGTAGCCGATCGTGCCGTCGTTCTCCTTGATGTACTCCGCCGACCCCGTCGAGCTGGACTGCGCGACGAAGCTCGAGTTGTCGGGGTAGGGGAAGAACGACGTGACGCCGCAGGAGGAGCGCTTCAGGGAGCCGCAGTAGGCGTTCCACTTGCTGGAGAACTGCTGGTTGAGCCAGGACGTGATCTCGGCCGTCGTGCCGGAGCCGTCACTGCGGGCGATGGGGATGATCGAGGAGTGCGGCAGCGCGACGCCGGGGTTGCTCGCCACGATCTCGGGGTCGTCCCAGTAGTGCACGTTGTTGGTGAAGATGTCCGCGACCGCCGCCTGGGTCAGCTTCAGGTTGGTGAAGAGCTGCCCGCCGATCTCCAGGTGGTACATGAACGCCGTGCCGCCGGCGACGATCGGCATGTACGCGTACGAGCCGGCCGGCGGGGTGACCTCGTTGGGGTCGTCGAACTTGTACGGGATCTCGGAGACGGCGAAGTCCACGGTGTTGTCGTGGAAGTTCTGCCGACCGGCCGAGGAGCCGTTGTCGTTGTAGTTGATGGAGATGCCCTGCTGCCGGATGTTCGCGATCCAGTCACTCAGCGCGTTGGCCGCCCAGCTCGAGCCGGAGCCGGTGATCGAGACGTAGTCGTCCGCCATGGCGGGGCCCGCGGACAGCAGGCCGACGGGCAGCAGCGCGGCGAGCACGACGACCAGCTTCAGGACCGCGGCACGCCGCCTCCGGCCGACCGCACCGGCGAGGTTCGTCCTCACGTCAACAGCTCCTAGTGCTTCTCGAAGACGACGGACAGACCAGCGTCGCCGTCAGTGGGGGTGTGACCCTCCGCGCGGAGGGTGAGCAGGGTGGTGATCCGCCGGTCGTCGCGCACCGAGCGGGTCGCGGCGCGGCGCCGCTGCCGGACGCTCTGGTGGCCCGGGCCGCGACCACCGAGCAGGCGGGCGATGACGAAGAGCACGAGGACGAGCGCGAGCAGGACCGCCGCGGCACCGAACGCCCGGGCGACCATGTTCGGGTCCGGCGAGTGCGCCATCTTGAAGACGAACAGCGGCAGTGAGACCTGCGGCTCCTGCAGCGGGTCCCAGTTGTAGGCGGTCGTGAAGCCCGCCGTGATGAGCACCGGCGACGTCTCCCCGATGCCGCGGGCCATGCCGAGGATCACGGCGGTGGCGAGACCGGAGCGCGCGGTGGGCAGCACGACGTACCGGACTGCCTGCCACTGCGGCGCTCCGAGCGCGTACGCCGCCTCGAGCAGTGTGCTCGGGACCAGGCGGAGCACGACCACGGCGGTGCGGATGATGATGGGCAGCATCTCGACCGACAGCGCCAGAGCTGCGGCGTGGCCGGAGAAGCGCAGTCCGAACGCCAGGATGTACGCCGCGTAGACGAAGAGCCCGGCCACGATCGACGGGAGCGCGGTCATGGCCTCGGTCAGCGTGCGGAGGAACATGCTGAGCTTGGTCCGGGTCTGCGTGATGTAGACCGCGGCGCTGATCCCGAGCGGGACCGTGAGCACGAGGGCGATGCTGATCTGCTCGGCGGTGCCGACGATCGCGTGGCCGATGCCCCCGCTGGTGAGCGGCGACAGGGGTGGCGTCGTCGTCATGTCCTGCGTGAAGAAGTTCCTGTGCATCAGGGCGGAGTGGCCCTGCCACCCGATGTAGACGAGGATCCCCACGAGGGCGCTGAGCACGACCAGCGCTGCTGTGTGCGCGAGCGCGGCGACGAGCCTGTCCTTGACGACGAGCGGGCCCTCGTCCAGCGAGACCAGCGTCCCGTAGAGCACGAGGAACAGCGCGTACGCCGTGGCGAGGAAGCCGATGGTGCCGCTGTACGGCCCGAGGTCGAACAGCAGCGCGGTGAGGCACGTCGCCGAGATCGCCGCACCGATGACGGCCAGCACGTCGGTCGAGCGGACGCTCCGGAGGTCGCGGCGCTCCTCGACGAGCAGGCGCGGCTCCTCGCGGACCTCGGGAGCGCGGGAGAGGGTCGGCGTGCTCACAGGTCCGCCGCCCCGGAGCGCGAGCGGGACACGATGACCGCAGCGAGCGAGTTCACGGCCAGCGTGACGAAGAAGAGCGTGAGCCCGGCCGCCATGAGCGCGGAGAGCGCGAGACCGTTGGCATCACCGAAGCGCAGCGCGATCAGCGACGAGATCGAGATGGCGCCCTTCTGCAGGATGTGCGGCTGGATGACGAAGACCGGCGACACGATCATGTAGACCGCGACGGTCTCCCCGAGCGCGCGGCCGAGGCCGAGCATCGTCCCGCCGATGATGCCGCCGAGGCCGTACGGCAGCACGACCGAGCGGATCATCCCCCAGCGCGTGGCCCCCAGCGCGTACGCGCCCTCGCGCTCTCCCAGCGGGGCCTGCTGGAAGACCTCGCGCATGATCGAGCTCATGATCGGCGTGAGCATGAAGCCGACGACGAGGCCGGCGTTGAAGGACGACGCGGTGTAGACCGTCCCGGTGGCCAGCGGGTTGCGCGGGTCGGCGCCGCTCACGTGGAAGAAGGGGAAGAAGCCGAAGTACGTCGCCAGCCACCGCGGCAGGCCGTCGCCCTGCGGCCCGTTGACCAGGATGTCCGGCTGCAGGAAGAACGCGCCGAAGATGCCGTAGACCACGCTGGGGATCGCGGCCATGAGGTCGACGAGGCTCACCAGCAGGCGGCGCAGGCCGCGCGGGGAGTACTCCGAGATGTAGAGCGCCGTGCCGAGCGAGAGCGGCAGGGCCACCACGATCGCGACGACCGCGATGATGAAGGTCCCGACGAGGATCGCGAGGACGCCGAACCTGCCGCCCTGCTCGGTGTGCCAGGACTGGGTGGTGAAGAAGGAGAACCCGGCCTTGCGCAGGGCCTCGCCTGCCCGCAGTGACAGGAAGGAGCCGATGAGCACCATGACGACGAGGACGACGAGGCCCGCGCCGAGCACGTAGCTGCGGAACGTCCGGTCAGCCGCCGTGGGCCGGTCGCGGAGCGTACGCCGCTGCTCGTCCGTGGACCCGGACGGGGGAACGGCGACCAGGGCGCTCAAGCCGACCGTCCCTGTCGCCGAGAGGACGAGGGCCGGACCCGTGCGCCGGGCCGGAGCACCGGGCGCGCGTCGGTGCGCCCGCGCTGCAGGTGGGTGTGCATGCGGTTCCTGTTCGTACGTGCGCCGGTGCCGGCGCGAGCGGGGAGGGACGGCGGCGCCTCAGGCAGAGCCGTCCCACCGGCTCCGAGGGTCGACCCGCGCCATGACCCGGGCGGGGCCCGCAGGTGTACGCCCGATGACGAGGCCGCAAGGCCTGCTGCGGGAAGGGACATCCGCGGTCGAACCCGCGCAGGTGGTCACGTCTCCGTCCGCACGGCCGGACGGCCCGCCATCCGCAGGTCGACCGTCGCGCGGACGGGGGCGTCGGGCTCGAGGAGCACGGCGGCCGGCGCCGCGGCGCGGAACCCGCTGAGGGCACTGGTCGCCTCGGTGCGCCGGGCGTAGCTGTGCGGGGCGCAGGCCAGCGGCTCGCCGGCAGCGGACACCAGCCGCCAGGTCCAGCGCCCCTCGGTGGGGATGACCGTCGCGGTCCCACCGGGCAGCTCGCGCAGCAGCCGACCGACCGCGCGGCGGCAGGCCTCGAGGTCGACCGAGGGGAGGGCGGCCCGCCCCAGCTCCCGGTTGTTGCCGGCGAGCAGGCGCCACTCCACGCCCGGCGCGACGGAGGCGCGGCGGGAGAAGAAGTGGAAGCGCGCAGCGCTCGTCATGGGTGGGGCTCCCGGGGTGTCGGGCCGGGCCCGGGCACGGGACGGTCCCGCCGGGTCGGCCCGAGCAGGCTGGCCGGGGCGGGACGCGCGCAGTCGTCGCCCGAGGGACCGACGGACGATCGGGACGTGAACACCAGTGCGCGACCGGGCAAAGCGGCCGAGCCGGACGCATCCCGGCCCGGGAACGCCACGAGGGCCCCCGGCGTGCGCCGGGGGCCCTCGGAGTCTCGCTGCTGCTGCGGACTAGCCGGTGAAGTCAGAGCACTTCACGGCGTCCGCGTCCTTGGCGCCGCCCGGCACCCACCGGACGTTGGCGAAGGCCGCCTGCATCGGGCCCTCGGTGTAGACGAGGAACGCGGTGTTGACGTTGGAGAAGTCCAGCCGGCCGTCGTCGAAGCACGACAGCGGGATCTTCACCGTCACCTTCTGGTTCAGCGGGAGCTTCCCGAAGAACGCCTTCGCCGGCACGTCGGAGAAGCACGGGTAGACGCAGTGGATGCTGATCGTCGTCGTGGCCGTGGGGGCCTGCTTGACGATCGTGTCGAACTCCAGCGCGCTGCCCGCGTTGAGGTAGCTGCTGAGGTCCGTCGGCTGCGGGCTCTGCAGGTAGTACTGGCCAGTCCCGGTCCAGGTGATGAGCCGGCCGTCCTGCTGCACGTCGACGTCCGTGGTGCGGGCGTTGATCGTGCTCTGCGAGGTGACGGCGTTCACGTCGTTGGGGACCTCGTTGCCGCCCCAGTTGTCCGGGCCGCCGATCCAGGCCCTGTACGGGTCGACCGAGCCGCGGTCGAAGAGCACCAGGTCGTCGGTCGCCGTCCCGCCGCCACCGGCCGGCGTGCAGCTGCCGGTCGAGGTCTCGTCCAGCTGCGGCACGGTCGCCTTGGAGCCGTAGGTCAGGCCGTAGCCCAGCGGGAACAGCGGGTCGTAGCCCTCCTGCCCGGCGTTGAGCGGCGTCTGGCAGGAGCCCTTCGGCCAGCTGTAGGACAGCTTGCCAGTGAAGTCGTAGCCGGACTTCACGAGCAGGTCGGCGACGCCCTGGCCCTCGGTGCCCGGCAGCCACGCGGCCACGAAGGCGTCCGAGCGGTTGAGCTCGTCGTTGACCCAGAGCGGGCGACCGCTGAGGAACACCGTCACGACGGGCTTGCCCTTGCCGGACACCTTGTCCAGCACGGCGAGGTCGGCCGGGTAGATCTTCGAGGCCTGCAGCGAGCGCTTGCCGATGTCACCGACGCCCTCGGCGTACGGCGTCTCGCCGACGACCGCGATGACGGCGTCGTACTTCGAGACGTCGACACCGTCGGCGGTCTCGGAGAAGGTGACGTGGTTGGTGCCGAGGGTCTTCTGGAGGCCGCCGAGGATCGACGTGCCGTTCGGGAAGTCGGCGTTGGTGTTGCCGGTGCCCTGCCAGCTGAGCGACCAGCCGCCGCTCTGGTTGGCGATGCTGTCGGCGCTCTTGCCGACGACGAGCACGCGGTCCGTACGCGGCAGCGGGAGGACGCTGCCGTTGTTCTTGAGCAGCACCAGGGACTCGCGCACCGCCTTGCGCGCGAGCGCCCGCGCGTCGAGCGCGTCGGGGTCACCGGCGTTCTTGCGCGCGGAGGGCATCGGCTCATCGAGGACGCCCGAGCGGACCTTCACCCGCAGGATGCGGGTCACCGCGTCGTCGATGCGCGACATCGGGATCTCGCCGTCGAGCACCTGCGCGGTGGTGTTGTCGATGAAGGCCTTCCAGTCCGCCGGCACCATGACGACGTCGATGCCCGCGTTGATGGCCTGCGGGCAGCTGGAGTTGGTGCAGCCGGCGACCTGGCCGATGCCGTTCCAGTCGGAGACGACCAGCCCGTCGAAGCCCATCTTGGTCTTGAGGATGTCGGTGAGGGCCTTCTTGCTGCCGTGGATCTTGCCCTCGGTGATGCCGGCGTCGGCGTTGGTCCAGCTGTTGAAGGAGGCCATCACCGTCTGGGTGCCCGCGGCGAGCGCGCCGTAGTAGCCCTGCGCGTGCAGGTTGCGCATGACGTCCTCGGTCGAGGAGTTGACGCCCTGGTCCTTGCCGCCGTCGGTGCCGCCGTCGCCCATGTAGTGCTTGGCCGTGGCGATGACGTCGTTCTTGCCGGGGCCGCTCGCCGAGCTGCCCTGCAGGCCGTCGACCGCGGCGAAGCCGTAGGCCCGGGTGATGCGCGGGTCCTCGGAGAAGCCCTCGTAGGTACGGCCCCAGCGGTCGTCCTGCGGCACCGCGATGGTGGGCGCGAACGCCCAGTCCTGGCCGGTGGAGCGGACCTGCTGGGCGGTCGCGTGCTCGACGTCGCGGACGAGGCACGGGTCGTGCGCCGCGCCCAGCGCGATGTTCTGCGGGAAGAGCGTCGCGCCGTAGACGTTGTTGTTGCCGTGGACGGCGTCGATGCCCCACATGACCGGGATGCGCGTCTGCGCGTTGCTCACGACCGACGCCTGCCAGTACGCGTCGGCCAGCGCCAGCCAGTCGGCCTGGGTCGCGTGCTTGTTGCCGCCGGGCCAGGAGCCGCCGCCGTTGAGCACCGAGCCGATGTGGTACTGCCGCACCTGGTCCGGCGTGATGGAGCCGATCTCCGGCTGCGTCATCTGGCCGATCTTCTCGGCGAGGGTCATCTTCGAGAGCAGCGAGGCGACCCTCGCCTCGACCGCCTTCGGGTCGGTCACCCGGCTCTGGACGTGCGGCCAGTCCTCGAGGTGGGGCAGCGTCGTCGGGATGACCGGGCAGCCGTTGGCGTCGAGGGCCGGCTGGCCGATGGTCGTGCTCGTGTCGTCCTGCGTCGCGGCCTGCTGCGTCGCCGACTGCTGGGTCGTCGCGGCGTGCGCGCTGCTCGCGAGCGGGGCCACCGCGCCGCTCGCGAGCAGGGCGATGCCGGTGACCAGGGCGCTGCGGGAGCGGCGCACCGCTCGGCGCCGTCTGCGGGTGGAGGGGGTCTCACGTGTCATTGGCGGTCCGTCCTTGGCCGTCGTGGCGGCGCGCCTCCCGCGCCGCGCGCCCGAATCCTGGTCCCCTCCTCCTCCCGCGTCAAGGTCTGCAGAAAGGGCTTTCACGGCGTTCCCCGCGTGACCGGTCACGCGGAGAACGCGCTTCCGCTGTGCAGCGCTCCGTCCTGCGCCACGATGTGGGCAGGAGCGGACCGCCGTCCGGAGGAGAGGAGGGAGCGTGGCCCCGCGCAGCACCACCCGCCCGGCCGTCCCGACGCTCGCCACCGTGGCCGCCGCGGCCGGCGTCTCCCCCGCCACCGCCTCGCGGGTCATCAACGGCAGCGCGCGGGTCTCCGACGGCCACCGCGCCGCCGTCGAGGCCGCCGTCGCCCGGCTCGGGTACGTCCCCAACCGCGCCGCGCGCAGCCTCGCCACCCGCCGCACGGGCGCCCTGGCGCTCGTCGTGCGCGAGCCGGTGTCCTTCGGGGTCAGCGACCCGTACCTCAGCACGTGCGTGATCGCCGCCAGCCAGGCGCTCGTGGGGACCGGCTCGCACCTCGTCGTCATGGTCGGCCGCGACGAGGAGGAGGCGGCGGCGGTCGGCGATTTCGTGCGCTCGGGCCACGTCGACGGGGTGCTGCTGCTCTCCGTGCACCGCGGCGACCCGCTGCCCGCGCAGCTGCAGGCCGTGGGCGTCCCGCTCGTGCTGGGCGGCCGCCCGCCGGACCCGCTCCCCGGCGCGGCGTACGTCGACGTCGACAACCTCGGTGGCGGCGCGTCGGCCGCGCGCCACCTGCTCGAGCGCGGTCGCCGCGTGGTCGCCGCCTTGGCGGGCCCCGCGGACATGCCGGCCGCCGCGGACCGGCTGCGCGGGTTCCGCACCGCCCTGCGCGAGGAGGGGCGGGACACGGGCCTCGTCGCGTACGCCCCCTTCACCCGTGCCGGCGGCGAGCGCGCCGTCCGCGAGCTGCTCGAGGCCGAGCCGGCGATCGACGCGGTCTTCGCCGGCAGCGACGTCATGGCCGCCGGCGCGCTGCGCGCGCTCGCCGACGCCGGGCGCCGGGTCCCCGACGACGTCGCGGTCGTGGGCTTCGACGACGTCGAGCTCGCGCGCTACACCGCGCCCGCGCTGACCACCGTGCGCCAGCCCACCGGCGAGCAGGTGCGGCTGCTGGTCGAGGCCCTGCTCGCGCAGGTGGAGGGGCGCGCGACCGCCGAGCCGGTGGTGCTGCCGACCGAGCTGGTCGTCCGCTCCTCGAGCTAGCCCGCGGCCCGGACGGCGTCGACGGCCTCGGCGACGCGCAGCGACTCGGACAGCGGCACGACGTACGCCGACTCGTCCCCGCGCACGCGGCGGGAGACGGCCGCGACCATGAGCTCGTACGGGTCGCACGGGGCGAAGCGCTCCACCCGGTCACCCACGGTCATCTCCGCGACCTCGAAGCGCGAGGTGAAGGCGGGGAAGCGCCACTCGAGCCGCGCCTCGCTCCCCTCGACCAGCACGCTCTGCTCGGGCGCGTCGCGCATGCCGAAGCGCACCTCGCCGACGGTCGCGCCGAGCTGCAGCCGCGCGGTCCCGCGCACGTCGACGCCCTCGGAGGTGCGGTCGAACGACGCCTCGACCCCGGCGAGCGGCGCCCAGCCTGCCGCCCAGAGCACGACGGAGACGCTGTAGCAGCCGACGTCGTAGAGCGCGCCGCCGCCCGCGCGCGGGTCGAAGCGGTAGTTCGCGCTGTCACCGCCCCCGCCCGTGAAGCCGGAGTACGCCCGGGTGACCTCGCCGAGCAGACCGGCCCGGACGAGCGCCTCGGTGCGGACGGTGCGCGGGTGCCAGCGGTACCACGAGGCCTCCACCGCGAGCAGCCCCGCGTCCTCCGCCTCGCTGGTGAGCAGCTGGACCTCGTCGGCGTCGAGCCCGAGCGGCTTCTCGCAGAGGACGTGCTTGCCCGCGGCGAGCGCCCGCCGCGCCCACGGCACGTGGGCGTCGTTCGGGAGCGCGATGTAGACCGCGTCGACGTCGGAGTCGGCGAGCACCGCGTCGTACGCGTCGTACGCCCGGACCGGTCCCAGCCGCGCCGCGCGCGCCGCGTCCCGCGCCCCGACGGCCTGCAGCACCGCACCCTCGGCCGCGTGCACGCTCGGCGCGATCGTGCGCGCCATCCAGCCCGCGCCGAGGAAGCCCCACCGCACCGGTGCCGCCACCGTCCACCTCCTGCTCAGCGCCCGGGTCCGGGCGGGGACGGCCAGTCTCGCCCACCCGCCCGTAGGGTGGGCCGGTGCCGCGCCCGGGGTCCTTCGTCGGCGACCTGCTCGACGTCCTCGAGGCGGCCGGCTTCCGCCGGCTCTACGCCAACCGCCTGCTCGCGCAGGCCGCGGACGGCATGACGACGGTGGCGCTCACGTCGTACGTCTTCTTCTCGCCGGAGCGGCAGGCCACGGCGGGTGACGTGGCAGCGGCCTTCGCGGCGACCCTGCTGCCCTACAGCCTGGCCGGGCCGTTCGCCGGCGTGCTGCTCGACCGCTGGCGCCGCCAGCGCATCCTCGTGCTCGCCAGCCTGCTCAAGGCGGTGCTCGTGCTCGCGCTCGGCGTGCTCGTCGCGCTCGGCGACGCCGGGCCCGGCTTCTTCGCCGTGGGCCTGCTCGTGCTGTCGGTCAACCGGTTCTACCTCTCCGCGCTGTCGGCAGCGCTGCCCCACGTGGTGCCGGGCCGCGAGCTCGTCATGGCCAACAGCGTGTCGACGACGTCGGGGACCGCCAGCGGCCTCGTGGGTGCGGGGGTCGCCTTCGGCCTGCGCGCGGCCCTCGGCGACGACGCCTCGACCTCGACGGCCGTGCTCGTCGTCGCGGCGCTGACGTCCTGCAGCGCGGCGGCGGTCGCGACGCGCATCGGTCCGGCCGAGCTGGGCCCGGACGACGCCGCGGCCCCGCCCCCGCTGCGCCGCGCCCTGGCGGTCGTCGCCCGCGGCATGGTCGGCGGCGCGGTGCACGTCGCGCGCTGCCGCCCCGCGGCCCGCGCGCTCAGCGCCATCGCCGCCCACCGGCTCGTCTACGGGCTGTGGACCGTGGCGACCCTGCTCGTCTACCGGAACACGCTGCACGACCCCCGCGACACCGACGCCGCGCTGGCCGGGCTCGCCCAGGTCGTCGCCGCGAGCGGGGTGGGCTACTTCCTCGCCGCGGTGCTCACGCCCGAGGCGACGCTGCGCATCCGCAAGAGCACCTGGGTCGCCTGCCTGCTCGGCCTCGCCGCGCTCACGCAGGCGGTGGGCGCGGTGGCCCCCGTCCGGCACGTCCCGATCGTCGTCGAGGCGCTGGTGCTGGGCGTCTGCGCGCAGGGCGTGAAGATCTGCGTCGACACGATCGTCCAGGAGTCGGTGGAGGACGCGTACCGCGGGCGGGTGTTCGCGCTCTACGACACCGTCTTCAACGTCACCTTCGTGGCGGCGGCCGCGCTGGCGGCGGTCCTCGTCCCTGCGAGCGGCACCTCGGGCGCGCTGCGCTGGGGGCTGTCCGGCGGGTACCTGGTCGTCACCGCGGCGTACGCCACGGCGGTGGCGCGGCGCCCGCTCTCCGCCGAGGGGCGGGTGGCCGCAGCGGCGTGAGCCTGCAGGGAACGATGCCCGATATGCCCGGCTCGTGCTAGGGGTACGCTGCAGGTCCCGGGACTCTCTCGACCCCCAGGAGGGGCAGCGGGAGCGCGGTCCGACCACTGGACGCGGCCCCGTCGGTAGCGCGAGCGGTCTGCTCGCGCCAGCACCGACTGCCCCAGGAGGCTCTCGTGAGCACCCCCCTCGTCCCGCTCCCCTCGCGCGGGCGAGCCGTCCCCGTGGTCCTGCACGGATCCCGCCTGCGCCTCCCGCCGGGGCTGCTCGCGCTCGGGACCCTCGGGTGAGCGCGCCCGACGCCCGGGCCGCCGCGCCGGAGCTGCTGGCCCGGACGGCCATGACCGTCGACCTCGTCGCCCTCGAGCAGCGGGTCGAGCGGCTGCGGGCGCGCATCCTGCCCGACAGCGAGGCGCTCGACCTCGCGCTCGCCGAGCTCGAGGTCTGCGCGGACGAGCTCCGCGTCGTCGCCGAGCGGTACGCCTCCCCGCTGCCCGCCGGCGGCGACGGCCTCCTCGCGGCGGTGGAGGCCGTCCCCGTGCCGACCCTCGTGACCGACGCCGGGGGGCTGGTCCTCGCCGGCAGCCGCACCGCCGCCCAGCTGCTCCGCGTGCACTGGCCGCTGCCGGCCGAGCCGGTGCTCGTCCACGTCGACCTGCCCTCGCGCTCCGCCGCCCGCGCGGTGCTGCGCGAGGCGGCCTCCGGCACCGAGGTGCGCGAGCTCCCGCTGCGGGTCCTGCCGCGCGGGCCGGCGCCCGAGGACGTCCGCGCCGTGCTGCAGCGGGTCCCCGGCCGTGTTCTGGTGCTCTGGTCGCTCGTGCCGCAGGTCCGGGGAGAGGGCGCTGCGACGGAGGTGCACGGCGCCGCGACGCTGGCCGAGCTCAGCCGCGGGCTGGGGAGCGGCTCGCAGGGGCTGGAGCAGCGCGTGGTGGCCGCGGCCAGCGAGGTGCTCCCCGGTGCGAGCTCCTGCGGCCTGGTGGCGCTCGGGGGAGCGGTCCCGCAGGTCCTCGCCGCGAGCGACGAGCGGGCCGCGTGCCTGGACGCGGCGCAGCTCGTCGACGGTCCGGTGTGGACCGCGTGGCAGGCGCAGCGCGAGGTGCACGGCGCGCAGGAGGAGCTGGGCGGGCTGTGGCCGGCGTGGTCCCCCGTGGCGCGGGAGGAGGGGGTCACGACGGTGCTCGCCGTCCCCCTGCCGGGCGCCTACGGCTCCAGCACGCCGGTCGCCGTGCTCACGGCGTACGCGCGGGACCCTGCCGTCATGTGGCCGCGGCTCCTCCCCGGCCTGCTCGCCGACACCGCCGCCGGCCTGCTCGCGACCGTCCAGCGCGAGCGCGCCGCCGTGACCCGCTCCGCCCAGCTCACCGAGGCCCTCACCAGCAGGGCGGTCATCGACCAGGCGAAGGGCATCGTCATGGCGCAGCGCCGCTGCACCGCGGACCAGGCCTTCGCGGTGCTCGTCCAGGTGAGCCAGGCGCGCAACGTCCGGCTCCGCGTCGTGGCGGAGCGGCTGGTCGCTGCCACGACCGCGCCGCCGGTCGCCCCGGGTCAGCCGCTGCCTGCCGGAGTGGTCAGGGGACCGGGTCCACCACGATGACCGGGGCGACGATCTGCCCCCTCCGTCGCACCCCCCGCGGGCGGGTCGGTCAACCCGCCTGCTGCGCGTACCAGGCGCGGAGCTCGGCCTCGGCCTCCTCGCGCGGCAGCGGCCCGCGCTCCGTGCGCAGCTCGAGCAGGTGCTTGTAGGCCCGGCCGACGACCGGGCCCGGGGGGACGCCGAGCAGCGCCATGATCTCGTTGCCGTCGAGGTCGGGCCGCAGCGCGTCGATCTCCTCCTGCTCGCGCAGCTCGGCGATGCGCTGCACGAGGGAGTCGTACGCCGCCTGCAGCGCCGCGGCCTTGCGCTTGTTGCGGGTGGTGGAGTCGGAGCGGGTCAGCGCGTGCAGCCGCTCGAGCAGGGGCCCCGCGTCGCGGACGTAGCGGCGCACGGCGGCATCGGTCCAGGCACCCTCGGCGTAGCCGTGGAAGCGCAGGTGCAGCTCGACCAGGCGGGACACGTCCTCGATGGTCTGCTTGTCGTAGCGCAGCGCCTTGAGCCGGCTGCGGGCCATCCGCGCGCCCACGACCTCGTGGAAGTGGAAGCTGACGCCGCCATCGTCCTCGAAGGTGCGCGTGCGCGGCTTGCCGATGTCGTGGAGCAGGGCGGCGAGGCGCAGCACGAGGTCCGGGCCGCCGCCCGGGAGCGCCGGCTCCAGGGCGATCGCCTGCTCGAGCACGGTCAGGGTGTGCTCGTAGACGTCCTTGTGCCGGTGGTGCTCGTCGATCTCGAGCGCGAGCGCCGGCAGCTCCGGGAGCACGACCTCGGCGAGCCCGGTCTCGACGAGCACCCGCAGGCCCGCCCGGGGGTGCGCGCCGAGCAGCAGCTTGCTGAGCTCGGCCTGGACCCGCTCGGCCGAGACGATCTCCAGGCGCCCGGCCATGGCCCGCATCGCGTCGAGCACCTCGGGGGCGACGGCGAAGCCGAGCTGGGAGGCGAACCGCGCGGCACGCAGCATCCGCAGCGGGTCGTCGGAGAACGAGTCCTCCGGCGCTCCCGGCGTGCGCAGGACCCGGGCGGCGAGGTCCGCGCGGCCGTCGAAGGGGTCGACGAGCTCGAGCGCGGGCAGCGCGACGGCCATGGCGTTGACGCGGAAGTCGCGGCGCAGCAGGTCGCCCTCGAGCGAGTCGCCGTAGGCCACCTCGGGCTTGCGCGACTCCCGGTCGTAGCTCTCCGACCGGTACGTCGTGATCTCCAGGTCCCAGCCGTCCCTGCGGGCCCCGACCGTGCCGAAGGCGATCCCCACGTCCCAGACGGCCTCCGCCCAGCCCTTCAGCACCCGGAGCACCTGCTCGGGCCGCGCGTCGGTGGTGAAGTCCAGGTCGGTGCCCACCCGGCCGAGCAGCGCGTCGCGCACGGGACCCCCGACGAGGGCCAGCGCGTGGCCCTCCGCGGCGAAGCGCCGGCCCAGCTCCTCGGCGACCGGGGCGAAGGCGAGGGCGGGCGGGGGAGGTCCGGGCACGGGACATCAGGGTACGGGGGCGGCCCGCCCCGCCGGCCGGGCGCCGGGGGCCCCGTTGATCGGGGCCCCCGGTCGAACGGGCGTCAGCACGGTGGCACCTGCTCGAGGTCATCCCCACCCGCTCGCGGCGGCCCCCACGTGCTCGGCACCGCCCGTACCCGCCCGTACCCGCCCGTCTCCGCCCGTCTCCGCGCGGCGCGCTGGCGCGTGCCGCCCCCGTTGATCGGGGGCCTCGATCAACTGGGGCTCGGTGCGGGGGCACCTGCTCGAGGTCACCCCCACCTGCTCGGGACGCCCCCCACCTGCTCGTCCCGCGCGCCGGGCGGACCCCTCCCCGGGAGCCCGGCGGTGCTCGCGGCGGACCGGGCTGCGGGGCGGCCGGCGGATACCATCGGGGCATGGGTCGAGACGGGGAGGAGGGCGGGCAGGGCGCAGCGCCGGGCGGCGGCGCGCAGGTGCCGCAGCCGTCCTCGCCGGGCCGCCGGCCGCGCCGTGCCCGCCGCCCCGCGGGTCCTCCCCAGGAGGGGCGCGGAGCGCTCCCCGCCGCAGCAGCGCCCGCCCCGGCACCCGCTCCGGCTCCCGTCGACGCGGCCCCCGGGGGCACCCCGGGCACGTCGGGTCCGAGCGCCCCCGGGGCCGGCGAGCCCGGCGCAGCACCGCGCCGCCGCCGTCCCCGCCGACGGGCGGGACGAGGACGAGGTGGCTCCGCCACCACCGCTGCCGCGTCCCCCGCCGCGGAGGCAGCAGCGCCCGCGGCCCCCGCGCCCGGCGGCCGCTCCCGCCGCACGGGGGACCCCGCCGCCCAGCCCTCCCGCAGCCGGCAGCAGGGCGACGTCGGCGCAGGGCAGCCCGGGCAGCCCGCGGGCCGGCGGAGGGCCGGCGCGCCCCGGGATGCCGTGCGGCGGCGGCTGACCAAGGTCGAGGAGACGTCGGCCGGCGGGCTCGTCGTCGACCTCGCGCAGCGGCGGGCCGCGCTGATCGGGCGCCTCGACCGCCGCGGGCGCCTGCTCTGGTCGCTGCCCAAGGGCCACATCGAGGCCGGCGAGACGAGCGAGGACGCCGCCGTCCGCGAGGTCGAGGAGGAGACCGGCATCCGCGGGGCGGTGATGGCGCCGCTGGGGACCGTCGACTTCTGGTTCGTCGCCGAGGACCGCCGCGTGCACAAGACCGTGCACCACTACCTGCTCGAGGCCCTCGGGGGCGAGCTGTCCGACGCGGACGTCGAGGTCACGGAGGTGGCCTGGGTCCCGCTCGACCAGGTGCGGGAGCGGCTCGCCTACGACGGCGAGCGCCGGCTCGTCGACGCGGCGCGCGAGCTGCTCTCGGACACGGCGTGACGCGGCGCGCCCGCGCGGCCGTCCCCGCCGCCGCCGTCCTGGGCGCGCTGCTCCTCGTGGGGCCGCTGGGCGCCGTGTCCGCGGCCCCGGCGAGCGCGCCGGGCGGCTCCACCGCGGGGAGCGCCGCCCCCACCAGCGCGACCACCGGCACGCCGCCGGCCCAGCAGGCGAGCGTCGTCCTGCGCGGGGTGAGCCCGCAGGTCACCCGCCCGGGAGAGGGCGTGACGATCACGGGCAGCGTGGTGGCCTCGGTGCCGCTCACCGAGGTCTCCGTCCGCGTCTGGCTCCGTCGCGACGTCCCCGCCCCGGCCCAGCTCTCCACCGCGCGCACCGCGCGGCGGGCCGAGGGCACGCCCGTGCTCCAGGTCCCCCTCGTCGCCTCCCTCGCGGCCGACGGCAGCGCCCGGTTCCGCGTGACGCTGCCTGCCGACCGGCTCGCCGGCGGGCCCGACGTCCGGGTCCGCCTCGTCTACCTCGAGGTCCGTGCCCGCTCGGGGGCGGGACTGCACACCGCGGGGGTCCGCGCCGTACCCCTGCCGTGGGCGCCGGCCGCCGAGGTCCAGCAGGCGACGTCGCTGGCCGTGGTCGTGCCGTTCACCAGCGCGGCCCGCCGTACGGCGGACGGCGCGTTCCTCGACGACGGGCTCGTCCGCGACGCAGCGCCAGGGGGCCGGCTGCGCCGCCTGCTCGCGGCGGCCGACGGCCAGACCCTGGCGGTCGACCCGATGGTCGCCGAGGACCTCGCCGTCCTCGCCGCGCCCGGCGGGTGGCCGCTGCTCGTCGGCGGTCGCACCGTCACCCAGCCGCAGGACCCCGACGCGGCCGCCCTGCTCGCCGACCTGAAGACCCGCGCCGCGCAGGCCGGGGCCGTGACCCTGCTGCCCTACGGCGACGTCGACGCGGCGGCCCTGGTCACCGCCGGCCGCCGGGGCGACCTCACCAGCGCCGTGCGCACGGCGGAGCGCGTCGCGGCGAGCTACCTCGCCCCCGGCCTCCGCGTCGAGGTCGCGCTCCCGGAGTCCGCCGGCTCCACCAGCGCGCTCGCCACCGCCGTCAGCGGGGCCTGGTCCGCCGCCGGCGTGCGCCGGGTGGCCGCGCCGGACACGCTGCTCCCGCCCGCCCAGGGCGCCGAGCCCCCGAGCCCGGTCACGCTGGAGGTCGCCGACAGCGCCACCGAGGTCCCGGCGCTCGCCGTCTCGACCGAGCTCTCCGACGCCCTGGTCGCGCCCGGCGCCGACCCCGTCGGGACCCTGCAGGACGCGCTCGGGGCGACGGCCATGCACACAGCGGAGCTGCCGTCGCGCCCACGCGGCGTGCTGCTGGTCCTCCCCCGCGACTGGGACCCCCGGGCCTCGTGGGTCACGGCCCTCCGCGCGGTGCTCCGCGCACCGTGGGTGCTCCCGACGACGCTGCACGCGCTCGCCACCGAGCCCGTCACCCGGACGGCCGTCGTCGACGAGGTGCCGGCGGCCCGGGGGGCGCTCGCCCGCGCGTACCTCCAGCAGGTCGCCCGCCACGCCCTCGCCGGCGCGGCCTTCGCCCGGGTGCTCGGCAGCACGGGCGACGCGCAGCGCCTCACCAGGGCGTACGCGCTGGAGCAGCTGCGCCTCGAGGCCCGCTCCGGCGACGGCCCCGCGCTGCTGCGGGCGTCCTCCGAGGCCCTCGACGCCCGCGAGTCGAGCATCGAGGTCGTCGTCAACAGCCGCGTCACGGTGCCCGCGTCCGGCCGCTTCCCCGTGACGCTGCGCAACACCTCGTCGCGGCGCGTGCGCGTGGCGCTGTGGTTCGACGGGTCGGTCCGCGTCCGCCTGCGCAACACCGGCGTCGTCAGCATCGCCCCGGGCAAGCCGGTGACGGTCGAGATCGCGACCGCGAGCAGCGCCAACGGCCGCGCCACCGTCCAGGCGTTCCTCGTGACGCCCAACGGCAAGCCGTTCGGCACGCCGGTCTTCCTGCACCTGACGGTCCGCGGCGCGGGCGGCCCGGCCAAGGCGGTCGTCGGGGGTGCCGCGGTCGTCTTCGTGCTCGCCCTCTCGCTGCGGATCGTGCGCCGCCGCCGGCTCCCGGGGATCCCCGAGCGGGGCACCGGCAGCGTCGACGCGGGTCCGCCGAGCGGCACGGACGAGCAGGAGGCGCCGGTCACGGGCGCCCGAGGAGGAGCGCAGCGGTGAGCACGAGCCTGGTCCGGTCCAGCGGGGTCATGGCCCTCGGCACGGTCGCCTCGCGGCTGCTGGGCTTCGTCCGCAACATCGTCCTCGCCGCCGCCATCGGCACCTCGGTCGTCGGCGAGACCTTCGCGGTCGCCAACACCGTGCCCAACATGGTCTACCTGCTCGTCGTCGGCGGCGTCATCAACGCGGTCTTCGTCCCGCAGCTCGTCCGGGCGGCGAAGGAGCACCCCGACGGCGGCAAGGCCTACACCGACCGGCTGCTCACCGTGACCGTGCTCGGCCTGCTCGCGCTCACCGTCGTCGCGACCGTCGCCGCGCCGCTCATCGTCGACCTGGTCTACGACGGGCCGGCCGGCGGGCGCCCGCTGGCGGTCCTGCTCGCCTACTGGTGCCTGCCGCAGATCTTCTTCTACGGCGTCTACACCGTGCTCGGCCAGGTGCTCAACGCGCGCGGCAGCTTCGGGCCGATGATGTGGGCCCCGATCGCCAACAACGTCGTCGCCATCGCCGTGGGGCTGCTCCTGCTCGGCGCGTCGCTCGACCCGAGCCGGCCCGCGACCGTCTCCAGCGCGACCACCACGCTGCTCGGGGCCGGCACCACGCTCGGCGTCGTCGTCCAGGCCGTGGTGCTGCTGCCCGTGCTGCGCCGCACCGGCTACACCTGGACACCGCGGCTCGACCTGCGCGGCTCCGGTCTCGGCAAGGCCGCCTCGCTGGCGCGCTGGACGATCGGGTTCGTCCTCGTCAACCAGGCGGCGTACGTCGTGGTGACCCGGCTGTCGACCTCCGCGCTCGCCGACTACGCGCGAACCGTGCCGCGCGGGCACCACGTGCGCGGGGTGGGCATCGCGGCGTACCAGAACGCGTACCTCTTCTTCATGCTCCCGCACGCCGTCGTGACCGTCTCGCTCGTCACCGCGCTGCTCCCCGCCATGAGCTCGTACGCCGCGGACGACGACGTGCGCGGCGTGCGCCGCCTGCTCTCCCGCACCCTGCGCCTGGTGACGGTCGCGGTCGTGCCGGCCTCCGCGGGGCTCGTGCTGCTGGGCAGCTCGATCGGCGGCGTGCTGTTCAGCCACGGGGACAACGACCGCGCCGACGGCTCCTACGTCGGGCTGCTGCTGGCGGCGTTCGCCGCCGGCCTCGTGCCCTTCGCCTTCCACCACGTGCTGCTGCGCTCGTTCTACGCCTACGAGGACACCCGCACGCCGTTCCGCATCGCGTGCGGCGTCTCCGCCACCAACGTCGTGCTCGCCCTGCTCGTGACGCCGTTCGTGCCGGCGGAGTGGCGGACCTTCGCCCTCGCCTGCGCGTACGCCGCGAGCTACTGGGTCGCGCTGTGCATCACCGGCTCCCTCGCCCTGCGCAAGCTCGGCCCGCTCGACGGCTCGCCCACGGTGCGGACCCTCGTGCGCACCGTGCTCGCCGCGGCGGCGGGGACGGTCGTCGGTGCCGTGGTGCTCCACGTGCTGCGCGACCTCGCGCCGTCGGCGTCCACCGCGGTGGTCCTGCCCGAGGCCGCGCTCGCCGGGCTCGCGCTCGTGCTCGTCTACCTCGCCGCCTGCGCCCGCATGCACGTCCGCGAGGTCCCCGAGCTCGTCGCCGCGCTCACCCGGCGAGGTCGCTGACGCCGAGCGGAGCGCCGCCTACAGTGGGCCCGTGGCGCGGAGCCGGGAGAGCCCGGGGGTGCTCGTGGCCGGGCGGTACCGCCTCGTCGACGCCCTCGGCGACCCGCACGCCCGCGAACCCCTCCACCGCTGGCGGGCGCACGACGAGCTGCTCGGCCGCCCCGTCACGCTGAGCATCGTCCCTCCGGGCCCCGAGGCCGCCGCCACGCTCGCGGGGGCCCGCGCGGCCGCCCTGCTCACCTGCGCCTCGGCCGTGCGGGTGCTCGACGTGCTCGACGACGTCCCCGACGGGGGGCACGCCGGCGCGGTCGTCAGCGAGTGGGTGGAGGGCGAGGACCTCGAGAGCGTGCTGCTGCGCGAGGGGCCGCTCGGCAGCGAGCTGGCCGTCAGCGTCGGGCTCGCCGCGACCGAGCTGCTGGCGGAGCTGCCCGACCCCCGCGCCGCCCGGCTGCGCCCCGCCGATGTGCTCGTCTGCCCGGACGGCCGCGTCTGCCTCGCCCTCGACCGCTCCGGGTACGCGCCGGCCGCCGGCCCGACCCCCACGGCCTGCGTCGCCGCGCTCGTCTACGCCGCGCTCACCGCCCGCTGGCCGCTGCCCGGCCTCACCGCGCTGCCCCCCGCGCCCGCGCTCGACGGGCGGACCGCTCCGCACCACGTGCGCGCCGGGCTGGACCCCCGCCTCGACGCGCTCGTCGAGGACGCGCTCGGCGGCGGCGGCCCGGACCTCCCCGGTCTCGCCGACCAGCTGGGCGCCCTGCGCCGGCCACCCGCCCCCGAGCCGCTCCCCGGCTCCCGGCGCAGGATCGCGCTGGTGCTCCCGGTCGTCGTGGGCCTCGTCCTCGCCACCGGGCTCGCGCTGCTCGCCTGGCAGCTCTCCCGCAGCGTCACCCGGGACAGCGGCACCCCGCCGGCCGTGCGGCAGCGCTCCTCCGCGTCCGCCTCGCCCACCCCCACGCCCTCCGCGCCCGCTGCCACCTCCGGCGTGCTGGCCGTCGCCGGCGTGCGCGCCGTCGACCCGTTCGGCGACGGGACCGAGGGCACCGGGACCGAGGCGCTCGTGCTCGACGACGACCCGGCGACGGCGTGGCGCACGTCCGCGTACTTCCGGCGTCCGGACTTCGGCGGGCTCAAGCGCGGCCTCGGCCTCGTGCTGGATCTGCCCGCGCCCGCCTCGGTCAGCTCCGTCGAGGTGGACATGACGGTTCCGGGAGCGGCGTACGAGGTGTGGGGCAGCGACGTCCCCCTCGACCGCCCGCCGGCCGGGACCCCCCTCGGACGGGTGGAGTCGGCTGGCCTGCAGGAGCGGGTGCCCCTGCGTGCCGGCCCGTCCGTGCGCTGGGTGCTGCTGTGGTTCCGCTCCCTGCCTCCCGCACGGGACCGCGCCGGGGCGTACCGCGCCGAGGTGACGACGGTGCGGCTCACCGGGACGCCCGCCCGGTGAGCGTCGCACTCGGTGACCTGCTCGACTCCGAGCTCGCGGCACGGGCCGCGGAGGGCGACCGCGAGGCGTTCGGCGAGCTCGTCCGGCGCCACCGCGACCGGCTGTGGGCCGTGGCGCTGCGTACGCTGGGCGACCGGGAGGAGGCCGCCGACGCCGTGCAGGACGGGCTGGTCAACGCCTACCGGGCGGTCCTCGCCGGTGGCTACCGCGGCGACGCGGCGGTCACCACGTGGCTGCACCGCATCGTCGTCAACGCCTGCCTGGACCGGGTGCGGCGGCGCCAGTCCCGCCCCGTCGTGCCGCTCGTGCGGGCGGACGGCTCGGAGCACGACGTCCCCACCAGCAGGGACGCGGTGGGGCAGCACGAGGACCGCCTCGACCTGGCGCGGGCGCTCGCGACCCTCCCGGAGGAGCAGCGCGCCGCGCTGGTCCTCGTCGACGTGCAGGGGATGAGCGTGCGCGAGGCGGCCGCGGTGCTCGAGGTCGCCGAGGGCACGGTCAAGAGCCGGTGCGCGCGCGGCCGCGCCCGGCTCCTGCCGCTGCTCGCGCCCGGCCGCCGCGCCGAGGGAACCGCGCCGTGAGCCGGGCCGTCGGAGCAGTGCAGGGACGACCGGGAGGGGGGCGGCCGTGAGCGACGAGCCCACTCCCCGGCGCCCCCTCGACGAGGAGCAGGGCGGCGAGCACCTCGACGCCGACACCGCGGCGGACCTCGCCGCCGGGCTGCTCGAGCCCGAGCAGGAGCGGCGCTGGCAGGCGCACGTCTCTGGCTGCGCGGCCTGCCAGGACCTGCTCGCGCGGCTCGCCGCCGTCTCCGCGGCCCTCGCCGGCTGGGCGGCGGAGCCGCTCCCCGCGGACGTCGCCGCGCGCGTCGACGCCGCGCTCGACGAGGTCGACCCGGTGCCCGCCCCGCGGGTGGTCCACCTGGCTCCCGTCCGCCGGCAGCCCCCGCGCGGGCTGGGCCCGCTGCTCGCGCTCGCCGCCTCCCTGGTCCTCGTCGTGGGCGGGCTGTCGTGGGCCGTGCGCAGCGGCGGCTCGTCGTCGAGGTCCGACTCCGGCTCCTCGGCCGCCGGCGCGGCCACGGGGGCCCTCGCGAGCGCGGCTCCCGCGGGTGGCGGGGCCGGCGGCGGCTCGTCGACCGCCGCCGGGGCGTCCGCCGCGTCCTCGGTGGCGTCCTCCGCGGGTGCCGACGCTGCAGCGCCGGTCGCCCCAGCCGCCTCGGGAGCGGCCCGCTCGTCCGCGGGGCGCCAGTCGGCGTCCGGCACGGCGTACCCCTCGGAGGCGGCGGCGCTCGCGCGCACGGCGCGCCACCTGCTCGACCGCAGCGAGGAGAGCTCGGGCCCGTCCCCCAGCGGCGGCGGCAGCGACGACGCCTCCTGCCTGCCCGCGCTCGGCCGCCCGGCGCCGGAGCTGGTCGACCGGGGCACGTACGCCGGGCGTCCCGCGCTGCTCGTCGTCCAGCGGCTCGGCGACGGCCGGCTGCGCCTCTCGGTGCTGGCCGCGGACTGCGGCGCGGCCCCCCGGCTGCTGCTGCGCCGCGTGGTGCCGTAGGGAATGCCCGCCCCCTAGCATCGGTTCTCCGGGGTGCGCCGGACGACACCGGCGCCGGACTTGCCGTGGAGGACCTGCAGGTGGACGACGTGCGCGACGTGATCATCATCGGGTCGGGCCCGGCCGGCTACACGGCGGCCGTCTACGCCGCCCGCGCCGGGCTGCGGCCGCTCGTGCTCGAGGGGTCGGTGACCCAGGGCGGCGCGCTGATGAACACCACCGAGGTCGAGAACTTCCCCGGGTGGCCCGAGGGGATCATGGGCCCCGACCTCATGGACAAGCTGCGCGCCCAGGCGGAGCGCTTCGGCGCCGAGCTGCTGACCGACGACGCGACGGAGGTCGAGCTGACCGGTGCCGTCAAGAGCGTCACCGACGGCGACGGCACCGTGCACCGCGCGAAGGCCGTCATCCTGGCCACCGGCTCCGGCTACCGCGAGCTCGGGCTGCCCGACGAGAAGCGGCTCTCCGGCCGCGGCGTCTCCTGGTGCGCGACCTGCGACGGCTTCTTCTTCAAGGAGCAGGACATCGTCGTGGTCGGCGGCGGGGACTCCGCGATCGAGGAGGCGACCTTCCTCACCCGGTTCGCCCGCAGCGTGACCCTGGTGCACCGCCGCGACAGCCTGCGCGCGAGCAAGATCATGCAGGAGCGCGCCTTCTCCAACCCGAAGATCCGCTTCGCCTGGCACTCGGAGGTCAGCGCCGTCCTCGGCGACGACAAGGTGACCGGGGTGCGGCTGCGCGACGTGCGCGACGGCAGCGAGAGCGAGCTCCCCGTGACCGGCGTCTTCGTCGCGATCGGCCACCTCCCGCGCAGCGAGCTGCTGCACGGCCAGGTCCACCTCGACGAGAGCGGCTACGTCCTCGTCGAGGGCCGTTCGACGCACACCAACCTGCCCGGCGTCTTCGCCTGCGGCGACCTCGTGGACCACACCTACCGCCAGGCCGTGACGGCTGCGGGCAGCGGGTGCGCAGCGGCGCTCGACGCCGAGCGCTACCTCACCTCGCTGGAGGACGCCGTGCTCACCGGCGACGCCGTCCAGGCCGCCGTCGTCTGACCGCTCCACCCCGCAGACCCCTCTGACCCCCGTCCCGGGCGCACGCCCGGGGCACCATCCCCTTGGGAGGAACGCTCATGAGCAAGTCCGTCACCGACGCGACCTTCGCGTCCGAGGTGCTCGCCAGCGACAAGCCGGTCCTGGTGGACTTCTGGGCCGAGTGGTGCGGCCCGTGCCGCCAGGTCGCGCCCATCCTCGAGGAGATCGCCTCGGAGCACGGCGACAAGCTCGAGGTCGTCAAGCTCAACATCGACGAGAACCCCGCGACCGCCGCGCAGTACGGCGTGGTCTCGATCCCGACGATGAACGTCTACCGCGGCGGCGAGGTCGTCAAGACGATCGTCGGCGCCAAGCCGAAGCGCGCCCTGCTCAAGGACCTCGAGGGTGTCATCTAGCTCACCCCCGAGCAGCGCGCGAGGGCCGTCCCGGGTGACCGGGGCGGCCCTCGTCGTCTGCGGCGCGGGACGCGAGGAGCGGGGCTGCGCGCGGGTTACGATCGTCCGTCCCGCCGCCTTCCCAGTCCCTCCCGCCCAGTCCCTCCCGCCCAGTCTGAGGAGCCCCTCCGTGGCCGAGTCCGCGCCCGAGCTGCTGCGCCGTGGGTCCACCGGGCCGGCGGTGGCCGAGGTGCGCCACAAGCTCGCGCTGCTCGGCCTGCTGGCTCCCGCTCCCGCGGCCGACAGCGTCGACGACCTCGCGTCGGCGGTCTTCGACGACGAGGTCGACCGGGCGGTGCGCAGCTTCCAGCAGCAGCGCGGCATGACCGGTGACGGCATCGTCGGCCCGCAGACCTACCGCGCGCTCGACGAGGCCCGCTGGCGGCTGGGGGAGCGCATCCTCCGCTTCGCGCCCGGGCACCCGCTGACCGGCGACGACGTGCTCGAGCTGCAGCGCCGGCTCACCGACATGGGCTTCGCGTGCGGGCGCGTCGACGGCATCCTCGGGCAGGAGACGGAGTCCGGGCTGCGCGAGTTCCAGCGCAACGTCGGTCTCGCCCCCGACGGGATGTGCGGGCCGCAGACGCTGAAGGCGCTCGAGCGGTTGCGCCGCACCGTCGTGGGTGGCCGCTCCGACGCGCTGCGCGAGGAGGTGCACATCGCCCGCCGCGGCCCGCGCCTCGCCGGGAAGGTCGTCGTCATCGACCCCGGCCACGGCGGGCGGGACACGGGCGTCAGCGCGTGGGGCCTGACCGAGGCCCAGGTCGTCGAGGACCTGGCCTCCCGCGTCGAGGGCCGCCTCGTGGCGACCGGGGTGCAGGCCTACCTCACCCGCCGCCCCGGCATGGAGCTCGACGACCGCGACCGCGCCGACTGGGCCAACGGCCTCCAGGCCGACCTGCTCGTCTCGCTCCACGTCGACGGCTCCGCGAGCCCGGGCGCCGAGGGCGTCGCGACCTACTTCTACGGCAGCGGGCTCGGCTCCTCCGGCGTCGGCGAGCGCTTCGCGAGCCTCGTGCAGCGCGAGATCGTGGCGCGTACGGACCTGCTCGACTGCCGCGTGCACGCGAAGACCTGGGACCTGCTGCGCTGGACCCGCATGCCGGCGGTGCGCATCGAGGTCGGCTACCTCACCTCGCCGCACGACGCCGCGCGCCTCGGCGACGCGGCGTTCCGCGATGCGGTGGCGGAGGCCGTCGTCGTCTCCATCCAGCGGCTCTACCTCGCCGCCGACGAGGACGCCGTGACGGGCGCCCTGCGCCTGGACGCGCTCGCCCTGCGCTGAGCCCCTAGGGCCAGGCGGGCCGGGGCACCAGGTCCTGGCCGCCCATCGACCCGAGCAGCCGCTCGAGCGCGCCCTCCACGTCGTCACGCCAGGAGACGACGTTGCGCATCTCGAGCCGGAGCCGCGGGTAGCGCAGGTGCGGCCGCACGGTCTTGAAGCCCACCGCCAGCAGGAAGTCCGCGGGGATGAGGCAGCCCGGCTCGAGCCCGCGGCTGCGCGGCGGCCGCTCCGCACGCGCGTCGCCGAAGGCCTCCACCGCCCGCACGCCCCGCCGTTGCAGGTCCTTGACGACGCCCTGGACGATGACGCGCCCGAGGCCGGCCCCCTCGAACTCCGGCAGCACGGACAGCGCGGCGAGCAGCACGGCGTCGTCGGACACCGGCGAGGTGGGGAACGCGCCGGCGCGCCCGAGGAGGGCGGGCGGCGCGTACAGCGCGTAGCCCACGGCGACCCCGTCGACGTAGAGGACCTTCCCGCAGGATCCCCACTCCAGCAGGGTCGCGGACACCCACGACTCCTTGCGCTGGGCGCTGCTCCCGTCCTCGCCGGCCCGGCGCCCGGCCAGCGGGTCGAGCTCCCAGAACACGCACTCGCGACAGGCCGGTGGCAGGTCGTCGAGGTTGTCCAGGGTGATGCTCAGCAGCCGTCGGGACACGCGCGCTCCGGGAGGTGGGGGGAGGCCTTCCGCTCCGCACGGTAGTCCGCCGCGGCACGGTCCGCCACGACCAGCCGGAGGGCCGTCAGCCCGTCGCCGCGTCGCCCGGCTCGAGCAGCCCGAGGATGCGCTCGAGGTCGTCGATGCTGGCGAACTCCATGACGATCTTGCCCTTCCGGCGCCCGAGGTCGACCTTCACCCGCGTCTCGAAGCGGTCGGAGAGGCGCTCGGAGATCTCGGAGAGGCGCGGCGAGGTGGGGACGGGCACCCGCGCGCGGCGCGCGCCCTGCTCCGGCTCCGCCGAGCGCGCCTCGACGGCGACGATCTCCTCGACGGCGCGCACGGAGAGCCCCTCGGCGACGATGCGCTGGGCGAGCCGCTCCTGCTCCGCGGGGTCGGGGAGGCCGAGCAGCGCGCGGGCGTGTCCGGCGCTGAGCACGCCGGCCGCGAGCCGGCGCTGCACGAGCGCCGGCAGCTTGAGCAGGCGCAGCGTGTTGCTGATCTGCGGGCGCGACCGGCCCAGCCGCTGGGAGAGCTCCTCGTGGGTGCAGGCGAAGTCCTGGAGGAGCTGGTCGTACGCCGCCGCCTCCTCGAGCGGGTTGAGCTGGCTGCGGTGCAGGTTCTCGAGCAGCGCGTCGCGGAGCAGGTCCTCGTCGGCCGTCGTGCGCACGATCGCCGGGATGCTGGTGAGCCCCGCGCGCTGCGACGCGCGCCAGCGCCGCTCCCCCATGACCAGCTCGTACGCCTCCGGCCCCGTCCGCCGGACGACCACCGGCTGGAGCAGGCCGACCGTGCGGATGGAGACCGCGAGCTCCTCGAGGGCGTCCTCGTCGAAGACCTGCCGCGGCTGGCGCGGGTTGACGGCGATGCGCTCGACCGGCACCTCGGTGAAGTACGCCGGTGACCCCGCCGCCCCGTCGTCAGGAGCCGCGGTGGCGGGCGGGAGCGCCTCGACCGGGGCGTCCGACGCCGCCGTGGAGGTCGTGGGCGTGCCTGCAGGCGCGGTGTCCGCAGGCGCGGTGTCCCCAGCCGTGGTGTCCCCAGGCGCGGAGTCCCCAGCCGTGGTGTCCTCCGCCCGGCTGCCCTCACCCGCGACCGGTGGTGCCACCTGCTCGACGGCCGTGGCCTCCACCTGCCCCTGCTGGGGTGCCGTACCCGACGAGCCCTGCTCGGGCTGGCTCTGCCGTGCGTCCTGCTCGTGGGCCTGCCGAGCGGCCGCCGAGGGGATCAGGGCCCCCAGCCCCCGGCCGAGTCCGCGGGGTCGGTCGCTCATCGGGCTGCCTCCTGCGTCGTCGCCGTCTGCCGCACGAGTTCGCGGGCCGCCTCCCGGTACGCCAGCGCCCCGCTGGACGAGGGGTCGTACGTCACGACCGTCTGGCCGTAGCTCGGGGCCTCCGAGACGCGGACCGAGCGCGGGATCACCGTCCGGAGCACGCGCTCCGAGAAGTGCGCCCGCACGTCCTCGGCGACCTGCTGCGCCAGCCGGGTCCGCCCGTCGTACATCGTGAGCAGGATCGTGCTGACGTGCAGCCGTTCGTTGAGGTTCTGCTGGACGAGCTCGACGAGCTGGAGGAGCTGCTGCAGCCCCTCCAGCGCGTAGTACTCGCACTGGATGGGGATGAGCACCTCGCTGGCCGCCGTCATCGCGTTGACCGTGAGCAGGCCGAGGCTCGGTGGGCAGTCGATGAGGACCACGTCGTAGCCCTCGGCCGAACTGGCGAGGTAGGTCTCGAGCGCCTTGCGCAGCCGGAACTCCCGCGCGACGAGCGGCACGAGCTCGATCTCGGCACCAGCGAGGTCGATCGTCGCCGGAGCGCAGTCGAGGCCGGGCAGGTCGGGGCACGCGACCACGGCCTTGCCCAGCGGCAGCCCCTCGATGAGGACCTGGTAGACGTCCTCCACGCCCCGGTGGTGCTCGATGCCGAGGGCGGTGGACGCGTTGCCCTGCGGGTCGAGGTCGAGGACGAGCACGCGCTTGCCCTCGGACACCAGGGCAGCGGCGAGGTTCACGGTCGAGGTGGTCTTCCCGACCCCGCCCTTCTGGTTCGCCACCGTCAGCACGCGCGGCACCCGGGGCGACGTTCCACGTGGAACACCGTGCGCTGGGACGATCGGTGACGGCTGCTCAAGGGCAGTGGGAGCGTCGAGCGGAGCATCGGCCTCGGCCTGACTCCCGTGCACCTGCGGCCACCCCAGCCCGCGCGGCGCGGCAGCGCTGTCCGGCCACCCCACGCCCGTCACCGCTTCCTCCTCGTCCCGTACCGCGCTTCGATGACCGTCGTGGGGGACTCAGGCTCCCCGCACGTCACCACCTGCCAGCTGGTGAAGCCTAGGTGACGCAGACCCTTCGCCGAGCTGCGCAGCTCCTCCGCGGCAGAGGCTCCCTTGACGGCGAGCATGCGGCCCTCGTCGCGCAGCAGCGGTCCGCACCAGCCGGCGAGCTTGCCCAGCGGCGCCACCGCGCGGGAGGTCACGACGTCCCCCTGCACCTTCGCCTCCTCGGCTCGAGCGCGGAGCACCTGCACGCGGTCGCCCAGACCGAGGTCGGCGACGACCTCCTCGAGGAACGTCGCCCGGCGCAGCAGCGGCTCGAGGAGCACGACCTGCACGGTGGGCAGGGCGAGGGCGACCGGGATGCCGGGTAGTCCTGCACCAGACCCGACGTCGAGGACCCGCTCACCGTCGACCAGCAGCTCGGCGAGGTTGGCGCAGTTGAGGACGTGACGGTCCCAGAGGCGCTCCCGCTCACGCGGACCGATCAGGCCGCGCTCGACTCCGGCCCCGTCGAGCCAGGCGACGTAGCGCTCCGCAAGCGGATAGCGCTCGCCGAACACGGCTTCCGCACGTGTTCCACGTGGAACAGCGGACTCCACTACGGGAGGACGACCACGCGCCGCGCCGGCTCGACGCCCTCGGACTCCGAGCGGAGCCCCGCCTCCGCCACGGCGTCGTGGACGATCTTGCGCTCGAACGCGGACATCGGGGAGAGGACGACGCGCTCGCCGCTGGACTTGGCCCGCTCGGCGGCGTCGCGGCCGACCTCGGTCAGCTCGGTGCGCCGGCGCGCACGGTAGCCGCCGACGTCGAGCATGAGGCGGCTGCGCTCGCCGGTGCTCGTCTGCACGGCGAGCCGCGTCAGCTCCTGGAGCGCCTCGAGCACCTTGCCGCCCGGGCCCACGAGGTCATCGAGGTCCTCGCCCACGACGGCGACCGACGCCCTGTCGCCCTCGACGTCCAGGTCGATGTCCCCGTCGAGGTCGGCGATGTCGAGGAGGCCCTCGAGGTAGTCGGCCGCCGCGTCGCCCTCCTGCTCGAGGCGCTGCACCAGGGGGGGCCGTCCGCTCGTGCCCGCGGGTGCCTCGGGTGCGCCCTCCTCGACGTCGCTCTGCTCGGCGGCCGCGCTGCTGGTCTCGGTCATGCTGCTCTCCGGGAGTACGGGGTGGTCGAGTCAGGCGGAGTTCGGGGGCCGCTCAGCGCGGGCGCTTGGTCTTCCGCTTGGGCTGCTGGCGCTGGCGCGGGGGCTGCTTCACCAGCGCGTCCCCGGTGGGGTCGACCGCGGGCGTCGGCGCAGGGGCGGGCGTGCCGTGGGCCGCGGCCTTGCGGGCGCGCCGCTCCTCGAGGGCGATCGCCGCGGGAGAACCGGGCGTCGGGTTGAACGTGATGACGTAGAACTGCTGGCCCATCGACCACAGGTTGGTGGTGAGCCAGTAGATGAGCACGCCGATGGGGAAGTTCACGCCCGAGACCGCGAAGACCAGCGGGAACACGTAGAGCAGCAGCTTCTGCTGCTGGGCGAACTGGCTGTTGCCGGCGCTGGGCGGCATGTTCTTCGTCATGACCTGGCGCTGGGTCGTGAACGACGTCAGCGACATCAGGACGATGAGGATGATCGTGACGGCCTTCGCGGCGCCCGAGTCCGTGCGCAGGAAGGTGTCGGAGATGTGCGCTCCGAAGAGCGCCGCGTCGTTGGCCGGCTGCATGAGGTCGTGCGGGAAGCCGGGCGGGGCCTTGTGGTTGTGCGCGACCCCGTTGAGCACGCGGAACAACGAGAAGAAGATCGGCGCCTGGAGCAGGATCGGCATGCAGCTCGCGAACGGGTTGGTGCCCGTGCGCTTGTAGAGCTCCATGAGCTCCTTGCTCTGCCGCTCCCGGTCGTTCTTGTACTTCTCCTGGATCTTCTTGATCTCGGGCTGGAGAAGCTGCAGCCCGCGCTGCGCCTTGATCTGCCGGATGAAGAGCGGCGTGATGATCACGCGGATGACGACCACGAGCCCGACGATGGACAGCGCCCACGTGATGCCGCCGTCCTTGGGGAGCCCGATGCCGGTCAGCAGCGTGTGCCAGGCGACCAGGATCTTCGAGACGACGTACTCGAGCGGCGCGAGGATCTGGCCCACGTCTGGGGTCTCCTAGGCGGGTCGGCGGGACTCTGCAACGGACTCTGCGGGCTCTGCGACGTGCTCTGCACCGGACCCGGCGCTGGGTCGGGGGCTGCGCTGCGCGCTCCGGGGAGGTGGGACGGGGTCGTACCCACCCGGGGTGAACGGGTGGCACCGGAGCAGTCGCCAGGCAGCGTACGCCGTGCCGCGCAGGGCGCCGTGCACGGCGATCGCCTCCCCAGCGTACGAGGAGCACGAGGGGTGGTAGCGGCACCTCGGCGGGCTCATCGGCGAGATCCAGCGGGAGTAGCCGCGCAGCAGCGCCAGCAGCAGCCGGCTCACGGGACCCCCGCTCCGCGCGGGACCGAGGCGCGGCGCAGGGCCGCTCCGGCAGCTGCGTCGAGCTGCGCGCCGAGCTCGTCCCACCCCGCGCCAGCAGCGGGCGGCAGGGCGCGGACCACGAGGCTGGCGCCCGGCGGCCAACCGGGCAGGCGCTGGCGCGAGAGCTCCCGCAGCCGGCGCCTGACGAGGTTGCGGACGACCGCGCCGCCGACCGCCTTGGGGACGGCGAAGCCCACGCGCACCGGTGGGAGCGGGGACGGGGCGTCCGCCGGCTCCGCCGGCAGGAGACGGGCGTGCACGACGAGCGCCGGCGCAGCACCCCGGCCGCGCCCGGGCCCGCGCCGCATCACGTCGCTGAAGTCGGACGGGCGGCGCAGCCGGGCGTCCGGCGGCAGCACGGGCAGGGGCCCGTCGTCAGGCGGAGAGCTCCTGGCGGCCCTTGCGGCGGCGGTTGGAGAGGATGGCGCGGCCGGCGCGGGTGGCCATGCGGACGCGGAACCCGTGGGTCTTGCTGCGGCGCCGGTTGTTCGGCTGGAAGGTGCGCTTGCTCACGGGGGTGCTCCTGCTGCGTCGGTCGTTCCAGGGGAGAGCGGGGCCGACTGGCTGCCGACCCGGTGGCACTGGGCACACGCGGGCACGACTGACCGGACGAGCTGCTCGACCGGCCAACGGTACGCGGCGCCGGCTCCCCGGGTCAAACGCGCGGGTGGCCCGGCGGGGGTCTCCGCGGGGCCGGTCACCGCGGGTGTCCACAGGCGTCGTCCACAGGTGTGGGGAAGCGGCCGGAGCCTCCGACGAGGGTCTTCACCCGAACGGGTCCCGGCGCCCGCCGGACCGGCTAGTCTCTCCCGGTCCGCCCCGGACCCCCGGCCGCGACACGCCGAGGACCCGCTCCGGACACCAGCCGCACCACCCCGCACAGGGCCGAGACCCGCTGTTGCCCCGGCGCCGTCGCCGTTGTTAGCGTCGACGCCTCGCAGCGCGCTGCTCCGTCGTCCCCAGCCTGTGGACGTGGATGTGGAGAAGAGCGACTCCGCCCGCGCGACGGGATGACGGGAAGGAGCCCGGTGGCCGAGCAGACGGCTGACCTCGCCACCGTGTGGGCCCGGGCCCTCGACGACCTGGACGTCACCGACGGCGTCGTCCCGCCCCGGACCCGGCCCTTCCTCCGGCTCACCCGGCCGCTGGCCCTCTACGACGACACCGCGCTCGTCGCCGCGCCCAACGACTTCGTCCGCACCCAGCTCGAGACCGACCTGCGCCCGCTGGTGACCGAGAGCCTCTCGCGCGCGCTCGGCCGGGACATCCGCCTGGTCGTCACCCTCGACGAGGCGGAGCCGGGGGATGCCGCCCGCGAGGCGGCCCGGCTCGACGGCGACGCCGGGGAGCCGGTCGTCGCGGGGACGAGCGGCGCTGCCCCCGTGCCGGACGCGCTCGCGGACCCGCCGCCCGCTGTCCTGCCGCGCCGCACGGGCACCGGGCGCGAGGACGTCGCGCGCCCCGAGCCGACACGGCTCAACCCGCGCTACCTGTTCGAGACGTTCGTCATCGGCGCGAGCAACCGCTTCGCCCACGCGGCCGCGGTCGCCGTCGCGGAGGCGCCGGCCAAGGCGTACAACCCGCTGTTCGTCTACGGCGGGTCCGGGCTCGGCAAGACGCACCTTCTCCACGCGATCGGCCACTACGCGCAGAGCCTCTACCCCGGGGTCCGCGTGCGCTACGTGAGCTCCGAGGAGTTCACCAACGACTTCATCAACTCGATCCGCGACGGGCGCAGCGAGACCTTCCGCAAGCGCTACCGCGACATCGACGTGCTGCTCGTGGACGACATCCAGTTCCTGGAGAACAAGGAGGGGACCCAGGAGGAGTTCTTCCACACGTTCAACACGCTGCACAACCAGAACAAGCAGATCGTGCTGAGCTCCGACCGTCCCCCGCAGCAGCTGGTCACGCTGGAGGACCGGCTCCGCAACCGGTTCCAGTGGGGGCTCACCACCGACGTGCAGCCGCCCGACCTCGAGACGCGCATCGCGATCCTGCGCAAGAAGGCCGCGCAGGACGGGCTGGACGCCCCGCCCGAGGTGCTGGAGTACATCGCCAGCCGCATCTCCACGAACATCCGCGAGCTCGAGGGCGCACTGATCCGGGTGACGGCGTTCGCGTCGCTCAACAGGCAGGGCGTCGACCTGGGGCTCGCCGAGATCGTCCTGAAGGACCTCATCCCCGACGACACCGGTCCCGAGATCACCGCCTCGACGATCATGGGGCAGACCGCGTCGTACTTCGGCATCAGCATCGACGACCTGTGCGGCTCGTCGCGCTCGCGCGGGCTCGTCCAGGCCCGGCAGATCGCGATGTACCTCTGCCGCGAGCTCACCGACCTCTCGCTGCCGAAGATCGGCCAGCAGTTCGGCGGCCGGGACCACACCACGGTCATGCACGCGGACCGCAAGATCCGCACTCAGCTCCCGGAGAAGCGCGCGCTGTACAACCAGGTCACCGAGCTGACCAACCGCATCAAGAGCACCGCCCGCAAGGGCTGAGTGCAAGAGCCCGGAAGGGCTGAGCGCCGAGCCCGCGAGGGCTGGCCCCCCACCCCGGCACTCCCCCCGGAGCCCCGCCCGCCACCGGCGCGCGGGGCTCTCGTCGTCCCTCCCGGCGTTCTGCACACCTGGGGACAACCGTGTGGAGAACGGTGGACGACATGGGTACGCGGCTGGGGACGGAGCAGGTCACCGGTGGACGGAGCGCGCTCGTCCCCAGCGGAGCTGCCCGACGCACCGCACCGGCCACAGCGGCGGACACATCTCGCACGCGTGGAACTACACGGGTGTGCTCCTCGCCCCGTACGCGGCACGACCTGGGGCGACCGCCGGGGCGCGCGAGGGCGTGCCGCCGCCGCCCCGCGTCCGTCCACAGCGTGCACAGCCCCTATGAGCACTGGCACAGGGAGATGTCGAGGGATGACGAGGGACAGGGGGGAGCGGCCCTGGATGTGGATCGTCGGGCGGGGGCGGTAGCGTCGCCCTGCACATCGGCGGGTGCCGCCCCGGACTTGAGCGTTCCCGGGACCAGCTCCTCCGAAGCGCCGCGAGGGCGGAGCGTCCGAAGCGCCACGAGGAAGGGCTTGCGTCGTGAGATTCCGGGTCGAGCGGGACGTCCTGGCCGAAGCCGTCGCCTGGGCAGCGCGCAGCCTGCCCACGCGGCCGCCGGTGCCGGTCCTCGCCGGCCTGCTCGTGGAGGCCGGGCCCGACGGCCTCGCGCTCTCCGGCTTCGACTACGAGGTCTCCGCCCGCGTCACCATCGACGCCGACGTGCCCGAGCCCGGCAGGGCGCTCGTGAGCGGCCGCCTGCTCGCCGACATCTGCCGCAGCCTCCCGCCGCGCACCGTCGAGGTCGTGAGCGAGGGCAGCAAGGTCGTCGTCACGTGCGGGAGCAGCCGCTTCTCGCTGCTGACGCTGCCCGTCGAGGAGTACCCCGCGCTCCCGCAGATGCCCTCGGCGTCCGGCTCGCTGCCGGCGGAGGTGTTCGCGGCGGCCGTCTCGCAGGTGTCCGTCGCCGCCGGCCGTGACGACACGCTGCCCGTGCTGACCGGCGTGCGGGTGGAGATCGAGGGCGAGCGCATCACGCTCGCCGCCACCGACCGCTACCGCCTGGCCGTGCGCGAGCTCACCTGGAAGCCCGAGCAGGCGGGTCTCTCGGCGGTCGCGCTGGTGCCCGCCCGCACCCTCGCCGACAGCGCGCGCTCCCTCTCGTCGGGCGACGACGTGCTGGTGGCGCTCGCCTCGCCGGACGGCAGCGAGAACCTCGTCGGCTTCGAGGGCGGGACGCGGCGCGTGACGACCCGGCTGCTCGACGGGGAGTTCCCGAAGTACCAGGCGCTGCTGCCGGCCGAGTCGGCGAGCGTCGCGGTGGTCGAGACCGGCGCCCTCGTCGACGCGGTGAAGCGCGTCGCGCTGGTCGCCGAGCGCAACACCCCGGTCCGGCTCTCGTTCACCGACGGTGCCGTGACCCTCGAGGCCGGCAGCGGCGACGACGCGCAGGCTTCGGAGACCCTCGAGGCGCAGCTCGAGGGCGACGAGATCGCCATCGCCTTCAACCCCGGCTACCTGCTCGACGGGCTCGGGGCGCTCGACGCCGCGTACGCCCAGCTCTCGTTCACCACGCCCACGAAGCCGGCCGTCCTCAGCGGCCGCGCGACCGCCGACGCGGAGCCCAGCCGGGAGTACCGCTACCTGCTCATGCCGGTCCGCCTCTCGGGCGTCTGACCCAGGGGGGTCCGGGGCAGACCAGCCTGCGGGACCCCCGACCAGCACGCCCCGCGGACCACCACGCCACGACTCGGAGGACAGCATGGAGATCGGGATCATCGGCCTCGGCAAGATGGGCGGCAACATGGCCGAGCGGCTGCGCCGCGCGGGCCACACCGTCGTCGGCTTCGACCGCAGCCCCCAGTCCAGCCGCGACGTGGACAGCCTCGAGTCGCTCGTCGGCCGGCTGTCGGCGCCGCGCGTGGTGTGGGTGATGGTCCCCGCGGGCGACCCGACGCGAGCGACGGTCCAGGAGCTCGGCGGGCTGCTCTCCCCCGGCGACGTCATCATCGACGGCGGCAACTCGCGCTACACCGACGACCTCGTCCACGCCGAGGAGCTCCGCGCCAAGCAGATCGGCTACGTCGATGCCGGCGTCTCGGGCGGCGTGTGGGGCCTGGAGAACGGCTACGCGCTCATGGTCGGCGGCAGCACCGAGGACGTCGCGAAGGCGCAGCCCGTCTTCGACGCGCTCAAGCCCGAGGGCGAGGCGGGCTTCGTCCACGCCGGCCCCGTCGGTGCCGGCCACTTCGCCAAGATGGTCCACAACGGCATCGAGTACGGCCTCATGCAGGCCTACGCCGAGGGCTACGAGCTGCTCGCCGCGACCGACGTCGTGACCGACGTGCCCGGCGTGCTCGCCAGCTGGACCCAGGGCACGGTCATCCGCTCGTGGCTGCTCGACCTGCTCGTGCGCGCGCTCGAGGAGGACCCCGACCTCGCCGAGATCACCGGCTACGTCGACGACTCCGGCGAGGGCCGCTGGACCGTCGAGGAGGCGATCAACCACCGCGTGCCGATGCCGGCGATCTCGGCCGCGCTCTACGCCCGCTTCGCCTCCCGCCAGGACGACAGCCCCGCGATGAAGGCGGTCGCCGCGCTGCGCAACCAGTTCGGCGGCCACGCCGTCCGCTCCGTCGCGAAGGGCGAGGCCGAGGCTCCGGCCTGACGCCTCCTCCTCCCCCGCCGTGCACGTCGCGCACCTCTCGCTGAGCGACTTCCGCTCGTACGCCTCCGCGGAGGTGGCGCTGGAGCCGGGCGTCACCGCGCTGGTGGGGAGCAACGGGCAGGGGAAGACCAACCTGGTCGAGGCGGTGGGCTACCTCGCGACCCTGGACTCGCACCGGGTCGCGGGGGACGCCCCCCTCGTCCGGCTCGGCGCCGAGCGTGCCGTCGTGCGCGCCAGCGTCGTGCGCGACGGGCGGCCGACGCTGCTCGAGGTCGAGATCAACCCGGGGCGCGCCAACCGCGCCCGGGTCAACCGCGGACCCGTCCCGCGCGCCCGCGAGGTGCTCGGGCTGCTGCGCAGCGTGCTGTTCGCGCCCGAGGACCTCGCGCTGGTGAAGGGCGACCCGGGCGAGCGGCGCCGCTTCCTCGACGAGCTGCTCGTCGCCCGCGCGCCGCGGTTGGCGGGAGTGCGCGCCGACTACGACCGGGTGCTCAAGCAGCGCAGTGCCCTGCTCAAGTCCGCCGGTGCGGCCCGCCGCAGCGGCCGGGGCACCGGGCAGTACGACCTCAGCACGCTCGACGTGTGGGACGCGCACCTCGCCCGGGCGGGCGCGGAGCTCGTCGCCGCCCGGCTCGCGCTGGTCGCGGCGCTGCGCCCGCTCGTCGACGCGGCGTACGACGACGTCTCCTCGGGCGGCGGCCCGGTGGGCGCGGAGTACCGCAGCACCCTCGAGCCCGCGGCGCCCGACGGCCTGCCCGGCGACCGGCTCGAGCTCGAGCAGGTCATGCTCCGCGGGCTGGCCGACGCCCGCCGCCAGGAGCTCGAGCGCGGGGTGTGCCTCGTCGGGCCGCACCGCGACGAGCTCGCGCTCTCCCTGGGGGCGGCCCCGGCGAAGGGGTACGCGAGCCACGGGGAGTCGTGGTCGCTGGCGCTCGCGCTGCGGCTGGCGTCGTACGACCTGCTGCGCGCCGACGGCGGGGAGCCGGTCCTCGTGCTCGACGACGTCTTCGCCGAGCTGGACTCCAGCCGCCGGCGCCGCCTGGCCGAGCGGGTGGCGGGAGCCGAGCAGGTCCTCGTCACGGCCGCGGTGGAGGAGGACGTGCCGCCGGTGCTCGCCGGGGCGCGCTTCGCCGTCACGCGGGGCGAGGTCCGCCGTCTGGGGCCGGACTCGTGAGCGGCGAGGAGCCCGAGGACGCCCCGCCGGCGCCGCGACCGGGCGTGGAGGTCGCGCGCCAGGCGCTCGCCGCGGCGCGGGCCGCCGCGCGGCGCAGCGGGGCGCGGCCGGTCCGCGACGTCCCGGGCGCCGTCGGTGGCGGGGCCGCCGGTGCCGGCGACGTCCTCCCCCGGCGCCGGCGCACCGGCCCGAGCGAGGAGCTGCGCAGCGGGGCGCGCCCCGACGACCGGGACCCCCAGCCGCTCGCCGGCACCGTGGACCGCCTCGTCGCCGAGCGCGGCTGGGAGCTGGACAAGGCCGTCGGCGCGATGCTCGGGCGGTGGGCCGAGCTGGTCGGCCCCGAGGTCGCGGCGCACGCGGCCCCCGAGTCCTTCGAGGACGGGGTGCTCGTGGTGCGTGCCTCGTCCACGGCCTGGGCGGTGCAGCTGCGCGAGCTCGCCCCCGCCCTGCGCCAGCGGATCGACGCGGAGGTCGGGCGCGGCACCTGCCGCACGGTCACCGTGCTGGGACCGGCGCCGCCGTCGTGGCGCCGCGGGCCGCTCTCGGTCCGCGGCCGCGGCCCGCGCGACACGTACGGCTGACCGGCGTCGCCGCGTCCGGTGCCACGGAGGGGCGGTCACCGGCTCTGCGCGCCCCTGCCCGCCGCGACCCCCTGGCGCGTACGGGTCCCCGACGGGCGGGGGTCGAGCGCCGGAGACGGCCCTGCGGGCCTCGTTCCGGGCGCGTGGCCCCCGGGACCGCGTCACGGACGGGTAGACTGATGCGGTTGCGCGGGTCCGCCCGCGCCACCGCACGTCCCACGCGAGCCGCGCAACCCCGCCGGCCGCAGGCGCGAAGGGTGCACGTGACCGAGACGCAGGCAGCCGTGGACCACGAGCAGGCCCTCGCCGCTCCCGACCCCTCCACCGCACAGCCCGGCGCGGCGGCCCCGCGCACCTACGACGGCAGCGCCATCCAGGTCCTCGAGGGCCTCGATGCCGTGCGCAAGCGCCCTGGCATGTACATCGGCTCCACCGGCGAGCGGGGCCTGCACCACCTCGTCTACGAGGTCGTCGACAACTCGGTGGACGAGGCGCTCGCGGGCTACTGCGACCACATCGACGTGACGATCCTCGCCGACGGCGGCGTGCGGGTCGTGGACAACGGCCGCGGCATCCCCGTCGACATCGTGCCGAGCGAGGGCAAGCCGGCCGTCACGGTCGTGCTCACGGTCCTGCACGCCGGCGGCAAGTTCGGCGGCGGCGGCTACTCCGTCTCCGGCGGCCTGCACGGCGTCGGCGTCTCGGTCGTCAACGCGCTCTCGACCCGCGTCGAGGTCGAGGTGCACCGCGACGGCCGGGTCCACCGCCAGGAGTTCCACCGCGGCGTGCCCGTCGCCGACCTCGCCGAGGGCGAGGCCACGGACCGCACGGGGACCACCGTGACGTTCTGGGCCGACCCGGAGATCTTCGAGACGACGGACTACACCTTCGAGACGCTGTCCAGCCGCTTCCGCGAGATGGCGTTCCTCAACAAGGGGCTGACCATCTCGCTGCGCGACGAGCGCGTGCTCGACCTCCCGGTCGAGGAGGTCGCCGAGGAGCGCACCGTCTCCTACCGCTTCGACGGGGGCATCTCCGACTTCGTCAAGCACCTCAACGCCAAGAAGGGCGAGGCGCACCCCAACATCATCGCCTTCGAGTCGGAGGACAAGGCGCGCGCGCTCTCCCTCGAGGTCGCGATGCAGTGGAACACCACCTTCACCGAGTCGGTCTACACCTTCGCCAACACCATCAACACCCACGAGGGCGGCACCCACGAGGAGGGCTTCCGCGCCGCGCTGACCTACACGGTCAACAAGTTCGCGGAGGACTGGGGGATGGTGAAGAAGAAGGAGGACCGGCTCTCCGGCGACGACATCCGCGAGGGCCTCACCGCCATCGTCTCCATCAAGCTGGGCGAGCCGCAGTTCGAGGGCCAGACGAAGACCAAGCTCGGCAACACCGAGGCGAAGTCCTTCACCCAGCAGGTCGCCAACCTCCGCCTCGGCGAGTGGTTCGAGCGCAACCCGCAGGAGGGCAAGGAGATCGTCCGCAAGGCGATCGCCGCCGCCACCGCGCGCGTCGCGGCCCGCAAGGCCCGCGACCTGGCCCGCAACCGCAAGGGGCTGCTCGAGTCCGGCGGCCTGCCGGGCAAGCTCGCCGACTGCCAGTGGACCGACCCCGACAAGTGCGAGCTCTACATCGTCGAGGGCGACTCGGCCGGCGGCTCGGCCAAGGGCGGGCGCGACAGCCGCTTCCAGGCGATCCTCCCGATCCGCGGCAAGATCCTCAACGTCGAGAAGGCGCGCATCGACCGGATCCTGCAGAACAACGAGGTCCAGGCGCTCATCAGCGCGGCGGGCACCGGGATCCACGACGACTTCGACATCTCGAAGCTGCGCTACTCCAAGATCATCCTCATGGCCGACGCCGACGTCGACGGCCAGCACATCCGCACCCTGCTCCTGACGTTCTTCTTCCGCTTCATGCGCCCGCTGATCGAGAGCGGCAACGTCTACCTCGCCCAGCCGCCGCTCTACAAGCTCAAGTGGGCGGGGCGCGAGCCGGTGCAGTACGCGTACTCCGACCGGGAGCGCGACGGCCTCGTGCGCCTCGGGCAGGAGGCGGGCAAGCGGCTGCCCAAGGAGGACGGCATCCAGCGGTTCAAGGGCCTCGGCGAGATGCCGGCCAACGAGCTCTGGGAGACGACGATGGACCCGGAGCGCCGCGTGCTGCTCCAGGTGACCCTCGAGGACGCCGCCGCCGCGGACGACCTGTTCAGCGTGCTCATGGGCGAGGACGTCGAGCAGCGGCGCTCGTTCATCCAGCGCAACGCCAAGGACGTCCGCTTCCTCGACATCTAGCGGCCCGCCGGCCCCTGCCGGCGCCCGCGCCGGCCCCAGCGCTCCCTGACGACCCCCGCCCGGAAGGCACTCCGTGACCGAGACACCGACGACCCCGCCGCCGCCCGGCGGCCGCGTCGAGGCGCGCGACCTGCAGGTCGAGATGCAGCAGAGCTACCTCGACTACGCGATGAGCGTCATCGTGAGCCGCGCGCTGCCGGACGTGCGCGACGGGCTCAAGCCGGTGCACCGCCGGGTGCTCTACGCGATGTTCGACGGCGGCTACCGCCCCGACCGCGGCTACTCGAAGTGCTCGCGCGTCGTCGGCGACGTCATGGGCCAGTACCACCCGCACGGCGACTCGGCGATCTACGACACCCTCGTGCGCCTCGCGCAGTCCTGGTCGCTGCGCTACCCGCTCGTCGACGGCAACGGCAACTTCGGCTCGCCGGGCAACGACCCGGCCGCGGCCATGCGCTACACCGAGTGCCGCCTCGCCCCGCTGGCCATGCACATGATGGCCGACATCGACGAGGACACCGTCGACTTCAGCCCCAACTACGACGGTCGGGCCCAGGAGCCCGACGTCCTGCCCAGCCGCTTCCCCAACCTGCTCGTCAACGGCAGCGCCGGCATCGCGGTCGGCATGGCCACCAACATCCCGCCGCACAACCTGCGCGAGGTCGCCGACGGCGTGCAGTGGGCGCTGGCGCACCCGGAGGCGAGCAGCGAGGAGCTGCTGGAGGCGCTGCTCGAGCGGGTCAAGGGGCCGGACTTCCCCACGCGCGGGCTCATCGTCGGGCGGCGGGGGATCGAGGACGCGTACCGCACCGGGCGCGGGTCGATCACCATGCGCGCGGTCGTCAACGTCGAGGAGATCAACGGGCGCACCTGCCTCGTCGTCACCGAGCTGCCCTACCAGGTCAACCCGGACAACCTCGCGACGAAGATCGCCGAGCTCGTCAAGGACGCCAAGGTCGGCGGCATCGCCGACGTGCGCGACGAGGGCAACGAGCGCCTCGGCCAGCGCCTCGTCATCGTGCTCAAGCGCGACGCCGTGGCCAAGGTCGTGCTCAACAACCTCTACAAGCACACCCAGCTGCAGGACAACTTCAGCGCCAACATGCTGGCGCTCGTCGACGGCATCCCGAAGACCCTGCGCCTCGACGAGTTCGTGCGGCACTACGTCACGCACCAGATCGAGGTCATCGTCCGGCGCACGCGCTACCGGCTGGCGCAGGCCGAGCGCCGCGCGCACATCCTGCGCGGGCTGGTGAAGGCGCTCGACGCCCTCGACGAGGTCATCGCGCTCATCCGCCGCTCGCCCAACGTCGAGGACGCCCGCGCCGGGCTCATCGAGCTGCTCGAGGTCGACACCGAGCAGGCCGACGCGATCCTCAACATGCAGCTGCGCCGCCTCGCGGCCCTCGAGCGCCAGAAGATCATCGACGAGCTCGCCGAGATCGAGACCGAGATCGCCGAGCTGCAGGCCATCCTCGCCAGCGAGGAGCGCCAGCGCCAGATCGTCAGCGAGGAGCTCGCCGCGATCGTCGAGAAGTACGGCGACGAGCGGCGCACGCAGATCGTGGCCGCCGAGGGCGAGATGTCCATGGAGGACCTCATCGCCGAGGAGCCGGTGGTGGTGACCATCACCCGCGGCGGCTACGCCAAGCGCACGCAGGCCGCGCTCTACCGCTCCCAGCGCCGCGGCGGCAAGGGCGTGCGCGGCGCGCAGCTGCGCGAGGACGACATCGTCGAGCACTTCTTCGTCACGACGACGCACCACTGGATCCTGTTCTTCACGAACAAGGGCCGGGTCTACCGCGCCAAGGCGTACGAGCTGCCGGAGACCGCGCGCGACGCCCGCGGCCAGCACGTCGCGAACCTGCTCGCCTTCCAGCCCGACGAGCGGATCGCCCAGGTCCTCGACCTGCGCGACTACGAGGTCTCGCCGTACCTCGTGCTCGCGACGCGCACCGGCGTGGTGAAGAAGACCCGCCTGACCGAGTACGACTCGCCGCGCGCCGGCGGCGTCATCGCGATCAACCTGCGCGAGGACGACGAGCTGATCTCGGCGCAGCTCGCCGGGGCGGAGGACGACCTGCTCCTGGTCAGCCGCGGTGCCATGGCGGTGCGGTTCCGCAACGACGACGCGGCGCTCCGCCCGATGGGTCGTGCCACGAGCGGCGTCACCGGCATGCGCTTCCGGGAGGACGACGAGCTGCTCTCGATGAACGTCGTCCGCGACGGTGCCGAGGAGTTCCTCGTCACCGCCACCGACGGCGGCTTCGCGAAGCGCACGCCGGTCGACGAGTACCGCGTGCAGGGGCGCGGCGGCCTGGGCCTGCGCGCGCACCGGGTGACCGACGCCCGCGGCTCGCTCGTCGGGGCCGTGGTGGTCGGCGAGCGCGACGAGGTCTTCGCCATCACCAGCGGCGGGACCGTGATCCGCACCCGCGTCGCGGACCTGCGCCCGACCGGCCGCGACACGATGGGCGTCACGCTCGTCGTGCTCGGCTCCGGCGACTCGGTCCTCTCGGTCGCCCGCAACGCCGAGCCCGACGCCGACGACGAGGCCCTCGACGAGGCCGTCGAGCAGGTCGAGCACGAGGTCGAGGCCTCGGGCTCCGCGGCCCCGGACGCCGCGGCCGGTGCTGCTCCGGCGGGTGACGGCGACGGCTCGGCTGTGGACGACGCCGAGGAGCCCGCTACCGTGGACGTCGACCCGTCGACGCCTGCTGCCGACGCTGACCCGACCGAGGACGGTGATTCGTGAGCACGTCCGAGGCGCGACCCCTCTCCACGACGGCTCCCAAGCCCCCCCGCCCGGCGCCCGCCGGACGGGCTCCGAGCGCCCGGGCTCCCCGGCGCGCCCGGCTGGTGCTGAGCAGGGTCGACCCCTGGTCCGTGCTCAAGCTGTCCGCGCTGCTCTCGATCTGCCTCGGGATCGTGCTCGTCGTCGCCGTCGCCGTGCTGTGGAGCGTGCTCAACGGCATGGGCGTCTTCGACTCGGTGTCGAAGACGATCTCGGACGTCACCAAGGACGCGAGCGGCAGCAGCCAGAGCATCGACCAGTGGCTCTCGCTGTCCCGCGTGCTGACCGTGGCGGGCATCGTGGCCGCGGTCGACGCGGTGCTCATCACCGCCCTCGCGACGCTGACCGCGTTCATCTACAACGTGTCGGCCGCGGTCGTCGGCGGGCTGCACCTCACGCTCACCGAGGACTGAGGGCGGGACGGACCGCTCCTGCGGTCCGGTACCATCGTCGTGCGGCACGGGACCTCGCGTCCCGAGCCGCGCACGTGCGGGCCTATAGCTCAGTTGGTTAGAGCGCTTCCCTGATAAGGAAGAGGTCAGTGGTTCAAGTCCACTTAGGCCCACCGCCGGTGCCCCGCCGGCCCGCTCGCGGAGGAGGTGGCGCATGCGCCGTCTGGTGCTCTTCGGTGCGGCCGGAGCAGCGGGAGCGTTGACCGCCGCCGCTGCGACGGCGTGGAGACGGGCGCACGCGGGCAAGGCCGACGACGAGCTCTGGCGCTCGGTCACCGACCCCGTCTGACAGCCGGTCCGACGGCGCACCTCCCGCAGGTCACGGGGACGTAGCTCAATTGGCAGAGCACCGCCTTTGCAAGGCGGGGGTTAGGGGTTCGATTCCCCTCGTCTCCACAGCAGTGGTCCCGGCACCGGGATCCTCCAGGCGCTCCAGCACGCGCCGTACGCAGCACGAGAGCCCCGCGGACCAGGTCCGGCGGGGCTCTCGGCGCCCTGGGAGCCGGCACGCGCGGTGCCGGCGGGTGGCCTAGCTGCGGGTCGTCTCGCTGGCGGTGTCGCCGCCGGCCGGCTCGTCGCCGCCGCCGCTGGCCGCGTCCTCAGCCTCGTCGGCGGTCCCATCGGCCGTGTCGTCGGCAGTGGCCTCGTCGACCACCTCGAAGACGTCGCCGTGCGGCTTGGCCGGCTCGTCCTGCGGCTCGGCCGCGAGCGTGGTGCGGCCCTCGTTGGCGACCGGCTCGGCCGCCAGCAGCGGACCCGGCTCGGTGGCCGTGCTGGTGGCGGGCGTGCTGGTGGCGGGCGTCGCCGGGCCGCCCTCGGGCGCGGCGTGCTTCGGGGCGATGCCCGTGGACGGCGCGGGGGTGCTGGTGACGGACGGTGCGCCCGTGCCGGTGCCGACCTGCCAGGGGTCGCCCTGCTGGCTGCGCCGCCAGGCGAAGAAGCCGGCGCCGCCCGCCCCGACCACGGCGAGGAAGGTGAGGAACCGCCAGCGCCGGCGGCGCCGCGGGGGCGCGACGACGGCCTCGCCGCGCAGGGCGGCGAGCGCCGCGGAGCCGCGGGCGAGGGCCTCGTCGCGGATGGGCTCGCTCGCGACGAGGGCGCTCGTCACCGCGCCCCCGACGGCGGCAGCGACCTTGGGCGCGACCTCCTCGGCCTTCTCCGCGGCCCGCCCGGCGGTCTCCTGCACGGCGGGGAGGACGGTGTCCTGCACGGTCGCGGTGACGCTGCCGCGCGCGGCCTCCAGCTGCGGGCGGGCGGCGTCGACGGCCGTCCCCACGCGCTCGCGCGCCACGTCCACGGCCCGCTCGAGGGCGGACTCCACCAGCGGGACGGTCCGGTCGCGGGCGGACTCGACCAGCGGGACGGCGCGGTCGCGGGCGGACTCGACGAGCGGGACGGCCCGGTCGCGCGCCGAGCCCACGAGCGGCGCGGCGCGGTCGATCGCGGTCTCCACGAGCGGGCCCGTGCGCTCCCGCACCGTCGTCGTGCCCGCCTTCGCGGCCACGGCACCGCCGAGGGCGGCGGCTCCTCCGGCCTGAACGGCGCGGCGGGCTGCGGCGGACAGCCGCTCGGTGGTGGACGGCTCCACCACCACGGGCGGCCGGGAGAAGGGGCGCTTCACGGTCGTACCTCCAACAGCCGGGGACGGCGTACTGAAGATCACCTTCCCACCCCCGCGCCGGCCCAAGCATCGGGGTCGGCGCCGCCACCCGTGCTGCCGCCACCCCCGGGCCCGTGCCAGGATGGCGCGTCGAGCGACCGGGCCGGTCCCGGTCGCGCGCCCCACCCGACCCCACCCCACCGGAGGCGACCTCGTGGCCGAGGAGCTCTACGCCACCCTGCAGACCACCCAGGGCGACATCGTGGTCCGGCTGTTCCCGGACCACGCGCCCAAGACGGTCGCCAACTTCACCGAGCTCGCCACCGGCGAGCGCGAGTGGGTCGACCCGCGCAGCGGCGAGCGCACGACGCGCCCGCTCTACGACGGCACGGTGTTCCACCGCGTGATCTCCGGCTTCATGGTCCAGGGCGGCGACCCGCTCGGCACCGGGACCGGCGGCCCCGGCTACCGCTTCGCCGACGAGTTCCACCCCGACCTGCGCTTCGACCGGCCGTACCTCCTCGCCATGGCCAACGCCGGGCCCGGCACCAACGGCTCGCAGTTCTTCATCACGGTCGCCCCGACGCCGCACCTCAACCGCCGGCACACGATCTTCGGCGAGGTCGCCGACGAGGAGAGCCGCCGCGTCGTCGACGCGATCGCCACCACGCGCACCGGCGCGATGGACCGGCCGGTCGAGGACCAGACGATCCAGGCGGTGCGCATCGAGCGCCGCGAGGCCTGAGGCCCCGCTCGGGCGTCACGTAGGTTCGGGACCATGAGCACGCCGTACGGGTCCGGCCCGGTCGAGCCGGCCGGCCCGCCGGCGGGTCCTGCGCAGCCCGTGCAGCCGTCCGGCCCCGCGGACCCGGGCCAGCCGGTCGACCCGGCGGCCCCGCCCCCGACCTGCTACCGCCACCCGGACCGGGTGACCTACGTCAGGTGCACCCGGTGCGGGCGGCCGATCTGCCCCGAGGACATGATCCCGGCAGCGGTCGGCTTCCAGTGCCCGGACGACGTGCGCGCGGGGAACCGCGGCGTGCGCGTGGCCCGGACGGCGTTCGGCGGCCGAGCGGCGACCGGCGACCCGGCGGTCGTGACGAAGGTGCTGCTCGCGCTCAACGTCCTCGTCCTCGTGCTCGGGCACGCGAAGCCGTCGCTCGTAGACGATCTGCTCATGTACTCCGGCGTGGGCGGCGGGGTGCCGACCAACGGCGTCGCCACCGGCGAGTGGTACCGCCTGCTGACCGCGGCCTTCCTCCACCAGCAGCTGCTCCACCTGCTGCTCAACATGTACGCGCTGTGGCTGTTCGGCCCGCCGCTCGAAGCGGCGTTCGGCCGGCTGCGCTTCGCGGCGCTCTACCTCTCGGCGGCGCTGGCGGGCGGTGCGGCGTCGTACGCGTTCAGCCCCCTGTCCAGCGGCTCGCTCGGGGCCTCCGGCGCGGTCTTCGGCCTGTTCGCCGGCCACCTCGTCGTCAACCGGCGGCTCGGGCGGGAGAACGGCGGGCTGTGGGTGCTGCTCGCGGTCAACGTGGTCTTCGGCTTCACCGTCGCCGACATCGACTGGCGCGCGCACGCCGGCGGCTTCGTCGGCGGGCTGGTGGCGGCCGCGGCACTGGCGTACGCCCCCCGGCGCGGACGGCAAGCCGCCCAGGCGGCGGGCATCCTGCTCGTCGTCCTCGTGTCCCTGGCCCTGACCACGTGGCGTTCGGTCGACGCGCTCGACCGCGTGCAGGTGCGCGCCTCGGCCGCGGACGTCGTGCGCTGCGAGGTGCTGCACCCGGCGCACGCCGAGGCGTACTTCCTCTGCGTCGGCGCGGGCGAGTAGCCCGTCGTCCACAGCTGTGGACGACCCTGTGGGGAATGACAGGGGTGGGATTAGTCCACCAGCACTACCGGAGCACCACCCGGGCGGTCCGCGGCGCCCCTCGGCGGACTACCGCCAGCGCATCGAGAGCACGAACCCCACGAGGATGAGCCCGAACCCGACGAGCATGTTCCAGCCGCCGATGGCGCTGATCGGGTAGGACGTCTGGCTCACGTAGTAGACGACGATCCAGAGCAGCCCGACGATGAAGCACGCCAGCATCACCGGCACGAGCCAGCGCGGGTTGCCGACCTTGACCGCGGCCAGGCGCTCCTGCGGAGGGGTGTACGCGGCTCGGCGGCGCAGGCGGGACTTGGGCACGGGGGACCTCGGACGGGAGGAGGGCGGGGCGGGACAGGGTTAGCGTAGACGCATGGCGGCGCACGGCAGGGCGGGCGAGCACCCGCGCCGCTCCCCGCGCTGGCGGGCCGCGGTCCCGGTGGTCGCCGTGCTCGGCGGCCTGCTCTTCGCCACCGCCGCGCGCAGCACCGGCCCGGACCCGCGGGCCGGCAGCCGCACCGACCTCGTCGACGTCATCAGCGTCGACGAGCGCGGCGTGCTCGAGCTGACCGGACGGGTGGCAGGGCTCCAGCGCGAGGTCGAGCAGCGGGCCCGCTCGGCGGGCGGCGCGGCCGGGGCCGAGCAGCAGCGCGCGGACGCAGCCGCGGTCGCGGCCGGTGTCGCGCCGGCGCGCGGGCGCGGCCTCGTCGTCACGCTCGACGACAGTCCCCGCGACCCCGGCGACCCGGCGCTGCCCGCGGACACGCGCCCGGACGACCTCGTCGTCCACGAGCAGGACCTGCGCGGGGTCGTCAACGCCCTGTGGGCGGGCGGTGCCAGCGCGCTCGAGGTCATGGACCAGCGCCTCACGTCCACGAGCGCCCTGCGCTGCGCCGGCAACGTGCTCACCCTGCACGGCCGGACCTACGGCCCGCCGTTCGTCGTGCGCGCCGTGGGCGACCCGGTCAAGTTGCGGGCCGCACTGGACGAGGACCGTAGCGTGAGGATCTACCGGGAGTGGGTCGCGCGCGTCGGGCTCGGCTACGACGTGCGCGCCGCGGCGGCGCTCGCCCTCCCCGCCGCCACCGGCACCGTCGGGCTCTCGGTCGCGTCGCCGGAGCCGGTGTCGTGACCGCCGCGCTCGACGCGCCGGTCGCCCCCCTCCCGCCGCCGGCCCGCCGCGGCTTCCGCGTGCTCGGCCTGCTCCTCGGCGCGCTGAGCGACGTGCTGCTCACCGCCGGGATCGTGCTCGTGGCCTTCTGCGCGTACGAGCTGTGGTGGACCAACGTGCAGTCGGCGCAGGAGCGCGACCGCACGGTCCGCCAGCTCGAGCGCAGCTGGGCGGTCGCCGGCGGTTCCTCGGGCGGCTCGGCCTCCGCCCCTGCCGCTCCCGCCTCGCGTGTGCCCGCGGGCCCCGAGCACTGGGGTCCCACGCACACCGGCACGCCGTTCGCGCTCCTCCGCATCCCGCGGCTCGGCCGCAGCTGGTCCGAGCCCCTCGTCGAGGGCGTCGAGGCGCCGCAGCTCAAGGAGGGCATCGGGCACTACGTCGGCACGGCGCTCCCGGGCCAGCTCGGCAACGTCGGGCTCGCCGGGCACCGGGCGACCAACGGCGAGCCGTTCCGCGACCTCGACCGGATGCGGGTCGGGGACCAGGTGGTGGTCGAGACCGCGACCCGCGTCTACACCTACGTCGTCATCAAGCCGTGGTACCTCGTCTCGCCGACCACGCTCGCGGTGATCGCGCCCGTGCCCGGCCACCCCGGCGCCAGGCCCACGGAGCGGCGGCTCACGCTGACGACCTGCAACCCCCGCTGGGCCTCCACCCAGCGGCTCATCGTCGAGACCCGGCTGGTCAGCATCCGGGCAAAGGGGGCCTGAGGTGTACGCGTGGATCTGGCGCCACCTGCCCGGGCCGTGGCCGGTGCGGACCCTGCTCTCCCTCGTACTGCTGGCCGCGACGGTCGCGGTGCTCTTCACCGTGGTGTTCCCCTGGGCCGAGCAGGCCCTCCCCTTCACCCGGGTGACCGTCCACTAGCGGGTGGCACGATGGGGGGCGTGAGCGTCCGCATCCTCGTCGTCGACAACTACGACAGCTTCGTCTACAACCTCGTGCAGTACCTCGGGCAGCTCGGCGCCCGGACCGAGGTGCGGCGCAACGACGAGGTCGAGGTGGACGAAGCGCTCGACGGCGGCTGGGACGGCGTGCTCGTCTCCCCCGGCCCCGGCACCCCCGAGCGGGCCGGAGTCTCCGTGCCCCTCGTGCGCGCCGCGCGGGAGCGGGCCGCCGCCGGGGAGCCCGCGGCGCCGCTGTTCGGCGTCTGCCTGGGCCTGCAGGCCATGGGTGTCGCGTACGGCGCGGTGGTCGACCGCGCGCCTGAGCTCCTCCACGGCAAGACCAGCCTCGTCGAGCACGACGGCGCGGGCGTGCTGGAGGGCCTCCCCACGCCGTTCACCGCGACGCGGTACCACTCGCTCGCGATCGACCCCGCGACCGTCCCCGACGCCCTCGAGGTCACCGGTTGGACCGCGGGCGGGGTCGTCATGGCGGCGCGGGCGCGCGACGCCGCGATCGAGGGCGTGCAGTTCCACCCCGAGTCGGTGCTGACCGAGGGCGGGCACCGGATGCTCGCCAACTGGCTGGTCCGCTGCGGCGACCCCGGTGCGGTCGACCGCTCAGCCGGGCTTGCGCCGGTCGTGGGACGAGCGAGCGCCTAGCCGTGGCAGGCTCCCGTCGCGTCGCGCTCGGCGTCGCCGTCGTCTCGCTGGTCGTCGCGCTCGTCCTGGTCGTCGCCGGACGGCCGCGCGGGGCGCTGGTGCTGGTCGTCGAGGGCGCGGCCCTGCTCGTGGTGGTCGCGGCCCGTCAGGCAGCCGTCCCCGCCGCTCCTCCGACGGCCGCCGACGTCGCCTGGGCGGCCTCCGTGCTGGGTCAGCACGGGACCGATCCCCGCCGGCAGGCCGTGCTCGGCGTCAAGCAGCTGCGCGACGCGCGCCCGCAGCTCGGCCTGCGCCAGGCCCGCGACCTGGTCCGGGCGCTGCAGCAGCCGCCGCGCTGATCCGCGGGTCCGCCGCTCAGCCCGCCGCGCGCTGCTGCGCGGGGACCTCGCCGCGCCGCCGGCGGCGGGTGGCCTTGTCCGCGTACATGCCGGTGTCGGCGGCCGCGATGAGCGCGTCGGCATCGAGCCCGCCGCCCGGCTGCGCGACCGCGCAGCCGACCGAGGCACCGACTCCGACGCCCGGGAGGTCCGGCAGCAGCCCGGGCCGGGAGACCAGCGCCCGGAGCCCCGCGGCGAGCTCGAGCGCCTCCCCGGTCCCGGCACCGTGCGGGAGCGGCGCCACCACGAGGAACTCGTCGCCGCCGAGCCGGGCGAGGACGTCGTCGGTCCGCGCCCACCCCCGCAGCCGGGTGGCGACGGCCACGAGCAGCTCGTCCCCGCGCAGGTGCCCGTGCAGGTCGTTGACCTGCTTGAACCCGTCGAGGTCGAGGAAGAGCACGGCCACCGGGACCCCGGAAGCAGCGGCCGCGGGCAGCAGGGCCTCGAGCCGGGCGATGGCCGTGCCCCGGCCGAGCAGCCCGGTCAGCCCGTCGTGGCTCGCGCGGTGGGCGAGCTGCGCCTCCGCCTGGGCGCGCTCCCGCGCGATCTGCGCGACGCGGGCGAGCACGAGCGGGACGACAGCGGTGGTGCCGACGAGCAGCTGCACTCCGTCGGCGGGGAGCGCGAGCAGCTGGCGCACGCCCGCGAAGAGCGGGGCGGCGCCCAGCGCGGCGCCGAGGGCCACGAGCCGCGGGGTGGTCAGCCGCTGCTCCACGGCGCGCCCCGGTGTGCCGAGGTGCACGGTCGAGGGGTGCAGCGCGGCGGCGCCGACCGCCAGGTAGCCCGCCTCGAACAGCAGGAAGACCCAGCCCGGCGGGGTGTCGGAGGTCGCCGGCGCGGTCAGCGGCCAGGCGACCTCCCCGCCGAGCGAGACCGCCGTCGCCGTCGTGAGGTACGCGAGCGAGGGCCGCGCCGCCGGGCACGTGCGCGCCAGCTGGACGAGCGCGCCCAGCGTCATGCAGACGAGCGTGACGATGACCAGGTCGTACGCCTGGGCACCGGTCGGCACCCCCGCTGCCCGCAGCCGGGGGCTGAGCAGCACCGTCCACAGCACCCCCGACGCGACGGCGCCGGTGATCGCGGCGTCGGTGACCCCGCCGGGGTCGTGCGTGGCGTGGCGGAGCACGACCTGGACCGCCGCGGCGAAGAACAGCAGCCAGCCGAGCGCGTTGCAGAGCAGGTCCAGGCGGCCGGCCAGTCCGGAGAGCGGGCTGCCCGCCGGCACGGTGGCGGTCGCGTTCGCGACGGTGAGCAGGACGAGGGCGAGCACCACCTGCCGCCAGAGCCGCCGCAGGTCGGGCTGGTGCAGCCGGGTGCCGGCCTCGACGAGCAGCGCGCCGACGACCGAGAGGACGACCATGCTGTCCAGGGCCGTCGCCCGCCCCGGCGACGCGGCCAGGCAGGCGGCGGCGGCCAGGGCGCCGAGCGGCAGCACGGCGTGCACAGCGCTCCTGGCGCTCCTGGCACTCCCTGGCAGGCCCACGGCCCTGCTATCGGCAGGTCGGTGCCGGGACTTGCGCGACTACGTGCGGATCCAGTCGAACGTGCGCTCGACCGCGCGCTTCCAGTCGGCGTACTCCTCCTCGCGGCGCTCGGGCGCCATGCCCGGCACCCACTGCGCGGCCCGGTGCCAGTTGCGCCGGAGCACGCCGAGGTCGGGCCAGAAGCCGATCGCCAGGCCGGCGGCGTACGCCGCTCCCAGCGAGACGGTCTCCGCCACCAGCGGGCGGACGACCGGGACGTCGAGGACGTCGGCGAGGAACTGCATCAGCAGGTTGTCCGCGGTCATGCCCCCGTCGACGCGCAGGGTGGTCAGCGGGATCCCCGAGTCGGCGTTCATCGCCTCGACGACGTCGCGCGTCTGCCAGCCCGTCGCCTCCAGCACCGCCCGGGCGAGGTGGCCCTTGGTGATGTACGACGTGAGCCCGACGATGATGCCGCGCGCCTCTGAGCGCCAGTACGGCGCGAACAGCCCCGAGAACGCCGGCACGATGTAGCACCCGCCGTTGTCCTCGACGGTGCGGGCGAGGGTCTCGATCTCCGCGGCGCTGCTGATGAGGCCCAGCCCGTCGCGGAACCACTGGACCAGCGAGCCGGTGATGGCGATCGAGCCCTCCAGCGCGTACGCCGCCGGCTGGCCCGCGATCTGGTAGCCGACCGTCGTCAGCAGCCCGTGGCTGGAGGGCACGGGCTCGGTGCCGGTGTTGACGAGCAGGAAGCTGCCGGTGCCGTACGTGCACTTCGCCTCGCCCGGCGAGAAGCAGGTCTGGCCGAAGAGCGCGGCCTGCTGGTCGCCCAGCGCAGCGGCGATGGGCACGCCCGGCAGGACGGTCCGGGCCTCGCCGTAGACCTCGACCGACGGGCGGATCTCCGGGAGCATCGCGCGCGGCACGCCGAAGTGGTCGAGCAGCACGTCGTCCCAGGCCAGCGTGCGCAGGTCCATGAGCAGCGAGCGGCTCGCGTTGGTCACGTCGGTGATGTGGAGCCCGCCGTCCGGGCCGCCGGTGAGGTTCCAGACGAGCCAGCTCTCGACCGTCCCGGCGATCACCTCGCCCGCCTCGGCCCGGGCGCGCAGACGGGGGTCCTGGTCGAGCATCCAGCGCAGCTTGGGCGCGGTGAAGTACGGCGAGACCGGCAGCCCGCACCGGTCGCGGAACCGGTCGTGGCCCTCCTCGCCGGAGAGCTCCTCGACGAGCTGCGCGGTGCGGGTGTCCTGCCACACGATCGCCCGGCTCACGGGGACGCCGGTCGCGCGGTCCCACACGACGACGGTCTCGCGCTGGTTCGCGATGCCGATCGCCGCCACCTGCTCCGGGCCGGCGCCGACGCGGCGCAGCACCTCGGGCGCGAGGCGGGTGAGGTTGCGCCAGATCTCCGTGGCGTCGTGCTCCACCCAGCCGGGTTGGGGGTACCACTGCTTGTGCTCGCGCTGCGCGACGTCGACGAGCCGGCCGTTGCTGTCGAACAGGATGCAGCGGGTCGACGTCGTGCCCTGGTCGATGGCCATGACGTAGCGCTCGCTCATCCCCGCACCGCCGCTCACCACCTCGACATCACCATCTGGGCGCACCGAGGTCGCGCGAGACGTTGCGGGCGGCGTCGCGCACGAGCGTGACGAGCCGGGCGTGCGGGTGCCCCGAGCCGTCGCAGACGCGCTCGACCGCGCCGCGGATCCCGATCGCGCCGACCACCAGGCCGCCGCTGCCCCGGATGGGCGCGGCGACGCCCGCCTCGCCCGCGGTGCCCTCCTCGACCTCGAGGGCCCAGCCGTGCTCCCGGACCTCGCCCAGCACCCTGCCCAGGGCGCGGCGCGAGGTGATGGTCCGCGCGGCGTACGCCTCGAGCGCGTCGGGCAGCGTCGTGCCGCCCGCGCTGAACGCGAGCAGCACCTTCCCGAGCGCGGTCGCGTGGAGCGGGAGAAGGGCGCCGACGTCGAGCACCTGGAGCGAGTCGTCGGGGCGGAAGACGTGGTGCACGACGAGCACGCGGCCGTCCAGCGGGGTGCCGATGCGCACGGCCTCCCCGCTGCGCGAGGCGAGCGGGTCGGCCCAGTTGATGGCCCGCGAGCGCAGCTCGTTGACGTCGAGGTAGCTCGTGCCGAGGTGGAGGAGCGCGGCGCCCAGCTGGTACTTCCCCGTCGTCGTGCTCTGCTCGACGAAGCCGACCTGCTCGAGCGTGCGGAGCAGCCCGTGCGCCGTGCTCTTCGCCAGCCCCAGCGTGCTCGCGACCTCCGCGACGCCGAGCCGGCCCTGCCCTGCCGCCAGCAGCCGCAGGATCGCTGCGGCGCGCTCGACGGACTGCACGGCACCGGGCACGCCCGCACCCTATGCCCGGCGCGGCCGAGGACCAACGGCGCGAATCGTGCGACATCGTCGTACGCCGTCCCGTTGACCAGCGCGGCAGGCCTTCCTAGCGTCGGGAGCAGACGCCAGGGCACGGGCCCGGGCACCTCGACGTGGAGGACCCATGGCACTACGCAGACCGACGGGGATGGTGGGGGAGCTCGCCGCGGAGTTCGCGGGGACGATGATCCTCGTCCTGTTCGGGACGGCCGTCGTCGCGCAGGTGGTCGCCGGGGGGATCGGAGACCACGACAGCATCACCTGGGCCTGGGGCTTCGGCGTCATGCTCGGCGTGTACGTCGCGGCGCGCATCTCCGGCGCCCACCTCAACCCGGCCGTCAGCGTCGCGCTCGCGACGTTCGGGAAGTTCGAGTGGCGCAAGGTGGCGCCGTACGCCGCCGCCCAGACCGCGGGCGCGTTCGTCGCCGCCCTGCTGGTGCGCTGGAACTACACCGAGGTCATCGGGAAGTACGACCCCGGCCACACCGTCAAGTCGCAGGGCATCTTCTCGACGCTGCCGGGCAACGGCGGGCTCCCGGTCCACGAGTGGGGCGCGTTCCGCGACCAGGTCATCGGCACCGCGATCCTGCTCTTCCTCATCGCGGCGCTCTCCGACGTGCGGAACATGCCGCCCATGAGCAACCTCGCTCCGGTCGTCGTCGGCCTCGTCGTCGTCGCCATCGGCATGGCGTGGGGCACGGACGCCGGCTACGCCATCAACCCCGCCCGCGACTTCGGCCCGCGGCTCGCCTCGTGGCTGACCGGCTACGGATCGGCCTGGAAGGACCAGTACGGCAACGTCTACTTCTACATCCCGATCATCGCCCCGCTCATCGGCGGCGTGATCGGGATGGGGCTCTACGAGGGGCTCGTCGGGCGCTTCATGCCCGCGACGCCCGGCGATGCGCAGGAGGAGGGCCGCGTCCCCACCACGGACCCCGCGGCCGAGCAGCAGCTCGCCCCCGGTGACCCGCGGGCCGACATGAGCGGCATCGAGCTCCCGCGCGGCGACTACCAGCGCCACTGACCGCACACCCACTGAGCAGGAAGGACTTCTCCATGGCGGACTTCGTCGGTGCGGTCGACCAGGGCACCACGAGCACGCGGTTCATGATCTTCGACAAGGGCGGCAACGAGATCGCCCGCCACCAGCTCGAGCACGAGCAGATCCTCCCGCAGCAGGGCTGGGTCGAGCACAACCCCATCGAGATCTGGGAGCGGACCAAGACGGTCATCGGGACCGCCCTCGGCACCGCGAACCTCCAGGCCAGCGACCTCGCCGCGCTGGGGATCACCAACCAGCGCGAGACAGCGGTCGTGTGGGACCGGAAGACCGGCCGGCCGTACTACAACGCGATCGTCTGGCAGGACACGCGGACCGACCGCATCGCGAGCGCGCTGGACCGGTCGGGGAAGGGCGACGTCATCCGGCAGAAGGCAGGACTGCCGCCGGCGACGTACTTCTCGGCGGGGAAGGTCCAGTGGATCCTCGAGAACGTCGACGGGGTGCGCGAGGCGGCCGAGCGCGGCGACGCCATCTTCGGCAACACCGACAGCTGGCTGCTGTGGAACCTCACCGGCGGGACCGACGGCGGCGTCCACGTCACCGACGTGACCAACGCGAGCCGCACGATGCTGATGAACCTCGAGACCCTCGACTGGGACGAGGAGCTGCTGGGGCTGTTCGGGATCCCGCGCTCGATGCTGCCCGAGATCAAGCCGTCGTCGCTGCCCTCGGGCTACGGCACCACGCGCGCCAACGGTCCGCTGCGCGGCGAGGTCCCGCTCACCGGGGCCGCCGGTGACCAGCAGGCCGCGATGATCGGACAGGTGTGCTTCTCTCCCGGCGAGGCGAAGAACACCTACGGCACCGGCAACTTCCTCCTGCTCAACACCGGGGAGGAGCTGGTCCGCAGCAAGAACGGCCTGCTGACGACCGTCTGCTACCAGCTCGGCGACGCCAAGCCGGTGTACGCCCTCGAGGGCTCGATCGCGGTGACCGGCTCCGCCGTGCAGTGGCTGCGCGACCAGCTCGGCATCATCCGCAACGCCGGCGAGTCCGAGTCCCTGGCCCGCCAGGTCGAGGACAGCGGCGGCGTCTACTTCGTGCCGGCGTTCTCCGGGCTGTTCGCGCCGTACTGGCGCTCCGACGCGCGCGGCGCGATCGTCGGGCTCTCGCGCTACAACACCAACGCCCACATCGCCCGGGCGACGCTCGAGTCGATCTGCTACCAGACCCGCGACGTCGTCGAGGCGATGGAGCAGGACTCCGGCGTCCACCTCGACGTGCTCCGCGTTGACGGCGGGATCACCGTCAACGAGCTCTGCATGCAGATCCAGGCCGACGTCCTCGGCGTCCCGGTCTCCCGTCCCGTCGTCGCCGAGACGACGGCGCTGGGTGCCGCGTACGCCGCCGGCCTCGCGGTCGGGTTCTGGAGCTCGCAGGACGACCTGCGGCAGAACTGGAACGAGAGCAAGCGCTGGTCGCCGGACTGGAGCGAGGAGCAGCGCGACACGGGGTACCAGAAGTGGAAGAAGGCCGTCGAGCGGACGTTGGACTGGGTGGACGTCGACTGACCGTCACCGCCACCCGTCGGGGACGGGCAGGGCGCCGGTCATCCCCGCCCTGCCCGCCCCCGGTCGCACGACCCGCCCGCACCACCGACGACACGACGCACGACACGACGCACGGCACGAAGACCTAGGACAGCAAGGAGTCCTCCTGTGGCATCCCGCCCGCTCGGCCCGCAGTACCGCCAGGACGCGACCAGCACCCTGCGCTCCACCGAGCTCGACGTCCTCGTCGTCGGAGGCGGGGTGACCGGTGCCGGCGTCGCCCTCGACGCGGTGACGCGCGGCCTGCGGGTCGGGCTCGTGGAGGCTCGCGACTTCGCCGCCGGCACGTCGAGCCGCTCGAGCAAGCTCATCCACGGCGGCCTGCGCTACCTCGAGCAGAAGGACTTCACCCTCGTGCACGAGGCGCTGCGCGAGCGCTCGCTCATGCTGCGCTCGCTGGCCCCCCACCTCGTGCGCCCGGTGCCGTTCCTCCTGCCGCTGCAGCACCGCGTGTGGGAGCGCGGCTACATCGGCGCCGGCGTCACGCTGTACGACGTCATGGCCGGACTCGGCGGCTCGCGCGTCGTGCCGCACCACAAGCAGCTCACCCGCCGCGGCGCGCTGAAGCTCGCGCCCGGACTGCGCCCCGACGCGCTCGTCGGCGCCATCCAGTACTACGACGCGCAGGTCGACGACGCGCGCCACACGCTGACGATCGCGCGCACCGCGGCGGAGTACGGCGCCACCCTGCTCACCAGCGCCCGCGTCACCGGCTACCTGCGCGACCGCAACCGCGTGGTCGGCGCGACGGTCAAGGACCTCGAGTCCGGCGAGGAGTTCGCGGTCCGCGCCAAGCGGGTCATCGCCGCGACCGGCGTGTGGTCCAACGAGGTGCAGGAGCTCGCCGGCGCCCACCGCTCCTTCTCGGTCAAGGCGTCGAAGGGCGTGCACATCCTCGTCCGGCGCGACCGCATCGACCTGCACAGCGGGATGATCCTGCGCACCGAGAAGTCCGTGCTGTTCGTCATCCCGTGGGGCTCGCACTGGATCATCGGGACCACGGACACGCCGTACGACCTCGACAAGGCGCACCCGGCGGCGAGCTCGGCGGACATCGACTACATCCTCGACCACGTCAACGCCGTGCTCCGCTCCCCGCTCTCCCGCGAGGACATCGTCGGGACGTACGCCGGGCTGCGCCCGCTGCTCTCCGGCGACGCGGACGACACCGCGAAGCTGTCCCGCGAGCACACGGTCGCGGAGCCCGCGCCGGGCCTCGTCATCGTCGCGGGTGGGAAGTACACGACCTACCGCGTCATGGCGAAGGACGCCGTGGACTTCGCGACACGCAACTTCCGCCACCCGGTGCCCGCCTCGGTGACCGAGACGCTGCCGATCCTCGGTGCGGTGGGCTACCAGGCGCTGCGCAACCAGCGCGAGCAGCTCGCCACGCGCTACGGCATCCCGGTGGAGCGCGTCGACCACCTGCTCTCCCGCTACGGCAGCGGCATCCCCGAGCTCATGGACCTCATCGGCGGCGACCCGTCGCTGGGCCAGCCGCTGTCCGGCGCGCCGGACTACCTGCGGGTGGAGATCGCCTACGCTGCCAGCCACGAGGCCGCGCTGCACCTCGAGGACGTGCTCACCCGGCGCACCCGCATCTCGGTCGAGGAGCCGGACCGCGGCGTCGCCGTGGCGGAGGAGGTCGCCGCGATCCTCGCCGAGGTGCTCGGCTGGGACGCCGCGACCGTGCGCCGGGAGGTCGACCACTACCGCGCCCGCGTCGAGGCCGAGCTCGCGGCGTCGAGCGAGCCGGACGAGGCCGTCGCCCAGCAGATCCGGCTCGCCGCGGGGGACATCCTCGACCGCTACGGCAGCGCCGCGCAGGACGCCGAGCCGGCCAAGGCCTCGGAGAGCCCGGCGGCGCCCGGGGTCGCCCCGCCCGCGAAGGTCGGCTGAGCGCCCTCCTGGCCTGGCCTCCTACTGGTCGGGGCCCCCGGACGCGCCCGGCTGCCCCGGCTGGGGCGGCTGGGCCGGCTGCGAGGCCCCGCCGTCACCCGGGGTGGACGCGGCGGGCGTGCTGGGCGGCGGGGGTGCGGTGTAGCGGCCGTAGCGCAGGATGATCCGCGCGCCCTTCGGCGCCGTCGACCCCGCGTCGGGGGCCTGGCTGAGCACGACGCCGTCCTGGTCCTGCGAGTCCACCTTCACCGAGGCGGTCGAGGTGCGGAACTGCCCGGCGCTGTTGGCCAGGATGAGCTTGGCGTCGGCGAGCTGCTTGCCCTTGACATCGGGGATGGGGACGCGGCCGTTGGCCACCGAGAGCACGACCGTCGAGCCCGGCAGCACGGACGTCCCGACCTTGGGGTCGGTGTCGAGCACGGTCCCGGCGTCCTCGCCGTTGGTCGAGTCGACCTCCTTGCGGCTGGCGAGCAGCCCCGCGCTCTTCAGCTGGTCGACCGCGTCGGCGTAGGTGGAGCCCTGCACGCTCGGCACCGGGACCTTGTCCGGCCCGGAGGAGACGATGATCGCCACCACCGAGCCCTTGGGCACCTCGCCGTCCGGGTCGGTGGAGATGACGAGCCCCTCGGACACGTCCTTGCTCGCGCGCTTCTGCGGCGGGGAGGCCACCTTCAGACCGGCCCCCTGCAGCTTGGTCGTCGCGAGGTCGACGGTCATGCCGGAGACGGAGGGCACCTGGACCTTGCGGTCGCTGAGGTACTGCCGCGCGACGACGACCCCCACGACGAGGACCGCGACGAGCGCGAGCGCCAGCAGGGCGTACGCGCCGCCCCGCCCGCGCCGCGGGCCCTGCTCGTAGGCCACGGGCGCGACCGGCACCTGCTCGCGGCGCACCACGGTCGGCGGCTGCGCGCGGCGCACCGGGGGGATCGCCTGCGTCGCGGACGTGACCTCGGGGCGCGGGAGCAGGGGCATCGGGACGGCCCCGCCACCGCGTACGCGGTCGACGTCGGCCTTCATCGCCGCCGCGGTCGGGTAGCGGTCCGTGCGCTCCTTCGCCAGCGCCCGCAGCACGACCGCGTCGACCGACGCGCCGAGCGACGGGTCGAGCGACGAGGGCGCGGGCGGCGGTTCGGAGACGTGCTGGTACGCGATCGAGACCGACGACTCCCCGACGAACGGCGGGCGGCCGGTGAGCAGCTCGAACAGCACGCAGCCGGTGGAGTAGAGGTCGGTGCGGGCGTCGACCTGCTCGGCGCGGGCCTGCTCCGGGGAGAGGTACTGCGCGGTGCCGACGACCGCGGAGCCCTGCGTCACGGCCGCGGTCGCCTCGGCGATCGTGCGCGCGATGCCGAAGTCCATGACCTTGACCTCGCCGCGCGGGGTCAGCATGACGTTGCCCGGCTTGATGTCGCGGTGGACGATGCCGTGCCGGTGGCTGTAGTCCAGCGCGGTGAGGATGCCGGAGACGATCTCGAGCGAGCGCTCGGGCAGCGGCCGGCGGCCGGACGCGAGCAGGTCGCGCAGCGTGGACCCCTCGACCAGCTCCATGACGATGAACGGCACCCGCGCGCCCCCCACCCAGTCCTCGCCCGTGTCGTAGACGGCGACGATCGTCGGGTGGTTGAGCGAGGCGGCGGACTGCGCCTCGCGCTTGAAGCGGTCCTGGAACTCCGGGTCCCGGGCGAGGTCGGCGCGCAGCATCTTGACCGCCACGACCCGGCCGAGGCGCACGTCGAGAGCGCGGTGGACCTCGGCCATGCCCCCCCGGCCGAGGACCTCGCGGATCTCGTAGCGCCCCCCGAGCAGCAGCGGCTCTGCGGTCACGCGTCCCCTCCTCCTTCATGGCCCCGTGCGACGGGCACGCCCCCGTCGTCTTCCCCCGGAGCCGACGCCGACCCCCGCAGGGCCGTCAGCGCTGCTAGAGCTTCGCGCACGTCGCACCCCCGCCCGCGGGCCACCAGACGGTGACCTTGGCCTGCCGCCCGGTCACCTCGACCGAGGCCACCGAGCAGGCGGGGTGGGCGTCGTCGAGCGCCTTGTGGAGCCGCTTGTAGCTGTAGCCGGCAGCCTTGAGCGCGGGGAACGCCGCGCTGTCGGGCTGGCCCACGAGGGTCTGCGGGTCGAGCGCGCCGCCCGCCGCCGGCTGGCTCGCGGCGCCCGAGTCCTCGGGAGTGCTGCTGGGCGTCGCGGACGCGGAGGCCGAGGTGGACGCGCTCGCCGAGGCGCTCGCCGACCTGCTCGCCCGGGAGGAGGAGTGCGGCACGGCCGAGCCCGAGCCGCCGGTCAGCGTCGAGCCCAGCGCGTACGCCCCGGCGGCGGCGAGCGCGAGCACGACGACGGCGACGAGCAGCGCGGGACCGAGGCGGCGCCGGCGCCGCGGCGGGGTGAACGGACGCAGCGCGTCCTGCGGCGCGGGGGTGGCGGCGCGTACGGGCTGGCTGCGGGTGGGGGCGGGGTCGCTGAGCGGCAGGACCACCTCGGTGGCCCCCTCGACGGGGAAGCCGGCCGCGAGCCCCGGGGTCGAGCCGCGCAGCGCCTCGGCCCGCTCGGCCACCGCCCGGTCGTCGGGCCGGTCGGCCGGGTCCTTCGCGAGCATGGCGAGCACGAGGTCCTTGAGCGGCTGCGGCACGGTCAGCGGCAGCGGCGGCGGCGGGTCGGCGGCGTGCGCTGCCGCCACGTCGACCGCGGTCTCGCCGATGAAGGGGCGGTGGCCGGCCAGGCACTCGTAGGCCAGGACCCCGAGGGCGTAGACGTCGCTCGCCGCCGTCGCGGTCCGGCCGTGCGCCTGCTCCGGGGAGAGGTACGGCGCGCTGCCCATGACGGTCCCGGTCGCCGTGAGCGGCAGGGCGTCGGCGGCGCGGGCGATGCCGAAGTCGGTCACCTTGACGACGCCGTCGGGCGTGAGCAGCAGGTTGCCCGGCTTCACGTCGCGGTGCACGACACCGGCCGCGTGCGCGGCCTGCAGCGCGCGGGCGGTCTGCGCCAGCACGTCGAGGGTCGCGGGCACGCCGATCGGGCCCCGGTCGAGCAGCGCGGAGAGCGGCTGTCCGGGCACGAGCTCCATGACGAGCCAGGGGGAGGCGTCGGAGCCGCCGAAGTCGTAGACCTGGGCCACGCCGGGGTGCGTGAAGGCAGCGGTGTTGCGGGCCTCCGCGCGGAACCGGTCGTGGAACGCGCTGTCCCCGGCGTACGCGGCGTGCAGCACCTTGACCGCGACCTCGCGGCCCAGCCGCTCGTCGACCGCGCGCCAGACCTCGCCCATCCCGCCGCGGGCGAGCAGGTCGACCAGCCGGTAGCGCTCGCCGAGGACGTCCCCTGCCTGCATCACTGCCCTCCACCCAGCACGGCCTGGATCACGGACTTCGCGATCGGCCCGGCGACCTGGTTGCCGCTGATCTCCTGCGCGGTGCCGCCGTTCTGCACGAGCACCGCCACCGCCACCTTGGGGTCGGTGGCGGGCGCGAAGGCGACGAACCAGGCGTGCGGCCGGTCGCCCTCGCCGGCCTGCGCCGTACCGGTCTTCGCGGCGACCTGGACGCCAGGGATCTGCGCGTTGGTGCCGGTGCCGTGCTGGACGACGTCGACCATCATCGTGGTCAGCTCGCGGGCGACCTGCGGCGTCACGGCCTGCTCGACCTCCTCCGGCTGGGTCTTGTCCAGCACCGTCAGGTCGGGAGCGGTCACCCGGTCGACGAGGTACGGCTTCATCCGCTTCCCGCCGTTGGCGATCGTCGCGGCGACGACGGCCATCTGCAGCGGGGTGGCGCGCACGTCGAACTGGCCGATCGCACTCTGCGCGGTCTGCGGCGCGTTCGGCGCGTCGGGGAAGACGCTCTGCGCCACCGGGAGCGGGATGCTGAGGTCGGGGTCGTCGAAGCCGAACTTGTCCGCCTGGTCCTGCAGCGCGTGGGCCCCGAGCGCGAGCCCGACGGCGCCGAAGACCGTGTTGCAGGAGAGGTCCAGCGCCGTCTGCAGCGTCGGGTGCCCGTCACCGCAGGGCCGGCCGTTCTCGTTGGGGAGGTCCTTGGTGGTCTGCGGGAGGTCGAGGGTCGCCGGGCCGTCGACCTTGCCCGTGCGGGTGTACTTCCCGGAGGAGAGCGCCGCCGCGGCCGTCACCAGCTTGAAGGTCGACCCGGGCGGGAAGTCCTCGCTGGTCGCGCGGTCGAGCAGCGGCTGGTCGGGGTCCTTGACCAGCGCGTCGTAGTTCTTGAGCACGGTCCCTGCGTCGTGGCTCGCGAGCAGGTTGGGGTCGTAGACCGGGTAGCTCTGCAGCGCGAGGACCGCGCCGGTGCGCGGGTCGAGCGCGACGACCGCGCCCTTGCCGCCGGCCTTCGCCAGCCCGCGGCTCGCCGCCTGCTGGGCCGCGGCGTCGAGCGTGAGCTGGACCGTGGCGCCCTCGATGCGCTGGCCGGTGACGAGGTCGATCGGACGGCGGATGCGCAGCCGGTCGTCGTCGCCGGAGAGGAAGGAGTTGGCGTACTTCTCGATGCCGGTGCGCGAGAACAGCGAGGAGTAGCCCGTGACGGAGGCGAACAGCCCCTTGGTGGGGTAGCTGCGCAGGTAGGTCAGCGCGTCGGTGGTCTTGACGCTGCGCGCGACCTGCTGGCGCCCGACGAGGATCGACCCGCGCTCCTTCGAGTACTCGAGCAGGAGCACGCGCTTGTTGCCGGCGTGGGAGTTGAGGGAGCCGGCGTCGACGGCCTGCAGGTAGGTCGCGTTGAGCAGCAGCAGCGCGAACAGCGCCATCAGGGCCGCCGACATGCGGCGCAGCTGGCGGTTCACGCCGCGACCCGGTGGGCGCTCGTGCTCGGGACGCTCGCGGCCGGGGCCGGGCGGCGCGCGGCGTCGCTCATCCGCAGCAGCAGGGCGACGATCATCCAGTTCACGACCAGCGAGGAGCCGCCGTAGGACAGGAACGGGGTCGTGAGCCCCGTCAGCGGGATCAGCCGCGTCACGCCGCCGACGACGACGAACACCTGGATGCCGAGGATGAACGACAGGCCCGCGGCCAGCAGCTTGCCGAACGCGTCGCGGCAGGCGATCGCCGTGCGCAGCCCGCGCTCGACGAGGATGCCGTAGAGCAGCAGGATCGCCATGAGCCCGGTGAGGCCCAGCTCCTCGCCGAACGACGCGACGATGAAGTCGCTCTTCGCCAGCGGCACGAACTGCGGGTTGCCCTGGCCGAGCCCGGTGCCGAGGATGCCGCCGGCGCCGAAGCCGTAGAGCCCCTGGGTCAGCTGGTAGCCGCGCCCCGCCGCGTCGGCGAACGGGTGCAGCCAGGTGTCGACGCGCACCTGGACGTGGCCGAAGGCGCCGTACGCGAGGTAGCCGCCGAGCGCCAGCAGCAGCCCGCCGAGCAGCAGCCAGGAGCGGCGCTGCGTCGCGACGTAGAGCAGCATGACGAACGAGCCGAAGAACAGCACCGACGTGCCGAGGTCGTTCTCGAGCACGAGGATCGCGAGGCAGGCCACCCAGACGAGGAGCAGCGGGCCGAGGTCGCGGGCGCGCGGGAGGTCGACCCCGAGGAACCGGCGCCCGGCCAGGGCCAGCACGTCGCGCTTCACCACGAGGTAACCCGCGAAGAACAGCATGAGGACGACCTTCGCCGCCTCGCCCGGCTGGAACGAGAAGCCGGCTGCCCGGATCCAGATGCGCGAGCCGTTGACGTCGCGGCCGATCCCGGGGACGAGCGGCAGCAGCAGCAGCGCGATGCCCGCGACCATCGAGGTGTAGGTCCAGCGCTGCAGCGTGCGGTGGTCGCGCACGACGAGCAGCACGACGACGAACAGCGCGACCCCGAGCGTCATCCAGGTCAGCTGCGCGAGCGCGTCGCCGCTCAGCAGCGCGTCGTCCGCCGTGCTGCCGTGCGCGCTCGCCAGGTCGAGCCGGTGGATCATCGCGAGGCCGAGCCCGTTGAGCAGCCCCACGACCGGCAGCAGCACCGGGTCGGCGTAGCGGGCGGTGCGGCGGACGACCACGTGCGCGACGAGCAGCAGGCCGCCGAGGAACGCGCCGTAGGTCCCGAGGTTGGGGGGGACGCGGCCGCTGACCGCGAGGCCCACCGCGGCGTACGCGCCGACGAAGACCGCGCCGCCCAGCACGAGGAGCAGCAGCTCGGCCCCGCGGCGGGAGGAGGTGACCGCGGGCGTGAGCGTCGTGGCGCTCACCGGCGGGCCGCCGTGGCTCGGGCGGTGGAGCGCGCCGTCGCCCTCGCGGTCGCGCGCAGCGTCGCCGGGGTGCTGCGGGGGGCCGCGCTCGCCGTGGCCGTCCCCCGCGGGGTCGGCACCGCTGCCGCGCTCGCGCCGCTCGGGGCCACCGCGCCCGCCGTCGGGGCCGGCGACCCGGTGGTGCCGCTGTCGGGGAGCTCCTCGCGGCACGCGGGCGAGGTGGGGTCGGTCTTGCACTGCGCCACCTGCTGGGCCAGCGCGCCGATCCGCTGGTGGGCGTCGGCCAGGCTGTCGACGGTGATGCCGTCGGCCAGCTGGTCGCGGGTGTACGCCGGCAGGTCGCCGAGCGCGATCCCCTCGCGGGAGACCACGCGGGAGAGCGAGAGCCCGGCGAGCGACTGCGGGAGCCCGCGGTAGATCGCGACCTGCCCCTGGCTGGTGCCGACGTAGTACTGCCGCTGCGACCAGCTCCACGCCGCCCAGGACCCGCCCGCGAGGGCGAGCAGGAGGGCGACCAGGACGACGAGCGGCCAGCGGGAGGGCCGGCCGCGCGGCGGCTCGTCGTCCTCCTCCTCGTCCGCGCGCGCCGGGCGCAGGGCCGCGGCCCGGCCGGCGGAGGACCCGCTCGGCCCGTCCCCGCGGCGCGCCACCCGGTCCTCGGCCACCGCGCCGACGACCTGCGGCACCTGCGAGGGGCTCGCGTCGGTGTCGACGACGTCGGCCACGATCACGGTGATGTTGTCGGGGCCTCCCCCGCGCAGGGCGTACTGCACGAGCGCGCGGCAGGCCGCGTCCGGGTCGGGGACGCTCGCCAGGACGTCGGCCAGGGTGTCGTGCGAGACCACGCTGGACAGCCCGTCGCTGCAGAGCAGGTACCGGTCGCCGGCGCGGGCCTCACGCACGGAGAGGTCGGGGTCGACCTCGTCGTGGCCCATGAGCGCGCGGGTGATGAGCGAGCGCTGCGGGTGGGAGTCGGCCTCCTCGCGCGTGATGCGCCCCTCGTCGACGAGCGTCTGGACGAACGTGTGGTCGTGGGTGATCTGGTCGAACGCCCCGTCGCGCAGGAGGTAGGCGCGGGAGTCGCCGATGTGGACGACGGCCAGCCGGGAGCCGGCCCGCAGCAGCGCGGTCAGCGTGGTCCCCATGCCGACGAGGCTCGGGTCGCCGAGCACGATCGCGGCGATCTGCTCGTTGGCCTGGTCGACCGCGCCGCGCAGCAGCCCGAGCAGGTCCGAGCCGGGCGCGTCCTCGTCCAGCGCGGACATCGTCGCGACGGCCACGGAGCTCGCCACCTCGCCGGCGACGTGCCCGCCCATGCCGTCGGCCACGACGAGCAGCCGCGGACCGGCGTAGCCGGAGTCCTCGTTGCCGTCGCGCAGCAGCCCGACGTCGGAGCGCGCGGCGTAGCGCAGAGCGGTCGCCATGGGGGTCGCCGGCCTACTTGCGCAGCTCGACGACGGTGGCCCCGACGCGCACGGGGACCCCGGGGCGCACCGCCGTGGGCTCGGCGACGCGCGCGCGCTCCACCCAGGTGCCGTTGGTGGAGCCGAGGTCCTCGACGTACCACGTCCCGTCGTCGCCGAAGAAGCGCGCGTGGTGGCTCGAGGCGTACTCGTCGGCGAGCACGATGGTGTTGCCGGCGGCGCGCCCGAGGGTGATCGGCGCGTCCTCGAGCGGGACGGTCGTGCCCGCGAGCGGACCCTCGGTGACGACGAGCAGGCTGGGGGCGCCGCGCCTGCGGCGGGGCCGTGCCGGGCGCTCCTCGCGAGCGGGGGCGGGCGCCGGACGGGCCGCCGCGCCACCCCGCCCGCGGGAGGCGAGCCGGGTGCCGAACAGGTCGGAGCGCATCACCGAGACCGTGGTGAGGACGAACAGCCACAGGACGGCCAGGAAGCCGAGCTTGATGACGCCGAGGGTGAGGCCGGAGAGCTCCTGCACGCCTAGCCGCCCTCCCCGCCGCGCTCGCTCACCGCAGCCCCGGGATGAACGACTCGCCGCCGGGCCGGACGGGGCCGGAGCCCCTGCCGTCCCTGCCGCCGCCGTCGTCGTAGCGGTCCTCGCGGTCCCGGCCGCCGCGGTAGGTCACGGTCGTGCGTCCCAGCACGAAGGCGGTGCCGTCGACCAGCTCGAGCTCGCGGACGCGCTGGCCCTCGACGAGCGTGCCGTTGGTCGACCCCAGGTCGACGAGGCGGGCGCGCTCGCCCGCGACCTGGATCTGCACGTGGCGCCGGGAGACGCCGGGGTCCTCGAGCCGGACGTCGGCCTCGGAGCCGCGCCCCACGACGGTGACCGCCTTGACGAGGGGGTGGCGCACCCCCGCGACGTCGAGCCAGGGCTGCGCGAGGACCGGGCGCGGTGCGGCGAAGACCGCCGTGGCCTCCGGCGGGACGGGAGCGCGCAGCTGCGGGGCGGGCGGCGGGAGGACCGGCGCGGCCGGCCGCGCCACCGGAGGGGCGGGTGCGGGCGGCGGCGCGAGCGGTGGGGCCGGCGCCGCGTGGGCGTCGGCCGCGCTGCGCACGCGGAACACGCCCGTCTCGAGGTCGTCGTGGCGCTCGAGGACCACCTGGAGCGGTCCGGCCGGGAGGTAGCCCTGCGCCGCCGCGTGCTCGGCGAGGATCTCCACGAGCTCCCCGGACAGCGGCTCCTCCCAGGGGAGCAGCCGCTCGTGGTCGTGCGGGCCGAGCTCGACGACGTAGGAGTTCGGCACCATGCTGCGCTCGCGGGAGACGACCTGGACCCGGTCGTCGGCCTCCCGGCGCAGGGCCGCCGCGATCTCGACCGGCTGCACCTCGGACTTGAAGGTGCGGGCGAAGACGCGGTTGACGAGCCCCTCGACGCGGCGCTCGAAGCGCTGCATGCCGCTCACCCCGTCTCCCCTCGTCGGTGCCGCCAGCGGTCCTCCTCGCGCCGCCCTGATCGTAACGCCCGGCGCTCGGCCGGTGTCCCCGTCGAGGGCTGGTACCCTTGTCCGGCGCTCCTAGCCCCGGCTCGGAGCACGGGCAAGTGGCGGAATGGCAGACGCGCTGGCTTCAGGTGCCAGTGTCCGCAAGGACGTGGGGGTTCAAGTCCCCCCTTGCCCACCAGCACGAGACGGCCCGGTCCTCCTCGAGGACCGGGCCGTCCTGCGTCTGTGCAACCCTTGGCACTGCTGTTGCCGAATCGTGATCACCGGTCCTCCGAAAGCGGTTGCGGGTCGCGAGGAGAGCGCTCTACGGTCGGCGTGCGCTGCTCGTGCTACCGATTGCACGGCGGGACCGTGCACGGGAGGAGGACGACGTGGCGACGCTGGCCGACGTCGCGCGCCTCAGCGCGACCTCCCGCTCCACCGCGTCCCGCGCGCTGAAGAACGACCCGCGCATCAGCGCCGCCACCGCCGAGCGCGTCCGGCTCGTGGCCGCGGCCCTGCACTACCAGCCGAACCTCGCCGCGCGGTCGTTGACGACGGGGCGCTCGGGGATCCTCGGGCTCGTGCTGCCGACGACGGCGCTCACCGGCGACCCGTACGGCGCCCAGCTCGTCAACGCCGTCACGACCGGTGCCATGGACCGCGACCGCGGCGTCATGCTCTGGCTCTCCCACGACCGGCCCGGCGGCGCCGTCTCCGAGCTGCTCTCCGGCAGCATCATCGACGGCCTCGTCATCTCGATCATCGCGCTCGGCGACGCGTGGGTGCAGTCGCTGCTCGAGGGCCCGGTGCCCGTCGTGCTGGTCGGCCGGCCCCCGCAGGCCGAGGCGGAGGAGGCCCTGTCCTGGGTCGCCGTCGACAACGCCGGCGGCACCGCAGCGCTCCTCGCGCACCTGCGCGAGGAGGGCTACGAGCGCATCGCCACCATCCGCGGGCCCGTCGGGAACACCGACGCCGACGAGCGGCACGCGGCGTACGTCGCGGCGCTCGGCGGGGAGGCGGCCGTCGACGCCAACCTCGTGGCGGTCGGCGACTTCGGCTACGAGAGCGGCTACGCCGCGGCGCAGCGCCTGCTCGCCCGCCGCCCCGACTGCATTGTCGCGGCCAACGACCACGCGGCCCTCGGCGCCGTCGACGCCATCACCGACGCGGGGCTCTCCATCCCCGGTGACGTCGCGGTCGCGGGGTGGGACGACGTGGCCTCGCTGCGCCGGCGCGGGGTCGAGCTCACGACCGTGCGCCAGGACGTCGAGGCCGTCGGTCGCGAGGCGGTGGCGATCCTGCTCGAGCTGCTCGACGGGGACGCCGAGGGCCCGGTGCGGCGGGTGCTGCCCACCGAGCTCGTCGTCCGCGAGAGCACGCGGCGCCCCGCCGGGGGACCGATGAGCAGCGCCTAGCGCGCTGCCCCCAGTCGTGCCCCGGGAGCAGACGTCCCCCTGCTCCCGGGGCGCACCCAGCCAGCCGGCCCTCCGCGCCGGCCCGTGCCCGTCCGTGCCCCACCCGTGCCCCACCCGTGCCCCTGAGGAAGCAGACCCGCCATGCCGCAGCCCGTCCTGCCCGCCGAGTTCGTCTGGGGCGCCGCCACCGCGGCGTACCAGGTCGAGGGAGCCGTCGCGGAGGACGGCCGCACGCCCTCGATCTGGGACACGTTCTCCCACACGCCGGGGAAGGTCGACGGCGGCGACACCGGCGACGTCGCGTGCGACTCGTACCACCGCTGGCCCGACGACCTCGCCGCGCTGCGCGCGCTCGGGGTGGGCGCGTACCGCTTCTCGGTGGCGTGGCCGCGGATCCAGCCGCAGCCGGGCGGCGCGCTCAACCCCGCCGGCCTCGCGTACTACGACCGCATGGTCGACGACCTGCTCGCCACGGGGATCCGCCCGATGGTGACGCTGTACCACTGGGACCTGCCGCAGTACCTCCAGGACGCCGGCGGCTGGCCGGCCCGGGCTACCGCCGAGCGCTTCGCGGACTACGCCGGGCTCGTCGCTGCGCGCCTGGGCGACCGCGTGCAGGACTGGGTCACGCTCAACGAGCCGCTGTGCTCCGCGTGGCTCGGCCACCTCGAGGGCGTCATGGCGCCCGGCGACCGCGACCTGTCCAGGGCCGTGCCGACGAGCGTCCACCTCCTGCTCGCGCACGGGCTCGGCACCCAGGCCGTGCGCGCCGCCGCCCCGCTGCCCGCACGCGTCGGCCTCGTCTGCAACCTCTCCCCGTGCGAGCCGGCGACCGCGTCGCCCGAGGACGCCGCCGCCGCGGTGCGCGCCGACGGCCACACCAACCGCTGGTGGCTGGACCCGGTCCACGGGCGGGGCTTCCCGCAGGACATGGCCGAGCTGTACGCCGCGGCGGGCTCCGGCGAGCTGCCGCTGCGCGACGGCGACCTCGACACCATCGCCGAGCCGATGGACTTCCTCGGCGTCAACTACTACTTCCGCAACGTCGTGGCCGACGACCCGGCGGCCGGTGTCGTCCGCGCCCGCCAGGTCGAGGTGCCCGGTGCGGCGACGACCGCGATGGGCTGGGAGGTCCACGCGGACGGCCTGCGCGACATCCTCGTCCGGGTCGCCGAGGACTACGCCCCGAGCGCGGTCGTCGTGACCGAGAACGGCTCGGCCTGGGTCGACGAGCCGGGGCCGGACGGGCGGGTCGAGGACGCGGAGCGGACGGCGTACCTCGAGGCGCACCTCGCGGCCTGCGCGGAGGCCGTGGAGCGCGGCGTGCCCCTCGAGGGCTACTACGCGTGGAGCCTGCTCGACAACTTCGAGTGGGCCTACGGCTACGACAAGCGCTTCGGGCTCGTGCGCGTGGACTACCCGACCGGCACCCGCACGGTGAAGGCGAGCGGCGAGCGCTACGCGCAGATCATCGCCGCGCACCGCGGCGACGTGGCCCCCCTCGCCGTCGGCTGAGGCGGGCGGCCCGGCCGGCGCGCGCTGAGCGCCCGCGAGGGTCAGCCGGCGGCGGGCGCCAGCAGCTCCTCCGCGTCGCGCCGCGCCTCCTCGGTCCACGGCGTCGGCCGCCCGGTGTCGGGGTCGACGCGGACGACGACGCGGGCCCCCTCCGCGTGGACGACCGTCCGGTCCGGCGACTCGACGCGGAAGCGGTAGGTCACGCTCGTGGTGCCGACCTTCTCGACCCAGAAGTGGACCGCGAGCGGCCCCGGGTGGAGCACCGGCACCGAGTAGGTGATCCGCAGCTCGCGGACCACCTGGATGACGTCGGGCTTGGTGGGCTTGCCGAAGCGGAAGGTGTAGCCGCGGGCCGTCCAGTGGCTCGCCAGCGCCCGCTCGACCAGGACGACGTAGCGCGAGTTGTGCAGCATGCCCAGCGCGTCGAGGTCGTCGAAGTGCACGTCGACGAGCTCGACGGCGCCGATCTCGCTCGACCCCGGGGTGCCGCCCTGCTCGTCCGCCACTGCGCCTCCTGTGCTCCCGGGAGACACTACGACCTGGGCGCGACGGCGCGGCCGCCGGGTGAACGGCGGCGGGGAGCGGTGCGTACTCCTCCTCGACAGCGCCCTCCGGGCGCGCCTCGACGGGAGGACGTGGCGATGGGACCGACGCGGATCGGCGGCCTGCCCGCCCACCCCCTGCTCGTGCACGCGGTGGTCACGCTGGTGCCGCTCGCGTGCGTGCTGGTGGTGGTCGCGGCGCTCTGGCCGGCCGCCCGCCATCGCCTCGGCCCCGTGCCGCCGGTGCTGGCCGTCCTCGGTCTCATCGCCGTCCCGCCGACGACGCACGCGGGCGAGGCGCTCGAGGAGAGCCTCGCGAAGGCGACCGGCACCCACGACCCGGCCATCGAGCGCCACGCGCACCTCGGCGACCAGCTGCTCCCGTGGATGGTCGCGCTGGTCGTCGTCGCCGTCGTCGCGTGGGCGGTCCAGCGCCGCGAGCGCGTCCCGGCCGCCCTGCGCGTGGTCGTCCCCGTCGTCGCCGTCGTCGTCGCGGTCGCGACCGCCTGGATGACCTACCGCATCGGTGACACCGGTGCGCGCGCCGTCTGGAACGGCGTCGGCTCGTCCTGAGCCACCTCCTCCGTCCCCTGCCACCACCGCACTCCCAGGAGCCCTCCGTGACCGATGCCGTCCTCTCCCGCCGCGCCGTCCTCGCCGGAGCCTGCGCCACCTGCCTCGGCTCGCTCGCCGCCTGCGGGGGCAGCAGCGGCGGCAGCGACGCCAACAGCTCCAGCAGTGGCGGTGGTGCTGCCGCGTCCGCGGCCCCCGCTCCCGCCGGCTCGGCCCCCGCCGCGGGCGCCAGCTCGTCCGGCTCCTCGGGCGGGTCCTCGTCCGCCGCCCTCGTCGAGATCGCGAAGGTGCCGGTGGGCAGCGGGGTCGTCGTCCAGGGCAGCGACGGCAAGCCGGTCGTCGTGACGCAGCCGACCGCGGGCACCGTGCACGCCTTCTCCGCGATCTGCACGCACCAGGGCGTGGTCGTCGGCGTCCAGGGCGGCCAGATCGTCTGCCCCGCGCACGGCTCGCGCTACGCGCTGGCCGACGGCTCGGTGCTCGGCGGTCCCGCGCCGCGGCCGCTGCCGGCCGTCGCGGTGAAGGTGGACGGCGGGAACGTCGTGAGCGGCTGAGCCACGGCAGCAGGCAGGGTCAGCGCGTGAGCCGCGGGTTGCTAGCGTCGCGCCCGTGACCGACCTCCCCAGCTTCGACCTCACCGGCCGACGAGCCCTCGTGACCGCGGCGTCACGGGGGCTCGGGCGCGCGTCCGCCGTCGCCCTTGCTGCCGCGGGCGCGGACGTCGTGCTCGGCCTGCGCGACGTCGACCGCGACGCCGGCGCGGTCGCGGAGGTGGAGGCGCTGGGGCGCCGGGCGTACCCCGTGCAGATGGACATGACCGACGTCGCGCAGGTGCGCGCCGGCGTCGACCGCGCGGCCGAGCTGCTGGGCGGGCTGGACATCCTCGTGAACAACGCGGGGATCGCGCCGACCAACCTCGCGGTGGACGTCACCGAGGAGGACTTCGACGCGACGCTCTCCGTGAACCTCAAGGGCACGTTCTTCGCGTGCCAGCAGGCGTTCTCCCACCTGCGTGAGGGGGGCGGCCGCATCATCAACATGGGCTCCCAGGCCGGCGCCGTGGCGCTGCCGACGGAGTCCGTCTACTGCATGACGAAGGCCGGCGTCGCGCACCTGACCGCCTGCCTCGCCGTCGAGTGGGGCGAGTACGGCATCACCGTCAACTGCGTGGCCCCGACCTTCATCCGGACCGACGGCACCGCACCCGCGCTGGCCGACCCGGCGTTCGAGGCCGAGGTCGTCGAGCGCATCGCCGCCCTCCACCGCATCGGGAAGCCGGTGGAAGTGGCTGGTGCCGTGGTGTTCCTGGCCTCCCCCGCCGCCTCGCTCATCACGGGGCACACGCTGCTCGTCGACGGGGGATGGACCGTCCGCTAGGGCTGCTGCTCCGCGGACATCCCCGGCATGTGGTCGCCCTCCTCGGACCCGCTGGCCGCGAGCGCCGGCGTGGTGAGCACGGCGACGAGGGCCGCGGCAGCCGCGAGGGCGGCGACGCTGCGACGGGGGCTGCTCTCGCGGGTCCGTACGCGCCGGACGCCGAGCGCCACCCCCGCGACGGTCACCAGCTCGAGCACGCAGGACAGGACGTCGGCGCGGCCGACGGCCTCGGGCTCGAACGCCTCGGGCCCGACGGGCAGCCCGGACGTCCGGCTCACGACCCACAGCACGACGGTGCCGAGGGAGACGAGCACCGCGGTACGCGGGACGAGGACCCGTCCCGCGGCGAACGACGCCACTCCCCACACGACCTGCGCCGCTCCGAGGAAGATGAAGAAGATGCCTGCTGCCAGCCACTCCTGCAGGTGCTCGTGCACCACGGCGAGGTGGACGAGCCCGGCGCCGATCCCCGCGTAGGCCGCGAGGCCCAGGGCCCCCGGACGCGTCGGCGCGCTCACAGCCGGGCGCGCGTGGCGCGGTCCTGCGAGAGGCCGACCCCGAGCAGCAGCAGGGCGCTCGCCAGGTGCAGCACGTTGTCCGCGCCGTTGAGGGCGAGGATGTTCGCGTCGCTGTCGAGGATGAACAGCCCGATGATGCCGACGACGAGGTAGACCGCGCCCACCGCGATGTTGGCGCCCTTCGCCGCCGCGGTGCCCGCGACACCCGCGCCCAGGAGGGCCAGCCCCACGAGCAGGTGGACGATGTTGTGCAGCGGGTTGACGTCGAAGCCGAGCAGGCTCTTGCCGTGGCTCTCGGCGAAGCCCACGCCGCCGACGACGAACCACCCGAGCAGGCCCACCAGCAGGTAGACGACGCCGAAGACCACGCCCAGCAGGCGGTTCGGCGAGTTCGTGATCGAGGCGGCCGACCGGCCTCCGATGGTGCTCATGGTGCTCCTCTGCGACAGGTGCGGGGATCTGGCGTCCCCGGGGATTCGGTGCCCGCCGCCTGCTGGACGGGTGGTGCTACTCGGCCGGCTCGTCGCCGACGAGCTCCTCGTAGTGCTCGATCTGCTCCGGAGAGGGGTCGACGCCGACGGACTCGGCGTACTCCTCCGCGAACTCGGGGTCGTGCTCGGAACTGGGCTCGGCCGTGCCCGGGAAGACCGGGCCCTCGGCGCTGGGTGTCGTCATGCCCTAGCGGTTCCCGGTGGAACCGCGCCGAAGCGGGGCGTCCGCTACCGGGTCGTCGAGACGACTCCCGCGGCACCCCCACCACGGCGTACGGGTTCGGCGGCGGCGAGCACGCGCCCGCCCGGCTCGAGCTCGAGGCCGACGGCGGCCCCGATCTCCGGCGACGGCGCGAAGCGGTGGCCGAGCGCCTCCAGCGCTGCCGTGTCGAACCCCGCCTCAGCGTCGGCGGCCGCGGTGTTGCGCTGCGACGCCCGTGGGGCGGCGATCGCCTGCGGCAGCGTCAGTCCCTGGTCGAGGCGGCCGAGGAGCACCTGCAGCACCGTGGTGATGATCGTGGCGCCGCCCGGCGAGCCCACGGCGAGGAAGGGCCGGTGGTGCCGCAGGACGATCGTCGGCGAGATCGAGCTGCGCGGGCGCTTCCCAGGGGCCGGCAGGTTGGGGTCGTGACCGCCCTGGGTGTCGGTGAAGCTGAAGTCGGTGAGCTCGTTGTTCAGCAGGAACCCGCGGTGCGGCACGACGATCCCGCTGCCGCCGGTCTGCTCGATGGTGAGGGTGTAGGACACGACCCCGCCCCACCGGTCCGAGGTGACGAGGTGCGTCGTCGACGTGCCCTCGTAGCCCGTCGGGCTCGCGACGCCGACCGGCGAGCCGCACGTGCCTCCTGGCGCGATGCCCGACGTCACCGGGGTGACGAGCGCGCGGTCGGGCGAGATCAGGCAGGACCTCTTGTCCGCCCAGGCCTGGGAGAGCAGGCGACGCTCGGGCACCCGGACGTACGCCGGGTCGCCGACCAGCCGGTTGCGGTCGGCGAAGGCGAGCGCGCTCGCGTCGAGGTAGCGGTGCAGCTGCTGGGTCGGGGCCAGGTCCTTGACGCCCTGCCTCTCCAGGATGTTCAGCGCCTCCCCGACCGTGGTGCCACCGCTGGACGAGGGCGCGATGCCGTAGACGTCGAGCCCCTCGTAGCGCACCAGGGTCGGTGCCTGCCGCCGGACTGCGTACGCCGCGAGGTCCGCCGTCGTCATGAGCCCCGGGCGCACGCCGGTGACGCCGGCCGCCACCGGCGGGTGCTGCGCCGTCGTCGCCACGTCGTGAGCCAGCGCGCCGGTGTAGAAGGCGCTGATCCCCTTGCGCGCCAGCAGGTCATACGTCGCGGCGAGGTCGGGGTTGCGCTGGAGGCTGCCGACGACGGGGGGCTGGCCGCCGGGGAGGTAGAGCGCGCTCGTCGACGGGAACTCGGCGAACCGCGCCGCGTTGCTCGCCGTCTGCGTCGCGAAGGTCTGGTCGACGACGAACCCCTGGCGCGCGATCGCGGTCGCCGGCGCGAGGGCCTGGCCGAGGGAGCGGCGCCCCCAGAGCCGCAGCGCCGTGTCCCACGTCGCCGGCGTGCCCGGCACGCCCACCGACAGCCCGCTCGTGACGGCGTCCGCGAACGCGAGCGGCTTGCCGTCCTCGGTGAAGGCGGTCGGGCCCATCGCCCGCGGCGCGGTCTCGCGGCCGTCGAGCGTGAGCACCCGGTGCGTCCGTGGCTCGTAGTAGAGCAGGTAGCCGCCCCCGCCGACCCCGGCGGAGTACGGCTCGGTGACCCCGAGCGCGGCGGCCGCGGCGACGGCGGCGTCCACGGCGTTGCCCCCGGCACGGAGGGCGGAGAGCCCTGCGGCGGTGGCGTCGGCGTCGACCGTGGCGACGGCCCCGCCGTACCCCTCGGCGACGGGGGTCTTCGCGGGCGGCACGGACGCGCGGGCCGCGGGCGGCGCGGCGAGGGCGGTGAGGAGCAGCGCGGCGGCGGCGGTCGACGGGACGAGCGGGCGCACGGGTCCTCCCGGGGGGCGAGTGCTCCCCGACTACCCCTGCTGCGGCGCTCCAGTCCTGCCGGGCTCGACCTCGGTGCGCGGCGGACGCTCGGGCAGCGCGGGCCCGGAGCCCCGCCGGTCCACGGCGGGCAGCGTGAGCGTGAAGCGGGCGCCGCGCCCCGAGGCGCGGCGGTAGGCGAGGCTGCCGCCGTTGGCCTCGGCGAGGGTGCGGGCGATCCAGAGCCCGAGCCCCGTGCCCTTCTGGTCGCGCGCGCTGCCCGACGCGCGGGTGAAGCGCTCGAACAGGTGCGGCTCGAAGGCGGGGGGCACGCCGGGCCCCGAGTCGATGACGTCGACCGCGACGGTGGTCCCGTGGTGCCGGGCGGTGACCGTGACGGGGGCGGCGCCGTACTTCAGCGCGTTGCCGAGCAGGTTGGCGAGGACCTGCTGGAGCTGCGCGGGGTCGACGCGGACGGCGACGTCGGGCACCCCCGAGGAGTCGACCTCGGCGCCCGACGCCCCGAGCCGGACCACGGCGTCCTCGACCGCCACCTCCAGGTCGACCGCGCGCGCGTCGCGGCCGAGCTCGCCGCGGTCGAGCCGGGCCATGGTGAGGACGTCCTCGAGCAGGTCGTTGACCCAGTGGCCGGAGCGTGCGGCGCGGGCGACGAGGTCGCGGCGCGCCTCGTCGGGCAGCCCGTCCCACTCGTCGACGACGAGCTCGCAGAAGCCGATCGCCGAGGTCAGCGGCTGGCGCAGGTCGTGGCTGAGCATCGCGACGACGTCGTCCTTGAACTGGTTGGCGGCGCTGAGCTCGGCGTTGCTGGCCTCGAGCCGGGCGACGGAGGCCGCGAGCTCGTCGGCGGCGCGGACCCGCTCGGAGAGGTCGCGGCAGACGGCGACGCGCAGCCGGCCTCCGGCGCTCGGCAGCGCGATGCTCACGGCCTCGACCGGCACGACCGTCCCGTCGGCGGCGAGCAGCCGCGTCTGGCGCGGCACGTGGGCAGGGGCGGTGACGCGCTCGGCCAGCCAGACCTCCCGGTCCTCGGGCACGAGCAGGTCCACGCTGCGCGCCAGTCGCCGCAGCTCCTCGAGGCTGCGGCCGGTGAGGCGGCACATGGCGTCGTTGGCGTACTCGATGACGCCGTCGCGGGTCAGCGTCACCGCCTCGCCGAGGTCGCTGAGCGCCTCGAGCAGCTGGGAGTAGAGGTCGCGCTGCTCGCGCAGCTCGCGCTCGGCCGCCACGGCCTCCTCGACGTCGACGAGCTGCGTGGCGAAGTACTCGGGGTTGCCGTCCTCGTCGCGGATGAGGGCCGCGGAGGAGTCGACCGTGCGGAAGCCGCCCTCCCGCCGGCGCAGCCGCAACCGCGCCCGGAAGCCGCCCGAGACCCCCGACAGGGCGCGCCGCATGCCCTCGACCACGAGGGGGGCGTCGTCGGGGTGCAGCAGCTGCTCCGCCGTGAGGCCGGCGAGCTCCTGGCGGTCGTAGCCGTAGAGCTGGAGGGCGACGTCGTTCGCGCGCAGCAGCCCGCCGTCGGGACTGCGGTGGACGCGCCCGACCAGCGAGCTGTCGAACGACGCGCGCCAGCGGCGCTCGCTGCGGGCGAGGTCGGCCAGGGTGCTCGCGAGCTGTGCCGTGCGCGCCCGCTCGACGGAGACGTCGCGGAACACCGCGACCGCGCCGGCCTGCCCGGCGGTGGCGTCCAGCGGGCGGCCGGAGACCGAGAGCAGCCGCTCGGTCCCGTCGGGGGCGCGGACGAGGACGTCGACGTCGTCCGTGCTCTCCCCGGCCAGGGCGCGGACGAGCGGCATCTCGGCGAGCGGGAAGGGCTCGCGGCCGCCGGGCCGCCACATGTCGTAGTGCTGCTGCCAGCTGCTCGGGTCGTCGCTGTCCGCGCGGCCGCCGAGCAGGTCGCGCGCCGCCCGGTTGTGCACGAGGAAGCGGCCCTCCGCGTCGACTACGCCCACGCCGTCGGAGATCGACTCGAGCACGGCGCGCAGCAGGGCGGCGTCGCGGCGGGCGGCCGCCTCGGCCCGGCGCAGCTCCGCCACTGCGCGCTCGACGCGCAGCTCCGCGCGGCGCCGGCCGAGGGCGAGCTCGAGGACCAGGACGGCGAGGAGGAGCGCACAGGCCCCCAGCGCGACGACGAGCGCGCGATCGGCGGTGTCCGTCCCGCCGGGCTGCCCCGCCGACCTGACGCCGACGAGCACGGTGACGGTGAGCCCGCCGGCGAGGACGGCCCCGGCGAGCACGAGGGCCGCGGGCAGCCCGCGCCGGCGCGCGGGAGCGGCCCCCGCGCCGTCCGCGTCAGCCGTCTGCATGCCGCGGCCTTCGGCAGGTCGGGCGCCCGACCTGAGGACCACGCCCGGAGCCGGGTCAGCGCGCTCGCGCGATCCCGAGCCGTCCGGCACCCAGGCCGGGGAAGACGCTGCCCGTGGGGACGCCGCAGCGGACCTCGAGCAGCTCGGCCAGCAGCTGGCGGTAGTCCGTCGTGCCCGCGAGGTCGCCGTCGACGAGCGCGGAGGCCGAGAGCCCGGGCCACGTGCCGTGGACGCGGCCGCCGACCACGCCCCCGCCGAGGAGCAGGACCGCGTTGCCGTGCCCGTGGTCGAGCCCGCCGGAGCCGTTCTGCTCGACCCGCCGGCCGAACTCCGACAGCGTGACCACGCTCGTCGTCGCGAGCGCGTCGCCGAGGTCGGCCGCGAAGGCCGCCAGCCCCCTCGCGAGGACGCCCAGCTGGCGCTGCATCCGCCCCCACTCGGTCGTGCCGAGACCCTCGTGCATGTCCCAGTCGCCCAGGTCGACGGCCGCGACCCGCACCCCGACCCCGCCCTTGACCAGGCGCGCGACGTCCTTGAGCGCGTCGCCGAACGCCCCCTCCGGGTACGCCGTGGCCGGCGCCGCCGCGGGCAGGCCGACCGCGGTGGCGACGGCGGCGACCGCCTCCCGCGCGGGGACGGTGACCGCCGCCGGGCCGGTCGCGTGCAGGGCCGTGAGCGCCGTGCGCCAGCGCGCCCGCTCGTCGGCGTCCCACGAGCCCGGCAGGTCGACCGAGGAGAGCCGGCCCAGCGCGAGGGTGGGCACCGGCCCGGAGAGCGCCTGCGTCGCGGTCCCGGAGCCGAGCTGCACGCCGGCGAACGTCGAGGTCGAGCCGCCGGCGCCGACCATGCGGTCGATCCAGCCGGTGCGCAGGCTCGAGGTGGGCGCGGCCCGCTCCAGCTCCTCCATCGCGGAGAAGTGGCTGCGGGTCGGCGACGCCTGCCCCACCGCGTGCACCGCGCCGAACGTCCCCGCCTGCCACAGCGGGAGCAGCGGCGCCAGCGCCGGGTGCAGGCCGAACATCCCGTCGAGCTGCAGCAGCCGGCTCGCCGGGACGGCGATGTCGGGGCGCGCCGCCGCGTACGCCGGGTCACCGGCCGGCACGACGGCGGACAGCCCGTCGAAGCCGCCGCGCAGGCTGACGACGACGAGGGCGTCGCCCGCGTACCCGGGCTCGGCGAGGGCGACCTGCGCGTCCCCGAGCTGGAGCAGCGAGCCGCCCGCGAGCGCCGCGGCGCCGGCGAGCGCGCCGCGCAGGAAGCCGCGCCGGGAGAGGCCCTGCTGCTCGGTGCAGCCGCACGTGGTCGTCATCGCAGGGCCGCCTGGGGGGTGTCGAGGACGAGGGAGAGCAGGGAGGCCAGCCGCCACGTGACCGCGGGGTCGTCGGCCGCCAGCCGCGAGGCCGGCACCTTGCCGACGAAGCCGCACAGCGCGTCGACCTGCGCCGGCGCGAGCGGGACGAGCAGCGCGGCACCGAGCGCGCGGACGAGCTCGCCGTGGGTCGCGGGGAGCGGGCGCGGCAGGAACGACTCGGGCTTCCGGTGGACCAGCTTCGAGTCCCAGCCCGCTGCGAGCGCGAGGTGGGCGTTCCAGCGGGCGAGCGTCGTGCCGGCACCGGCCCAGGCCGCGGCGACGTCGGGGTAGCCGTCGGGCCGCGGCCAGCCGAGCGGCGGCTGGCCGAGCACGTCGGGCCACCAGCCGAGGCTGCCGAAGTCCGTGCCGCGCGGCGGGGAGACGCCGAGGACGCGGGCCGTCGCGACGAGGTCCTGGAAGGGCGTCAGCACCTTCTGCCCGCCGGACTCGAGGAATTCCCGCGAGCCGAGGAGCTGGCGCAGCACGGGGAGGACCGCCGTCCCCGAGACGGTGTACGTGCGGGCCAGCGCCCGCACGAGCGCCGGGCTGGGCGCGTCGCTGACGAAGCGGACGGCGAGCCGCGTGGCGACGTGCCGAGCGGTCAGCGGGTGGCGCGCGAGGTAGCGGAGGTACGCCTCGGCGACCTCCCGCCCGCGCTCGGCCGAGGCGTTCGGGTGGCGGAAGCCCAGCACCCGGACCGGCCCGACCCAGTGGTCCTGCGGCGCGTACTCCGTCTGCCCGCTCTTGCTGCCCACCGTCAGCCCGGTGAGGACCAGCGCGCTCTGCCGGACGTCGTGCTCGGTGAAGCCGGACGCCCGCCCGACCGTGTGCAGCTCGAGCAGCTCGCGGCCGAGGTTCTCGTTGGGGTTGCGGCCGGTGCTCTGGTCGGCCGCGAGGTAGCGCAGCATCGCCGGCGAGGTGACCGCGGCGACGAGCAGGTCCTCGAAGCGGCCCAGGGCGTGCCGGCGGATGACGTCGCGGTCGTAGAGGTGGCGCACGTCGGAGACGTCGCTCGAGGGGTTCGGGACGTTGAGCGCGTTGGACCAGACGTCGACGAGGACCTCGAGCAGCTGCCGGCGTGACCAGACCGCCCGCGCGGTGTGCAGGTCGCGCAGCTGGAGCATGACGGTCCAGTCGAAGCCGTGGACCTCGCGGACCTTCCACGCCGGCCACTGCAGCTGCGGGAACCGCTTCGCGAGCCGGTCCCCGACGGGGTCGGTGACCGTCGAGGGGGCGAGCTGCTGGGCGAGCCACGCCGACGGCCCCGTCCGCTCGACCTCGGCGAGCAGCGCGGGGGTGGGGCCGTACGTCGTGCGGCGCAGGAGGTGGAGCAGGTCGGTCATCGCAGGACGCTTCGGCCCCGTGCGCGGCGCGCTTGAGCGGCCGCCGGGAGAGGGCGTGCGTGCGCCGGCGCGGCCGGCAGGTCACACTGGGCGCGTGCCGGAGCTGCCCGAGGTGGAGGCGCTCGCCCGCTTCCTGCGCCAGCGCGCGGTGGGCCACGTGGTCGCTCGCGTGGACGTCGCCGCGATCAACGTGCTGAAGACGTACGACCCGCCGGTGACCTCGCTCGCCGGGCTGACGGTCACCGGCGTGGAGCGGCACGGCAAGTTCCTCGACCTCGACGTCGACGGCCTCCACCTCGTCGTCCACCTCGCCCGCGCGGGGTGGCTGCGCTGGAGCGAGCAGCTGGGCCAGACCCCGCCGAAGCCGGGCAAGGGCCCCCTCGCGCTGCGCGTCCACCTCGACGACGGGTCCGGGTTCGACCTCACCGAGGCGGGGACGCAGAAGCGGCTGGCGGCGTACGTCGTGCGCGACCCGTACGACGTCCCCGGCGTGCGCACCCTCGGTCCCGAGCCGCTCGCGCCGGAGTTCACCGTCGACGTGCTCGCCGGCATCCTGCGCGCTGCGGGCCGCCAGCAGGTCAAGGGCGTGCTGCGCGACCAGAGCGTCGTCGCGGGGATCGGCAACGCGTACTCCGACGAGGTGCTGCACGTCGCGCGGCTCTCGCCGTTCAAGCCGGCGAGCGGGCTGTCGGGGGACGACGTCGCCCGGCTCCACCAGGCCGTGCGCGACACCCTCGAGGGCGCGGTCGCGCGGTCGGCGGGGCTCGCCGCGGGCAAGCTCAAGGCGGAGAAGAAGAGCGGGCTGCGCGTGCACGGGCGCACCGGCGAGCCCTGCCCCGTGTGCGGCGACACCGTCCGCGAGGTCTCCTTCGCCGACCGCAGCCTGCAGTACTGCCCGACCTGCCAGACGGGTGGCCAGGTGCTCGCCGACCGCCGCCTCTCCCGGCTGCTCAAGTGAGCGCCGCTCGCTCAAGCCGGGGCGGCTCCGGGTCGAAGGACCCCCGGTGACGGCACCCGCCTCCGACCGCCCCGGCACGGCCTGCGAGGAGCAGGAGTTCCCGGTCGTCCCGGAGTCCGTGCCCGCGGCCCGCCGCCTGGTCCGCGAGGTCCTCGCCGCGTGGGACCGCACCGCGGTCGAGGACAGCAGCGCGCTGGTCGTCACCGAGCTCGTCACCAACGCCGTGCTGCACGCGCGTGGGCCGGTGCGCCTCGTCCTCGAGCCGTACGCCGCGGCGGGCGTCCGCATCGAGGTCCACGACGGCTCCCCCGCCATGCCGCTGCGCCCCATCGCCGACGCCGGGTCGACGACCGGGCGCGGGCTCAGCCTCGTCGAGTCGCTCGCCGAGGCCTGGGCCGCCGAGCCGACGCCGCGCGGCAAGCGGGTGTGGGTGCACCTCGTCCCCGGCACCGAGCCCGACGACGCGGACTTCGGCCTGCACCCGGCCGGGCTCGGGGAGCTGGGCGTCGACGACCTCGAGTCGTGGGCGGACCTGCTCGAGGAGGTCGCGCCCGAGCGCTACAGCGTCACGCTGGGCGACGTCCCCACCGACCTGCTGCTCGCGGCGAAGGCGCACGTCGACTCCCTGGTCCGCGAGCTCACCCTCACCGCCGGTGGTGCGGCCTCCGGCGTCACCGGCGCCCTGCCGGAGCACCTCGCCGGGCTCATCAGCGACGTCGTCCAGGAGTTCGCCGAGGCGCGCCACGCCATCAAGCGCCAGGCGCTGGCGGCGGCGGGTCGGGGCGAGCCGCGCACGACGCTGACGCTCACGCTGCCGACCAGCGCCGCCGACGCGGGTGAGCGCTACCTCGCCGCGCTGGAGGAGGCCGACCGCTACGCGCACACCGCGCGGCTGCTCACCCTCGCCGCGCCGCCGCAGCACCAGGTCTTCCGCCGCTGGTACGTCACGAGCCTCGTCTCCGCCCTGCGCTCCCACGCCGCGGGCGAGCAGCCGCCGCCCGTCCCGTCGTTCGAGTCGTTCCTCCTCGGCGCCGTCGACGTCCTGGCCGGGCTGCAGCGCGCCTCCGCGCTCGCCGCCCACCTGCACGACGCCACGCAGCGGCTCAGCGCCGCGGGCGGGCTCGACGACGTCGCCCGCGCCGTGCTCGACGCCGCCGCCCGCGAGCTCGACGCGACCGGCGGCGCCCTGCTGCTCGCCGACGGCCGGCACCTGCGCCCGCTCGCGACGCAGGGCGACGCGGAGGCGTACGCCGGGCGCATCCCCACCGCCGGCGCCGGCGCCGCCGCGGTCGCCCACCGGGACCGCACCCCGGTCTGGCTGGAGTCCAACGAGGACCGGGCGGGCGAGCCCGGCGCGGTCTGCGGCCTGCCGCTGCTCGTCGCCGGGCACAGCATCGGCGCGCTCGAGCTCGAGTTCGCCGACTCGCGGCTGTTCAGCACCGACGAGCGCGCGTTCCTCACCGCGCTGGCCGCGATCGGCGCCCAGACCCTCGACCGGGTGCGCCTGGACTCCTCGCGCACCCAGGTGGTCCACCGGCTGACCCGGCTGCAGGCCGTGACCACCGCGCTCGGGCAGGTGCGCGACGTGGAGGCCGTGCTCGACGTCGCGCTGTCGCACGCCGGAGGGCTCGTCGGGGCCTTCGTGGCCGCCGTGACCCTGCTCGACGACGACGGGCGGACCCTGCGCCTCGCGCGGGTCGCCCCCGGGCTCCCGGCGGAGTTCGCCGCCCCCACCGCGTACGGCATCGACGAGCCGCTGCCCGTCGCCGAGGCGCTGCGCCGCCAGCAGCCGGTGTGGGTCGGCTCGGTCGCCGAGCGCGACGAGCTCTTCCCCCGGCTGCGCGGGCTGGACTGGGGCCCGCACGGGCTCGCGGTCATCCCGCTCGTGGTCGAGGACGTCGTGCTCGGTGCGCTGACCCTGGGCTTCGCCTCCCCCGGCGCCCGGCTCCCCGAGCCGTCCTGGGAGTTCCTCTCGGCGTTCGCCGACACCTGCGCCCAGGCGCTGGACCGCGCCCGCAGCGCCGAGCGCGTCGAGGCGGCCAACCGCAAGCTCGCGTTCCTCGCCGACGTCACCGACCTGCTCGGCGACACCGTGGACGTCGAGCGCAGCCTCGGCGGGGTCTCCCGGCTGGCGGTGCCCGAGCTCGCCGACCTCTGCGTCTTCCACCTGCTGGAGGACGGTGAGCTGCGCGCGCTCGACGTCCAGAGCGTCGACGCCGAGGGGGCCGCCGCCGCCCGGCGGTTCAACCAGACCTGGCCCGCGCGCATGGGCGACCTGCAGGGCATCGGGCGCGTCGTCCGCGAGCGCGAGCCGCTCCTCGTCCCCGTCGTCCCCGTCCCGGAGCCGGACGACCCGCGCGCCGCCGCCGTCGCCGAGCTCGGGGTGGGCAGCCTGCTCAGCGTCCCCCTCGTCGCCCGCGGCCGGACCATCGGCGCGATGACGCTGGTCACGACGGGCTCGGCCCGGTCGTACACCGCCGTGGACCTGCAGTTCGCGCAGGACCTCGCGCGCCGGATCGCGGTCGGCGTGGACAACGCGCGCCTGTTCGCCGCGCTGGGCGCGGTCTCCAGCGGGTCGGCCTTTGGCACGCCCGGGCCCGAGCAGGACGCGGGGCGCCTCGCCGGCGTGCTGGAGACGCTCGCGGCGGCGTTCTTCCGGGTCGACACCGAGGGCCGCTTCGCCTACCTCAACCTCCAGGCCGAGCAGCTGCTCCTCCGCCGGCGCGAGGAGCTGCTCGGGCGGCGGGTGCGCGACGTGCTCCCCGAGCTGGTCGGGACGGTCTTCGCCGAGCAGTACGCGACGGCGGCCCGCACCGGACGGCCCGTCTCCTTCGAGGCGGAGTACGCGCCCTTCGGCTCCTGGCTCGAGGTGCGCGCCACGCCCGACCCCGAGGGCATGTCCGTCTTCGTCCAGCGCATCGACGAGCGCAAGGCGGTCGAGGCCGAGCGTGAGCGGGCCAACGCGCGGCTGCGCACCGCTGCGGCGGCGAGCGCGGCGCTGTCCGCCCTGCTCGACCCCGAGCAGGTGATCGACCGCCTGCTCGACCTCGTGGTGCCGAGGCTCGCGCCGTACGCCGCGGTGGCCCTGCGCGCCGACCTCGCCGACGCGCTCGACGTGCGCACTTCGCGCAGCCGGCAGGGCGACGTCCGGGTCGTCGCGGTGCGCCACGCCGACCGCGCCGAGGAGGAGCCGCTGAGCAGCCTGCTCCGCGCGCTGCCGCTGCGCACCACCGACGCCGCCGGGGCCGGCGCCGTCACGGGGACGGGCCGTCCCCAGGAGCGCCCGGTGACCGAGGAGCTGCTGCGCCGGGTCGCGGGCGGGGACGAGGCGGCGTACGCCGCGCTGCGCGCCACCGGCGCGACCAGCGCCTGGACCGTGCCGCTCGTGAGCCGGGGGCGCACGCTGGGCGCGCTCTCCCTGGCGGAGGCCGGCGCCGGCACCCTCGACCGCGACCTGCTCGCCGACCTCGCCGTCCGCGCGGCCGTCGCGCTGGACAACGCCCTGCTCTACCGCTCCGAGCGGCGCAACGGCATCGAGCTGCAGCGCCACCTGCTCCCCCGCGTGACGCCGCAGCGCGCCGACCTGCAGATCGCCACGCGCTACCTGCCGAGCGTGCAGGGCGCGCTCACCGGCGGCGACTTCTACGAGGCGGTCGAGGTCGGCGACGGGCTGCTCGTCGCGCTCGGCGACGTCGTGGGGCACGGCATGCGCTCCGCCGCGCGCATGGGCCAGCTGCGCGCCATCACCGCCGCGCTCGCGTTGCAGGGGCTGAGCCCCGGGACCCTGCTCGAGCGGATGGCGGCCGACGTCGACAAGATGCTCGACCTCGGGCTCGCGACGCTGCTCGTCGGGTCGTACGACCCGCAGGGCCGGCGGCTGACGCTCGCCTCCGCCGGGCACCCGCCGCCGCTGCTGCTCGCCCCGGACGGCACGGCGACCTGGATCGAGGTCGAGCCCGGGCCGCCGGTTGGGGTGGGCACCGGCGCGTACCCCGAGGTGGTGGTGGACCTGCCGGCGCACGCCACCGTCGTCATGTTCACCGACGGGCTGGTCGAGCGCCGCGACGAGAGCCTCACGGTCGGGCTCGAGCGGCTGCGCCGCGCCCTCGAGGGCGCGTCCAGCGACCCGCAGGAGCTGGCCGACGCGCTGCTGCTCGCGACCGACCGCAGCCTCGGTGGCGACGACGACGTGGCGCTGCTCGTCCTGCACCACCACTGAGCAGCAGCGACCGGAACGGCCGCCTGCGGCCACTCCGGAACGGCCGCCTGCGGCCACTCCGGAACGGCCGCCTGCGGCCGGGCGTTGGTCGGGAGGGTCCACGCGGTGGCAGACTCGACACTCCGGGCCTGCTCGACGCCGCCCGGCCCGAGACGCCCCGTCCCCGACCCCCGGACTCCAGCCTGTGACGATCCGTCCCTTCGCGCGCACGTCCCCGACGTCCTCCGGACCGAAGGGCGAGCAGCCGCCCTCCGCCGCCGAGACCACGATGGTGACCCCTGTCGGGACGCCCGCGCCCTCGGTGCCGTCGGTGTCGCCGCCGTCCGTGCGCTGGGAGCACCCGCTCGAGCGCGTCGAGGAGATCGCCTCGCCGCCCCGCCGCCCGCGCCTGCCGTGGCTGCGCCGGCGCAAGGTGCTCGTCTGGGCCGGCGTGGTGCTCGTCGTGCTGGGCGCGCTCGCCGGCTTCGGCGTGTGGATGGCGCTCGGCCTGCGCGACTCGGCCCGCGACGTGAAGACCCAGGCCACGGCCGCCGAGGACGAGCTGACCGCCTTCCGCACCGTGGCGGGCAGCGACCCGACGGCGGCCTCGCGCCACCTCGACGCGGCGGCGCTGCACCTCGCCACGGCCCGGCGCTCGTCGCGCACGACGCAGATGCGCATCGCCGGCGTCCTCCCCTGGGCGAAGATCCCGGTCAGCGACCTCGGGCACCTGCTCGACGCCGCGGACGCGACCGTCTCCGCCGGGCACTACGCCCTCGACGTCAGCGGTGCGATCAAGCCCGTGCCGGGCTCGTCGCAGCAGCCGCTGTACGCCGACCACGTCTTCTCGCTGCCGGTCGTCCAGCAGACCGCCGTCAAGGCCCAGCAGATCTCCTCGCTGATGGCGGGCGCCGAGCAGGACCTGCTCGAGGTCGACGGCACCGGGCCCAAGGAGCAGGAGGTGCCGGGCATCCGGGACCGCGCCCTGGACCAGGTGCGCTCGCTGCGCAAGCAGATGGAGCAGGCGCTCCCGCTGCTGCGCCTGCTGCCGGGCGTGCTCGGTGCGGACACCCCGCGGACCTACCTCGTCACCGTGCTCAACCAGGCGGAGATGCGCCCCTCGGGCGGTGCCCCGCTGTCGGTGGCGACGCTGACCCTGGACAAGGGCGTCATGACGCAGGGGGCGGCGCAGTCGACCTCCGACGTGAAGTTCCCCAACGGGCTCGCCCAGGGCGCCGGCAAGGGCTTCATCAACGCGCCCGTGCCGTGGAAGCCGGCCGTCGCCGACCCCTTCTTCTCCGGCCAGCGGGTGAAGGGCAAGACCTACACGCCGTTCGTCAACGCCAACACCGACCCCGACTTCCGCGTCTCGGGCCAGAACCTCGCGCTCGCCTGGCAGGGCGGGACCGGCCAGCACATCGACGGCGTCATCGCGCTCGACATGAACGCCGTCCGCGAGCTGCTCCGCGTCACGGGCGGCGTCGACGCCGCCGGCTACGGCCAGGTCAACGACCAGAACGTCGCCCAGCTCCTCCTCGCGAACGTCTACGCAGAGGCGGACAGCCCGCAGCGCCACCTGCTCAACGCCGCGCTCATGGGCGGCCTCGTCCAGCGGCTCTCCGAGGGCGGTGGGCTCACCGACAAGGCGAAGGCGCTGTTCGCCTCGGCGCCGGGGCGGCACTTCCAGATCTGGATGGCGGACCCCTCCGTCCAGCAGTTCATCAGCGGGGCGGGGCTCTCCGGCGCGGTGGCGGCACCCGCGACCACCGGTGACCGCATCGCGCTGTTCAACCAGAACCTCAAGGGCGCCAAGGTCGACGCGCTCCAGCAGCGCACGGTGGACGAGATCATCACGATGCAGGCCGACGGCTCGGCCAAGGTGCAGCGCACGGTGACGCAGAGCAACGGCGCCATCGACCGCAGCGGCAAGATGCTGGAGTACGGCGAGCTCAGCGGCTTCGCCCGCGACAGCCTCGTCACGGTGCTGCCGACGGGCGCGTCCGATGTGACGACCCCGCCGGCACCCGCGAAGCCCCAGCAGGGCGCGACGCAGGTGCTCGGCAAGCGCCAGGTCCTCGCGGTCGGTGGGCTGAGCTACCTGCGCCAGCCCGTCCAGATCGCGCCCGGCTCCACCGGGACCTGGCCCGTCACCTTCACCATCCCCAAGGCGGCGGTGGCGGAGGGCGACGGGATGACCCTGCAGGTCGCGTACGACGCCAACAACGACCTCACGCCCGTGCGCACGCGCACCGTCGTCATCCCCCCGCCGGGCTGGCGGGTCACGGGCGGGACGGGGGTCCAGGTGGCGAGCGGCCAGGGCGTGCTGGACGTCGCGCTGGACCGTACGCAGACGCTCTCCGTGGTCCTGAGCCGGGGCTAGCGACCGGCGCCGTCGCGTGCGACGCGGCGGATCGGGGAAGATGGGACTTCCGCGGGAAGCCATCCCGCACTCACGGACGACGAGGACACACGTGGCCGGCAACGCCTCCTACACCCTCCGCAACACCGCACTGCTGTCGGTGGCGGGCCTGGAGGGCCCGGTCGTCGTCACGTCCGCCGAGATCGACGAGCGGCTCGCCGAGAGCATGGCGCGGCTGCGCCTGCGCCCGGGGACCCTCGCGACGCTGACCGGCATCGTGGAGCGGCGCTGGTGGCCCGAGGAGGTCTCCTTCGCCGACGCCGCGGCGATGGCGGGGGCCAAGGCCCTGTCCGAGGCCGGGGTCGACCCGTCGCAGGTCGGCCTGCTCATCAACTCCAGCGTCTCCCGCGAGCACCTCGAGCCCTCCACCGCCTCGGCCGTCCACCACCTCATGGGCCTGCCGCCCACGGCGCTCAACTTCGACGTCACCAACGCCTGCCTGGGCTTCGTCAACGCGGTGCAGATCGCGGGCACGATGATCGACTCCGGCGCCGTGCAGTACGCCGTGGTGGTCGACGCCGAGGGCGCCCGGCAGACCCACGAGGCGACGATCGCGCGGCTCTCGCGCCCCGAGACGACCCGCGAGGACTTCCTCCGCGAGTTCGCGACGCTGACGCTGGGCTCCGGTGCCGCCGCGGCGGTGCTCGGGCGCGCCGACGAGCACCCCGGCGCGCACCGCGTCCTCGGGGGCATCAGCCGGGCCGGCACCGAGCACCACGAGCTGTGCGTGGGTGACCTGCAGCAGATGCGCACCGACCACAAGGGCCTGCTCGAGGCGGGCGTGCAGCTGGCGCGCGACGTCTGGGCCGAGGCGCGCGAGGCCGGCTGGGACTGGTCGGCCATGGACGCGTACGTCATGCACCAGGTCTCGGTCGTCCACACCGCCTCCATCGTCGACGCGCTGGGCATCGACCCCGACAAGGTGCCGACGACCTACCAGCGGCTCGGCAACGTCGGCCCGGCGGCGCTCCCCATCACGCTCGCCGACCACGCCCCCGAGCTCAGCCCGGGCGACCGGGTGCTCTGCATGGGCATCGGCTCGGGGCTCAACACGAGCGTGCTCGAGATCGCCTGGTGACCTCTCCGCTGTCCGACCTGCCCACCTCCGAGCTGCTCGACCCGCCCCTCCCCGCCGGCCTGCCCGGGCTGGATCCGGCCTGGTCCCGCGCGGTCCGCGCGCTCGACGCCGACGGCGTCGAGCGCACGTGGCACGTCCTCGACAACGCCCCCTCGCTGGCCGGACCCGCGCAGGGCACCGTGCTCTGCGTCCACGGCAACCCGACCTGGGCGTACCTCTGGCGCTCGGTGCTGGCCGCCGGCGCGGCCCGCGGGTGGCGCGTCGTCGCCGTCGACCACCTCGACATGGGGTTCTCCGAGCGGACCGGGACGCTCCGGCCGCTCGCCCGCCGCATCGACGACCTCGGCCGCGTCGTCGACGCCCTGGGGCTCGAGGGCCCGGTCGTCACGCTCGCCCACGACTGGGGCGGTATCGTCTCGCTGGGCTGGGCGCTCGCCCACCGCGACCGGCTCGCGGGCGTCGTGCTGTGCAACACCGCGGTCTCGGAGGCGGGCGCCGCGCTGCCCGCCCCGCTGCGCCTCGCGCGCGCCGACGCGCTGCTCCGCTTTGGCACGACGACGACCCCGGCCTTCCTCGAGACCACGCTCGCGCTGGCCCACCCGCCGCTCGCGCGCGAGGTGAAGGAGGCCTTCCGGGCGCCCTACCGCCGCGCCGAGCGCCGGCGGGCGGTGGGGGACTTCGTGGCGGACATCCCGCTCGAGCCCGACCACGGCTCGCGCGCCGCGCTGCTCGACGTCGCCGGGCGGCTCGGCGAGCTCGCCGACGTCCCCGTGCTGCTGCTGTGGGGCCCGCGCGACCCGGTGTTCTCCGACCGCTACCTGCGCGACCTGCGCGCGCGGCTGCCGCACGCGGACGTCCACCGCTTCGAGGGCGCCGGCCACCTGCTGCCCGAGGACGCCGACGTCGCCGGCACGCTGCTCGCCTGGCTCGGCTCGGCGCGCGTCCCGGCGGCCCCGCCCCTCGCTCCGGCGGTGCGCCCGCTGTCCGCGGCGCTGGAGGAGCGCCGCGCCGACCCCGGTCCCGCCGTCGTCGAGCTCGGCGAGGGGGCGCGCACGGTCTCGTGGGCGCAGCTCGCGACCCGCGTCGACGAGCTCGCGGCCGGCCTGCTCGCGAGCGGGGTACGCCGGGGCGACCGCGTCGCCCTGCTGGTCCCGCCGGGCACCGAGCTCACCTCCGTGGTCTACGCCTGCCTGCGCATCGGCGCCGTCATCGTCGTCGCCGACGCCGGGCTCGGGCTCCCCGGCCTCCACCGGGCCGTCCGCGGGGCGGGCCCCGCGCACGTCGTCGGCATCGCCCGCGCCCTGGTCGCCGCCCGCGCCCTCGGCTGGCCGGGCTCGCGCTTCCTCGCCGGCCCGGGCCGCGCGCTCCGCCTCGGCACCCCGCTGGACGAGCTCGCCCGCCGCGGCCGCGCCGCCCTCGCCACCACCCCGCTCCCGCCGCCGCCCGGCCCGACGGAGGAGGCGGCGGTGCTGTTCACCTCCGGGTCCACCGGGCCCGCGAAGGGCGTCGTCTACACCGTCGCGCAGCTCGCCGCCGTGCGCGACCTGCTCGCCGCCGCGTACGCCGTCGGGCCCGGGACGCGGCTCGTCGCGGGGTTCGCGCCCTTCGCGCTGTTCGGGCCCGCGCTCGGTGCGGTCTCCGCCGTCCCGGACATGGACGTCACCGCCCCCCGCACGCTCTCGGCCACGGCGCTCGCCGACGCGGTCGCCGCCGTGGGCGCCACCGTGGTCTTCGCCAGCCCGGCGGCGCTCGCCGGCGTCCTCGCCACGCGCGGCGCGCTCGACCCCGCCCGGCGCCGAGCGCTCGAGCAGGTCGAGCTGCTGCTCAGCGCCGGCGCGCCGGTGCCGGCCGCGCTGCTGCGCCAGGTCCAGGAGCTCGTGCCGCGCGCGTCGCTGCACACGCCGTACGGCATGACGGAGGCGCTGCCCGTCACCGACATCGACCTCGTCGGCATCGAGGAGGCCGGCTCGGGCGACGGCGTCTGCGTCGGCCACCCGCTGCCCGGCGTGGAGGTCGCGCTGGCGCCGCTGACCTCGACCGGCACGGCCCCCGGCCCGCTCGTGGACGTGCCGGACGTGCTGGGCGAGATCGCCGTCCGCGGCGCCCACGTCAAGGAGCGCTACGACCAGCTCTGGCTCGCCGAGCGGGCCTCCACGCGCGACGCCGGCTGGCACCGCACGGGCGACGTCGGGCACCTCGACGCCGAGGGGCGGCTCTGGGTCGAGGGCAGGCTGGCGCACCTCGTGCTCACCGCGGAGGGCCCGGTCGCGCCCGTCGGCACCGAGCAGCGCCTCGAGTCCGTGCCGGCGGTGTCCCGGGCCGCGCTGGTCGGCGTCGGCCCGGCCGGGGCGCAGCGGCTGGTCGCGGTCGTCGAGGCGCCGGGGACCGCCGCCGGCGTGGCGCCCCTCGAGCTCGCCGACGCCTGCCGCGCTGCAGCGGGCCGCGAGCTCGTCGCCGTGCTCGTCGTGGCGGTCCTGCCGACCGACATCCGGCACAACTCGAAGATCGACCGCACGCGGGTCGCGCGCTGGGCGCAGCGCGTGCTCGCCGGCGAGCGGGTCGGCCGCCCGTGACCGTGCTCGTCACGGGGGCCTCCGGGCTCCTCGGCGGCACGGTCGCCGCGCTGCTGCGCGACCGGGGCGAGCGCGTCCGCGTCCTCCAGCGGCGGCCCAGCCGGCTCGTCGGGGTCGAGGAGGTGCAGGGCTCGGTCACCGACGCCGACGCGGTGGCGCGTGCGGTGGAGGGGACCGACGCGGTCGTCCACCTCGCCGCGAAGGTCTCGATGACCGGTCCGGAGGCGGAGTTCGAGGCGGTCAACGTCGAGGGCACCCGCGCCCTGCTCGCCGCGGCCGCGGGCCGTCCCACGGTCTTCGTCTCCTCGCCCTCGGTCGCGCACGCCGGGACCGCGCTCGCCGGCGCGGGTGCCGACCCCGCCGACCCGGCGCGGGCCCGCGGCGCGTACGCGCGGACCAAGGCCGCCGCCGAGCTCCTCGCACTCGCCGCCGGCGCCGTCGCCGTCCGCCCCCACCTCGTCTGGGGTCCCGGCGACGAGCAGCTGGTCGCCCGCATCGTGGGCCGCGCCCGCTCCGGGCGGCTCGTCGTCGTGGGGTCCGGTGCGGCGCTCGTCGACACGACGTACGTCAGCAACGCCGCCGACGCGCTCGTGGCCGCGCTCGACGCCGTGCGCGAGCGCCCGGACGTGGTCGGCGGCCGGGCCTACGTCGTGACCAACGGCGAGCCGCGCCCGCTCGCCGAGCTCGTCGAGCGGATCTGCCGGGCGGCGGGCGTGCCGGGACCGCGCCGCCACGTACCCCGTCGGGTGGCGCTGGCCGCGGGGGCCGGGGTCGAGCGCGTCTGGCCGCTGCTCGCCGACCGCGTCCCCGGAGACGGGGAACCACCGCTCACCCGCTTCCTCGCCGAGCAGCTCTCGACGGCGCACTGGTTCGACCAGGCGGAGACCCGCGCCGCCCTGCGCTGGACGCCCGCGGTCGGGCTCGAGGAGGGCTTCGCGCGGCTGGCGGCGGCGTACCGCTCGGGCGGCTGAGGCAGGATGGCCCGCGTGCAGCACGGCCACCCCCTGCCCCAGGTCAGCGTCACCGACGTCCCCGCGGACGCCCCGCTCCTCGACGTCCGCGAGGACGACGAGTGGGCCGCCGGGCACGTGCCGTGGGCGCAGCACCTCCCGATGAGCGGCCTCGGCTCGCGCGCCGGCGAGATCGAGCTGCCGGACGAGGGCCCGCTCTACGTCGTCTGCCACGTGGGCGGCCGCTCCGCCCAGGTCGTCATGTGGCTGCGCTCGCAGGGCGTCGACGCCGTCAACGTCGCCGGCGGCATGGACGCGTGGGAGCGCGCCGGCCTGCCGGTGGAGTGAGCGCTCAGTCGGCTGCGGCGCTGCGGCGGAACCACTCGATCGTCCGCTCGAGCCCCTCCTCCACGGGCACGACCGGCTCCCAGCCGAGGCGCTCGCGGGCCAGCGTGATGTCCGGCTGGCGGACCGAGGGGTCGTCGACCGGCCGCTCGACGAACGCGATGGTCGACGAGGACCCGGACAGGTCCCGGATCCAGGTCGCGAGGTCGAGCATGCTCAGCTCGTGCGGGTTGCCGACGTTGATGGGGCCGGCCTCCTGCGAGCGGGCGAGCCGCAGGATGCCCTCGACGAGGTCGTCGACGTAGATGATCGACCGGGTCTGCGACCCGTCCCCAGCGACGGTGATGGGCTCGTCGCGCAGGGCCTGGCGGATGAAGGTCGGGATCGCCCGGCCGTCGTCCGGGCGCATGCGCGGGCCGAACGTGTTGAAGATGCGGATGATCGCGGTGTCGACGTCGTGCGCGCGCCGGTAGGCCATGGTGAGCGCCTCGCCGAACCGCTTGGCCTCGTCGTAGACGCCGCGGGGGCCGACGGGGTTGACGTGGCCCCAGTAGGACTCCGGCTGCGGGTGGACCTGCGGGTCGCCGTAGGTCTCGCTGGTCGACGCGAGCAGGAAGCGCGCGCCCTTGTCCATCGCCATGCCGAGGGCGTGCAGGGTGCCGACCGAGCCGACCTTGAGCGTCTGGATCGGCAGCTGGAGGTAGTCCACCGGCGAGGCGGGCGAGGCGAAGTGGAGCACCAGGTCGACCGGTCCACTCACGTGCAGGTAGTCCGTGACGTCGGCGCGCAGCAGCCGGAAGCCCGGCCGACCGACCAGGTGCGCGACGTTGTCCGGCCGCCCCGTGATGAAGCTGTCGATGCAGACGACCTCGTCACCGTCGTCGAGCAGCCGCTCGCACAGGTGCGACCCCAGGAAGCCCGCCCCGCCCGTCACCACCGTGCGCCCCACGCGCGCTCCCTCCGCCGCGGGCCGGCTGGCCCGTACGGAGGACGATCCTCCTCCCCGCGCCCGGGGCGGACCGCGCGGGGTCAGGCGTGCGCGGCCTCGACGGGGACCGCGCGGCGCTGGCGGCGCAGCTCGCGGGCCGCGAGCCGGACGAAGACGGCGTTGGAGATGAGGTAGCGCCGCCACAGCCGTCCGGGCTCCGAGAGCAGGCGGTGCACCCACTCGAACCCCGTGCCGTGGAGGTACGCCGGAGCCTCGGGCTTGTGGCCCGAGAGGAAGTCGAAGGCGGCCCCCACCCCGACCAGCACGGCGTCGACCGAGCCGGCGAGCCGCGCGATGAGGAGGTCCTGGCGCGGGGTGCCGAGCCCGACCCACACGACGTTGGCGCCGCTTCGGCGCACGGCCTCGGCGTAGGCGGCGACGTCCTCGTCGGTCGGGTCGCGGAAGGGCGGCGCGACGGCACCGACCACCTCGGCGGCCGGGTGGTCGCGCTCGATCGCCGTCCGCAGGTCCGCGAGCACCTCGTCGGTGCCGCCGAGCAGGAAGTGGCGCAGGTGGGGGCGGTCGAGCATCGCCTTCATGAGGCCCGGGCCGCGCACGGGCCCCCGCGAGGGCTCGCGGGTCACGGCACGGGAGTACCAGCTGACCGGAGTGCCGTCGACGAGGTTGAGGGCGTCGTCCGCCAGGCTCGCGCGGTGCGCCTCGTCGGCCTCGGCGGAGACCAGGGTGTACGCGTTGCACATGTGCACGCCCACTCCCTGCCGCACCCGGGCGAGGGAGGCGAGCACCTCCACGGCCTCCTCGGGAGCGATGTCGAGCAGCTCCACGGCCCCGAAGCGCAGCCGGGTGCCGAGGCCCCCGAGCAGGCGCGCGCGACCGGTGCGCCGGTCCGTGGGGAGGTGGGCGGAGGACATCCGGGGCATCCTAGGCCCCTCGGGCGCCGTCGCGTGAGACGCCGCTCCTGCAGCGGTGGTACCAGGCACAGCGGTCCCCGTCCTCCCTCGGCCCGGCGGGCGGCGTCGTGCCGTCCGGGCAGGCGTGTCAGCAGGAGGACGCACTGGGCCCCCCGGCAGGTTCAGTCGCTCCGGGGACTTCTCCTGGAGGGCCCCGGCACGGCGGATCCGCGGCTCCGCGGCGGACCGGGCGGCGGGACGAGCCGTGGCATACTCGACCAGGCTCTGCGCGCGACCGGCCCCGTCGTCGGCCCAGTGGACCCTTTGCCCCCGACACCCAGAGGACCCCCTGCATGACCAAGTCGGCTCTCATCACCGGAGTCACGGGCCAGGACGGCTCCTACCTGGCCGAGCTCCTGCTCGAGAAGGGCTACGAGGTCCACGGCATCATCCGCCGGGCGTCGACGTTCAACACCGACCGGATCGACCACATCTACCAGGACCCGCACGACTCCGACGTGCACATGGTCCTGCACCACGGCGACCTCTCGGACGCCACGATGCTGGTCAACCTCATGCGCGACGTGCAGCCCGACGAGGTCTACCACCTCGGCGCGCAGTCGCACGTGAAGGTCAGCTTCGAGATGCCGGAGTACACCGGGGACGTCACGGGCCTCGGCACGATCCGCCTGCTCGAGGCGATCCGCGCGTCCGGTGTGGCGACCCGCTTCTACCAGGCCTCGAGCTCGGAGATGTTCGGGTCCACGCCGCCCCCGCAGAACGAGGACACCCCGTTCCACCCCCGCTCGCCCTACGGCGCGGCGAAGGTCTACGCGTACTGGGCCACGGTGAACTACCGCGAGGCCTACGGCATGCACGCGACCAACGGCATCCTGTTCAACCACGAGTCGCCCCGCCGCGGCGAGACCTTCGTCACGCGCAAGATCACCCGCGGCGTGGCGCGCATCGCCGCCGGCCTGCAGGACTACCTCTACCTCGGCAACCTCGACGCCGTCCGCGACTGGGGCTACGCCAAGGAGTACGTCGAGGCCCAGTGGCTCATGCTCCAGCAGGAGCAGGGCGACGACTACGTCGTGGCCACCGGCAAGGCGGCCACGGTCCGCGACTTCTGCGAGGCCGCCTTCTCCCGTGCGGACCTCGACTGGGAGAAGCACGTGCGCACCGACCAGCGCTACGAGCGTCCCTCCGAGGTCGACGCGCTCATCGGTGACCCCGCCAAGTGCCGCGAGAGGCTCGGCTGGGAGCCCAAGACCGACTGGCGCGCGCTCGCCGACCTCATGGTCGACGCGGACCGCCAGCTCCTCGAGGACCAGCTCAGCGGCAAGCACGTGCGCAACGGCCGGTGACGGCAGGCGCCGAGGACGTCCCCGCCCTCGCTGACGCCCCGCCCGGCGCGGGGGTCGCGGCGGGCCCGGGAGCGCCCCCGCGCTCCGACCGCTCGTCGCTCGCGGCCAACGCGATGGCCTACTGGTTCGCCTCGGGGACCACGCTGGTGGGCAGCCTGGTGCGCGGCAAGGTCGCCGCGGTGGTCCTCGGTGACCGCGGGCTCGGCGTCACCGGGACGCTGGCCGTGCTCACGGCGTTCGTCGTCACCCTCGCCTCGCTCGGGCTGGGCATCGGCGGGGTCAAGCTCATCTCCGAGGCCCGCGGCCGTGGCGACGACGAGGGGGCCCAGCGGCTCGTCTCGTTCCTCGTGTGGGTCCCGGTCACGGTCGGGACGGCGGCGTTCCTCGTGACCGTCCCCCTGTCGGGGTGGCTCTCCGGCCTCATGCTCGACAAGGGCGGCTACGGCAGCTACGTCGTGGTCACCATGCTCGCCGTGCCGTTCTCCCTGCTGGCCTCGAGCTTCCAGCTCGTCCTCCAGGGCTACGAGCGGGCGGGCCGCCTCGCCGTGACGTCGGTCGCCACCGCGGTCCTCGTGACGCTCGCGTCCGTCCCGCTCACCACGGAGTTCGGCCTCGACGGTGCCATCGCCGCGACACCCCTCGCGGCCGTCGTCACCGCCGCCGTCTTCGTCGCCCGCGACCCGTGGATCGCGCGCACCGCCCTCCGGCTGCACCGCGTCGCAGGAGCCGTGCGCGTCCAGCTGTGGACGCTCGCCGCGGCGAGCGTGGTCGCGTCGCTCATGACCTACGGCGCCGACACCATCGTGCGTGCTCGCGCCTCCCACGTCCTGGGCATCCCGCTCAACGGCCTCTACCAGCCGGTCCAGATGTTCAGCTCGGTCGTCATGCCCCAGCTCGTCGGCGCGCTCTCCCTCGTGCTGCTGCCCAGGTTGTCCTACGAGTTCGGGGCCGAGCGCCGCGAGGAGGTCGCTGCCGTCCTGCGCGGAGGGGCTCGCGCCGCAGCCGTGCTCGCGGTCACGGTGTCCCTCATGACCATGGCCCTCGCCGAGGTCTTCGTCGTCGTGTTCTTCAACACGGAGTTCCTGCCCTCGGCGCACGTGCTGGCCGTCCAGGTCGCCGCCGAGGTCCCGCGCTTCCTCGCGTACGTGCTCGGGGCCGCGGTGGTCCCGGCCGGGCTGATCCGCCAGTGGGTCGGGATCGGGGTCGTCTCGACGCTCGCCCGGGTGGGTGTCGCGGCAGGGCTCATGCCCTCGATGCACCTCTACGCGCTGGCGCTCTCGGTGGTCGTCGAGTGGGCGGTCGCCCTTGCGCTCACGACCGCGGTGCTCTGGCGCGCGATCGGCTGGCGTCCGGGGCGGGACCTGGTCGCGCTCGTGCTCGCGGCGGCCGCCGTGGTCGCCCTCGCGGTGCTGGTCTCGCTGCGCGCGCCGTGGGCGCCCACCCTCCTGCTGGCCGCCACCGCGGTGTGGCTCGCCGCCGTGGGCAGGCGCGAGGTCGCGCTCGTCGCGCACGCCCTGCGCCTGGACCGGTTCCGAGGAGCCTCTGCATGAAGGTCGTCCACGTCGCCCACCGCTACGACTACGGCAAGCCGGAGCGGGGGCTCAGCTTCGAGCACTACAACTTCTACGAGACGCTCGTGGCGATGGGCCACGACACCAGCTACGTCGACATCGGGGCCGGCGGGGGTGGTCCCGGCTCGGCCGACGCCCTGCTCCACGCGTCCGTGGAGCGCGAGCGGCCCGACGTCGTCTTCTGCCTGCTGTTCGGGGACGAGGTGTCCCCCGAGGCCCTCGGCCAGGTGACGACGTCCGGCGTGCCCACGGTCAACTGGTTCGCGGACGACCACTGGCGCTTCGCGGACTTCACCTCCCGCTACGCCCCCCACGTGTCGCTCGCGGCCACGACGGACCGCGAGTCGCTCCCCGAGTACGAGCGCATCGGCGCGCGCGCGGTGCTCACCCAGTGGGCGGCAGCCACGCAGCGCTACCGCCCGACGCCCGGACCCCTGCGCTACGACGTGACGCTCGTCGGCCAGGTCTACGGCGAACGGCCCGGGCTCGTCGCGGCCCTCCGCGCCGACGGCGTCGACGTCCGCACGTGGGGGACGGGCTGGGGCGTGCGGCGCCACCACTGGCTGCTCGGGACCAAGCAGCCGTTCGCCGCACTGGGTGGTGCCCGCCTGCTCTCCCGCGTCCAGGCGAGCACCCGGGCGGACCAGGACGAGATGATCCGCATCTTCGGCACGAGCCGCGTCAACCTCAACCCGACGGAGGCCTCGCACGACGGCGTCCCGCAGATCAAGGGCCGGACGTTCGAGGTGCCCGCCTGCGGCGGCCTGCTGCTGACCGGGCCGGCGCTCCACCTCGAGGACTACTACGTCCCCGGCGAGGAGGTCGTGGTGTTCGACGACGTCGACGACATGAGGGCGAAGGCGCGCTGGCTGCTGGACCACGACGACGAGCGGCGCCGGATCGCCGAGGCGGGCCACGCACGCACGGTGGCGGAGCACACGTACGAGAAGCGGCTGGGCGCGATCTTCGCCGCGCTCGGCGCCTGAGGGCGCTCCCGGTCAGGAGGGGCGCTGCGCCGCGGCGAGCTCCTCGGCCCAGTCGACGTACGCGCCGAGGCCCGCCGACCCGGAGAACCGCTGCTCGGCGTCGGCCCGACCCGCGGAGCCCAGGCGGCGGCGCAGCGCGGGGTCGTCGACCAGCGTGCGCAGGGCCGCCGCGAGCGGAGCCGGGTCGCCCGGCGGGACGAGGATCCCCGTCGCCGGGGCGGCTCCTGCTGCGGCCGAGAGGCTCGCCCCGGGGAGCGCCGCCGGTCGGACCTGCTCGGGGATCCCCCCGACCGCCGAGGCGACCACGGGCAGCCCGGTGGCGAGCCCCTCCAGCACGGCGTTCGGAAAGGTGTCCACGCGAGCGGCGTGGACGTAGACGTCGCTCGCGCGGTACGCGGCCGCCACCTCCTCCCGCTCCGTGCGCCGGCCGAGGAAGACGACGCGGACGCGACCGAGCTGCAGGTCGGCCCCCTCCTCGCCGAGGGCGGCGACCGTGACGGGTCCGCCCTCCTCGCTGCCGAGCAGCCCGAGCGCGCGGTGCAGGGTCCCCCAGTCCTTCCACGGGTTCGCGACGAGCCCGTTGGCGACGGTGAGCAGGACCGGGGCCCCCTGCGGCAGCCCGAAGCGCTCCCGCGCGGCCTCCGCCTCACCGGCCCGGGCAGGACGGAACACCTCGAGGTCCACGCCCCCGTGGATCACGCGGGCGTCGGCGACGGCCGGCCCGAGCATCGAGGCGTCCACCCTGTCGAGCAGCCAGCGGCTGGGGGCACCGATATGGAGGCGGCCGGTGGACCGGGCGTAGATCCGCTGCTTGCGCCGCCAGTTGCCCGCTGTCGCGTCGCGCCGCACGGCGGGGTAGACGGAGAGGTCGGGGCAGCCGCCGCACCCCGTGCGCCAGCGCTCGCAGGCACCGGAGTGCGCGCAGTGCCCGGTCAGCAGCCAGGAGTCGTGCAGGGTGAGGATCGTCGGCGCCGCCTCCGCGATCCCGGGGAGCAGCCGCAGGTCGAAGTACCGCCCGTGCAGGTTGTGCAGGTGCACGACGTCGCTCGTGGCTGCCGCGGTGAGGACGGCGCGCGACGCGGGGTGGGAGAAGTCCTCGTGCCCGGCGAGCCGGCGGGCGGCGCGGACGGGCTCCGCGACCGCGAGCAGGGCGGTGCCGGGCGGTCCGCTGCGCAGCACCGGGGCCTTGGCGGCCGCGCGCACGCCGCGCGCCCAGGCGCTGCGCCCCTGCTCGTCGCCGAGGTGGACGACACCAGGCGATGGGGGGCCGTTGCGGTGGCCGACGAGGAGGGTCGCGTCCCAGCCCGCCGCGAGGTAGGCGGAGTGCTGCTGGAGCGCGACGAGCTCGGCGCCCCCGGCGACGTCGGCGGTGCTGACCTGCGTCACCCGTCGCACCTGCACCATCCCGAGCATATCCGCCCACCGCTAGACTCCCCGGACCCGTGCGGGACGCCGTCCGCCGGCGAGAGGGGAGACCTGCGGGTGACGCACGTGCGCCTGGTCGTGGTGTTCAACCACAAGTTCGAGGCCAACCTGCCGAAGCTCGACGAGATCCTCGGGGAGCGCTTCCCGGACCGGTGCTACGTGATGCCGTTCTACGACGGGGACCGCGACGACGTCATCGGCGTCTACGAGAGCTCGTACGCCTTCCAGGGCTACCTCACCCAGGCGCGCGACCGCATCGCCTCGCCCACGGCGACGCACTACGTGGTCATGGCGGACGACATGGTGCTCAACCCCCGCTTCGACGCGACCAACCTCCCCGACGAGCTCGGGCTCGGCAGTGGCACGGCCTGGATCAAGGGGCTCGCCCCGCTGAGCGACCAGTCGCCGCTCTGGATGCACCTGCGCCGGGCGGTCGAGCCGTTCACGACGGAGACCGGCACCGAGTGGCGCCGGGAGCTCCCGGAGCCCGAGGAGGCGGCCCGGCTGCTGGCCCGGCACGGCATCGTCCCCGGCGCTCACGACCCGCGGAGGCTCGTCGCGGCGGCGCGGGAGGTGCCCGCGCGGCGCCTGCTGCGCGAGAGCAGCGTGCGCTGGTCCGTCCGCTACCTCGCGAGAGGTGCGCGTCCCCTGCCCTACCCGCTCGCCGTCGGCTACAGCGACTTCATGGTGGTGCCGGCAGAGGTCTGGCCGCGCTTCTGCCACCTCGCGGGCGTGCTCGCGGCGATGGGCGTGTTCGTCGAGGCCGGAGCGCCCACTGCCCTGGCGCTCGCCGCCCCCGGCATCGCCACCGAGCAGACCAGCGGGTGGCACGGCCTCGAGGTCTGGGGCGTCGACGGGCCCCAGGAGGTCCAGCGGGCGCACGACGGGCTGTTCAGCAACCTGCTCGCGTCGTTCGCCCCCCGCCAGGTCTACGTCCATCCGGTGAAGCTCTCGATGTGGGAAGGGCCCTTCTCGTGACTCGTTCCGTGGTCATCACGACGATCAACCCGCCGACGACGGCGGTCAGGGGGTTCGCGGCGTCGGGCTGGCGGACGTACGTCGCGGGCGACCTCAAGACCCCCCGCGACTGGGCGTGCGAGGGCGTGGTCTACGTCGGCCCCGACGAGCAGCGCGGCCGCCTCGCAGAGGAGCTGCCCCACAACCACTACAGCCGCAAGCTGTACGGCTACCTCGCCGCGGTCGCTGACGGCGCGACCGTGGTGGCGGACAGCGACGACGACAACATCCCCGGCGAGGGGTGGGACTTCCCGGCCTTCGACGGCGAGTACGACACGGCGCCCCGCGAGGCCGGCTGGGTCAACATCTACCGCTCGTTCACCAGCAAGCACATCTGGCCGCGCGGCCTCCCGCTGGACCGCGTGCTCGCGCCCGACTCGGTGCTGCAGGAGGACGCCCTGGCGCCCGCTCCGGCGCGCGTCGGGGTCTGGCAGGCCCTGGCCGACGGCGACCCGGACGTGGACGCGATCTACCGCCTGACCGACGGCGAGCTGTGCACCTTCGACCAGCGCCCGCCGGTGGTGCTGCCGGAGGGGACGCTGTGCCCGTACAACTCCCAGAACACCGCGACGCGCGAGGAGCTGCTCGCGCTGCTCTACCTGCCCGCGACCGTGACGTTCCGCTTCACCGACATCCTGCGCGGCATCGTCGCGCAGCCGGTCATGTGGGCGGCGGGGTTCTCGCTCGGCTTCACCGCCGCCACCGTGGTCCAGGAGCGCAACCCGCACGACTACGTCAAGGACTTCGAGTCCGAGATCCCCTGCTACCTGCAGGTCCGCGAGAGCGTCGAGGCCGTCTCCGGCGTCGTGCGTGCCGGTGCTGCGGTGGAGGACAACCTGCGGGCGGGCTACGCGGAGCTGCGCCGGCGCGGCATCGTCCAGGACGCCGAGCTCCGGCTCCTCGACGCGTGGCTCGAGGACCTCGCGGAGGCCAGGACGGCGGGCCGGGCCCTGGCGTGACCGCGTCACCGCGGGTCTCGGTCCTCCTGCCCGCGCGCAACGCCGCGCAGTGGCTGGGTGCCGCGGTCGGCAGCATCCTCGCCCAGACGCTCGACGACCTCGAGCTGGTCGTGGTCGACGACGGCTCCACCGACGCCACCCCGGAGGTGCTCAGCGCGGTCGCGGACCGACGGCTGCGGGTGGTGCGCCGCGACGGGGGCGAGGGCGTCGCCGCCGCGCTCGACGCCGGGCTGGAGCACGTGCGCGCACCGCTCGTGGCACGCATGGACGCCGACGACCTCGCCCTCCCCGGGCGGCTGGCGCGGCAGGTCCCGGTCCTGGAGCGGGACGAGGGGCTCGTCGCGCTCGGGGCGCAGTACGACGAGGTCGACGCCGCGGGCACCCCGACGGGCGTGCGCTCGACCCTCCCGTGCGGCTCACCGCTCGTCCACTGGCGGCTGCTGCTGGAGAACCCGCTCGCGCACCCGACGGTCGTCGTGCGCCGTGCCGCCCTGGAGGCGGTGGGCGGCTACCGCCTCGACCGGCCCGGCGCGGAGGACCACGACCTCTGGCTCCGGCTGTCCCCGCTCGGCCGCCTCGACAACCTGCCGGACAGCCTGCTGCGCTACCGCCGCCACCCCGGGAGCGTCACGGTGGGCGCGACCGAGGTGGGCGAGCGCACGACCGCGTCGCTCGTGGCGGACGCGCTGGCGGAGCGGCTCCACCGCGAGCCCCCCGCCGAGGCGGTGGCCGTGCTGCGCGGCGCGCTGGACCCCCGCGCTGCCGCGCCGGGCTCCGTGGTCGAGGCGGTCGGTCTGCTCGACGACCTGCTCGCCGCGTCGGGAGCAGCGGACGCCGCCGTCAGGTCGGACGCCGCACGCCGCCAGGTGCGCCTGCTGCGGGCGTCCGCCCGGGCGGGAGTGCTGCGCCCCGCCCTGGCGCAGCTGCGCGAGCTCCGGCGGGGGGAGCTCCTGCGGGCCGGCCTCGGCGCGCTGGCCCGCTAGCCCCGCCGCTCGTACGCCGCGAGGAGCTGCGGGAGCGGCGCAGCGGGGGCGAGCAGCGTGCGCACGCGCTTGGCCGCCTGCTCACCACGGCGCACGGCCTCCGCCCGGTCGCACAGCGCGGCCAGGGCGGCGGCGGCGGCGTCCGCCGTGTCGGCGTACGCGCCGGTGGGGCCCGCCAGCCAGCGGGTGCCGGGCAGGTCGCTGACGACGGGGGCGACGCCCACCCACATCGCCTCCTCCTGCGCGAAGGGCACGCCCTCGAAGTGGCTGAACAGGCAGAACCCCCAGGCAGCGGCGAGCACGGGCGCCACGCCCGCGACTCCCTGCACGTCGCCGCGCAGCTCGACGGGGGCGCCGGTGCGCTGGACCAGGTCCTCGAGGCGTGCGGCGAGCGGACCGTCGCCCAAGACGACGCCCCTGGCGCTGGGGTGGGTGCGCGCGAGCAGCGCCAGTGCCTCGACGAAGACCTCCGGGCGCTTCTGCTCCGAGAGCCGCCCGACCCAGACGAACAGCGGCTCCGGCGCCAGCGACGCGGCGTCCCGGCGCTCCAGGGCGGTGAGCGCGGGGCTGGCCGTGGGCAGGTGCACCCAGCCCGGGCCGACGCCGGGAGAGACGCTGAGAGCCCCGCGCGAGAGCAGCGGTGCGGCGCCCCGCGCGACCTGCCGCACAGCGGTGGCGGGTCCGGACTGGCCCGGCAGCCGGCCGGCGCCGTGGAACGTCACCCAGGGCCGACGGCCGGCGAGGAGGGCCAGCGCCTGGGAGCGCGTCCCGTGGACGTGCACGTGGCGCGGTGCCTGCTCCCGGAGGACGGCGCGCAGCACACGGGCGGCACGGAGCATGCCCGCGACCTCGAACGCGCTGTCCGGCACGGGGAGCTCGACGGTGGCGGCTCCCCGCACCCCCGAGGCGCCGGCGCCCGGAGCCGCGAGCCCGACCGTCCAGCCCTCGCCCGCGAGCCCCTCGGCGTGCCGTCGGGCAGCGCCGCCCAGGCCGCCCTCCATGGTGTCGGCGACGACGAGCAGGCTGCGCCCCCGGCTGGCCCGCGGAGCGGGCCGGAGCTTGTCGACGTGGTAGACCACCTGCCCGGCTGCACGCCCGGCGCGCGCGAGCAGGGCGGCGGCGGGTCCGCCGCGGCGGTAGCGGCGGCGCACGCGCTCGGCCTCCGCGGCGGACTCGGCCTGGTTGTCGACGGTGAGCGTGCCCTCCTCCCAGCGGTAGCTCGCGAGCAAGGCCGGCACGCGCACCAGCGGACCCTGCCGCTGCAGCCGCAGGAACAGGTCGAGGTCCATCGTGTAGCGCAGGTCCTCGTCGAGCGGGCCGGCGGCGCGCAGGGCCGTGCCGCGGAAGACGCAGCCGGGCTGGGAGACGAGGTTGGGCCCCCAGCGGAGCAGCCAGCGCCCCTCCGCCCGCCCCGGCCGCAGGACCCGCGTCGTGCGGCCGTCACCGTCGACGAACCGCACCCCGCCGTACGCCATCGAGGCCCGGGGGTCCCCCTCGAGCGCGGCGGTCGCCGCCCGCAGGGACCCGGGCTCGAGGGCGTCGTCGTCGCCGAGCCACGCCACCCAGGTCGCGTCCCCGGCGGCCGCGAACCCGGTGTTGATCGCGGCGCTCAGCCCCTTCCCGCGCTCCTGCAGGAGCTCGGCGCCCGGGGGCAGCAGCGGGCGCACGCGCTCGTGGGCGCGCTCGGGTGCCACGACGAGGATGCGCGGGTGGGGGAACTGCGTCGTGAGGGAGGCGAGGCAGCGCTGCAGCAGCTCCGGGCGGTCGCCGAGCGTCGGCACGACGACCACGACGTCGCTGGCAGGGGGGATCACGCGACGAGGATAGGGGGCTCCGCGCCAGGCCGCGGGTGCGCACGGGGCAGTACCGTGCGTGAGTGCCCGACCTCGTGCAGAGCGCCGCCCCCGCCGGTGAGCAGCCCGTCACCGCCCCCTCCGCCCCCAACCGGCTCGGCTACCGGCCGGGCCTCGACGGCGTGCGCGGCCTGGCGATCCTGCTGGTGATGGTGCACCACGCGGGCATCACGGCCCTGCTCGGCGGCCACGTGGGCGTGACCGTGTTCTTCACGCTGTCGGGGTTCCTCATCACCACCCTGCTGCTCGAGGAGCGCCAGCTCACCGGGCGCATCGACCTGGCGGCGTTCTACCTGCGCCGGGCCGCCCGGCTCCTGCCGGCGCTCGTGGTCGTGCTCGCCGTGGCCACGGTGTCGACGCTGGTCGTCCTCGGGCGCGACGGCTGGTCCGCCATCGGGTGGGGCGCCGGCTCCGCGCTGCTCTACTGCTCGAACATCATCGGGATCCTCGAGCCCGACGTGGCGCACGTGCAGATCTTCGGCTGGGCCTGGTCGCTGTCCATGGAGGAGCAGTTCTACGTCGTCTGGCCCTCGCTCATCGTCGCGGCCTTCCTGCTGCGGCGCCGGCCCCTGGTCGTGCTCAGCGCGGTCGCCGCCGTCCTCACGGTGCTCTCGGTCGCCGAGAAGCTCAGCATGGGGACGCCGCAGGGCTGGAACGGCCACCTCTACCTCGGCCCGGACACCCGCGGGGACGCCCTGCTCGTCGGCTGCCTGCTGGGGCTCGCCCTCCACGCCCGGGCGGGACGCAGGGCCGGGAGCGGCACGGGACGGCTGCGTCCGCTCGTCGCCGGGGTGGCCGGGGTCGTCGGGCTGGTGCTGCTCGCGGGGGTGGTGCACGAGGGGCTGGTCGGCGACGCCCGGACCTACCACTACGGCCTCCCCGCCACCGCGCTGGCGACCGTCGGGCTGGTCCTCGCCGTGCTCGACGCGCCGAGGTCCCCGGTGGCCCGCCTGCTCGCGCTGCGGCCGCTGGTGCGTGCCGGGCAGGTGTCCTACGGGCTGTACCTCTGGAACTTCCCGCTGCTGTGGTTCTGGGAGCACCACCGCGGTGCCCCCATCACCCACCGCGAGGCCGTCGTGTGGTTCGTCGCGACGTACGTCGTGGCGGAGCTGAGCTACCGCCTGGTCGAGCAGCCGGTGATCGAGCGCAACCGCGCCCACCTGCGGGCGAGGCGCGAGCGCCGCGCCGGGCGCCAGCCGCTGGCCCCCGCGGCGCAGCCCGCCTGACGGCGGTCGCTCAGGCGGCTCGCCCGGCGTCGCCGGCCTCGTCGGAGGGCGGGACCAGCACGCGGCCCGCGGCGAAGGCGAACGGGATCGCCGCGAAGGGCGACTCCAGGATGACCCCCACCATGCTCGCGACGAACAGCGCGCCGAGCACGAGCGCGCAGAGCACGCCGAGGTGCGTCGCCTCCTTGCGCCGCAGCGCGCGCACCGCCGCGACGACGAGGGAGACGAGGAGCCACGCGAGGAGCGCGACGCCGACGAGGCCCGTCCTGGCGTAGGTGTTGAGCGCGTAGTTGTGCGGCTGGCGCACCTCCTTGCGACCGACGTACTGGAAGTGCACCGCGGCGCCGGAGTCCTGCAGGAAGTCGGGTCCCATGCCGACGCCGACCGCGACGCGGGACGGGCGGTGGTCGACGTAGTGCAGGACCTCTCCCCAGGCGGCCTCGCGAGCGGCGGTGGTGCCCGAGACCGAGTTCTTCGCCCAGCCGGCGCCCCCGGCGAGGCGGTCGTAGACGGGGGTGCGCGGGGCGACGACGACCAGGGCCACCAGGAGCAGGACGGCGGCGGCGGCGCTGACCCGGGGGTGGTGCCGGACCGCGAGCGCGAGCGTGGACCAGCAGGCCACGAGCACACCGCACAGGGTCGTGACGAGCGCGATGAGGGCGGCGCGGTTGGCGGTGCTCGCCACGACGTACATGCTCGCGACGCTGAGGGCGAGCAGCGCGAGCCGCGCGGGGAGGCGCCGCGAGCCCACGGCCAGGGCGAGCGAGGCGGACGCGAGCACGGCGGTGACCGAGCCGTCGAAGTCGGCGCGGGTCTCCAGCACGCGGACGGTCCCGTCGAGCAGGGGCAGGCCCGCGACCCTGGCGGGGAAGCGCATCGACCAGACGAACCAGCCGGCGTGCACGACGAGGGCGGCGTACAGCACGGCGGTCGTGCGCAGCCGTGCGCGCTCGCCGACGCGGACGAGCCCGAAGCAGGCGACGAGCAGGTAGAGGTACGGCGCGACGTCGCGCAGCGCGTCGGACTCGAGGTGCAGCGGCGTCACGAGCCGGACCGCGGCCCAGCCGGCGAGGGCCAGCACGGGCGCCAGGGCCACGAGGTCGCGCCGGGTGGCGGAGAACGAGGCCCGGTGCCGCAGCAGGGCCCACACGACCGTGAGGGCGAGCAGGACGTCCCCGGCGTAGACCTGGTGCGCGGGCCAGCCCACGTAGCTGCCCCAGCGACCCGTGGCCAGGAGGTACGCGGCGGCGACGGTCCCCGGCACCAGCAGCGGCCCGGGGTCCTCCCGGCGGTGCCGGCTCGTCCGCTGCTCCACCTGCTGCAGGTCCTTGACCGCCGTCACTCGTCCCCGTTCCTCCGTGTCACCGGCCGCGGCCGGACGCTCCCCCCGGCCCCAACGCGCGGTGCGCGTCCCGCGTCCCCGGAGGTGGCACTGCGTGCCACGTCCCCGGGAGGTGGCACGGCGTGCCAGGGTACCGCGGCGTCCCTCCCGGCCCGGGCCGCTCGCGCTCACCAGCGCCCCGCCAGGACCTCCTCGTAGACGGCCAGCAGGCGCCGGACGCTGACCTCGCTGCTGTGCTGCCGCTCGTAGGCCGCGCGCGCCGCCGCCCCCTGCTGGGCCAGGTCGGCGACGGACGCCTCCGCGAGCGCAGCCGCCCAGGCCCCGGCGTCCGGAGCGACGACCGTCCCGCCTCCGGGTGGCACGAGCGCGGGCAGGCCCCCGACCGCGCTGACCAGCAGCGGGCGACCGTGGGCGAGCGTCTCGAGCACGACGAGCGGCTGGGCCTCGGGCCACACCGAGGGCACCACGACGTACGCTGCCGCGCGCATGCGCTCGGCGACGGCGGGGCGGTCGAGCTGCCCGGTGAGCTCGACGTCGCGGCGCTGCGCCACCCGCTGGCGCAGGACGGGGAGCTCGGGGCCGTCCCCCACGACGGTGAGCGTGCCGAGCGCGCCGTCGGGGTGCCGGAGCCACGCGTCGGCGAGCAGCAGCACCCCCTTCTCCTCCGACACCCGCCCCACGAAGAGGAAGCCGCGGCCGGGCGGCGTCGCTGGGCCCGGGTCCGGCACGCCGTTGGGCTTGAGCACGATGCGCTCCTCGGGGACCCCGGCGCCGAGCAGGCTCTCCCGGATCTCGGGCGTGAGCGCGAGGTGGCGGGCGATCGGCTGCCGGGCGTACGGGTAGCGGGTCAGCGCCGTCGCCATGACGAGGCTCTGCGCGGCCGAGCCGCGGTAGCACCGGTGCGCCACGCCCGGCCACGGCAGGCGGGCGGCGGCGCAGTCACGGCAGTCGTGCCCGTCCCGCCTGTACGTGCCCTTCATGCAGGTGTGCCGGTGGTTGTGCACCGTGTGCACCACGGGGATCCCGGCCTCGTGCAGACCGCGCACCACGCCCAACGAGAGCATGGGGTACGGGTTGTGCAGGTGCGCGACCTCGCACCCGCGCTCGCGCGCGAGCGCGACGACCTCGCGGACGGTCCCCGGGGCAGCCACCGGCGCGACCGCCGTCCGCAGCTTGTCCTGCACCCCCATCGCGGCGATGTCGTCGCTGCGCCGCAGCACGAGGGTGACCTCCGCGCCCGCTGCGCGCAGCCCGGCGACCTCCTGCTCGACGACGGCGTTCTCGCCCGAGGGCAGCTCCGAGCGGTAGGCGTTGTGCAGGACGAGGACCCGGCGGGTCACGCGGCGGTCCCGCCGTCCGCGGGCGCACGCCCCTCGCCCGGCGCCGGCCGCTCCCCGCCGAGCGGTGCGTGCCGCACGAGCACGACCGCCGCCAGGACGACGGGCAGCTCCACGCTCGCCTGCTCGGTCCAGTCGAGCAGCGACGAGGCGGCGAGCGGGCCGAGCACGAGGGCGGCCACCCCGAGCAGGACGAGCACGCGACCGGACGCCCGCGCGACCACCGCCACCAGCGCAGCCGCGGCGCTCGCGACCGCCGCCACCCACAGCAGGGCGCCGAGCGTCCCGAGGTCGCCCCAGACGCCGAGGACGCTGCTCTGCGCGTCCTCGAACTGCAGGGCCCCCTCGCTCCTGAGCAGCTCGAGGGCGACGGGCCCCGGTGGCGTCACGGAGGCGCCGTTCGCCGGACCCTGTGCCAGCACCTCCGCGGCGTGGCTCACGGAGTTGCCCGGCCCGAGGCCGAGGAGCAGCGTGCGCGCGGAGCCCGGGACGGCCGAGCCGACGACGCGCAGGGCGTCCTTGATCGTGGCGGGGGCTCCGCCGACCGCGTGGTCGGGCCCGTCCTGCGCGAAGACCTCGATCTCGTGGGTGTGGCCCTCGAAGACCTGCCAGGTGCCCTGGGCGGAAGGCGTGAACCAGAGCCCCCCGACGACGACCGCGGCCGCGGCTGTGCCGAGCGCGGCTCCGACGGCGCCCTGCAGCCCCGGCCGGGGCAGTCCGCCACGCGCGCGCAGGGCGAGCACGGCGCCCACGACCGCGACCACGACGAGGACGGGGACCCAGAGGGTGAGGGCCGCCTTCGCCTCGGCGTAGACGCCGAGGACGGCGACGGACAGCGGCCAGGCCGCGCGGCGCCAGCCCCGCTCGAGCACGGCGAGCACGATCGCGCCGGGGAGGGCGAAGGCCGGCCAGAGGTTGTGGGAGGTGGTGCCGTTGACGAGGTCGGCAGCGTACGGCGCGCGCTGGGCGACGTGGTGCTCGACGTACTGCACCATGCCCGCGGCGAGCTGGGCGAGCACGGCGACCTGCAGGACGACGACGTCGACGCGCGAGCGGCGGGCGCGCACCGCGACGGCGCCGAGGTAGAGCGCCAGCGGCAGCAGGAGGACGCAGGCGAAGCCCAGGCCGAGCGCCGGGACGCCGTGCGGCGAGGCCAGGACCCAGGACAGGAGGGTGACGGCCCCGAGCGCGACCAGCAGCGCGGTGGCGACGACGACGGGCCGGCTCGCGAGCGCGCGCCGGCGCAGCACGGCCACGACGACGGCGAGCGCCGCGAACGGCACGAGGATGCCGTCGAGGTTGCGCGTCACCGAGGGCAGGCCGGTCGCAGCGACGAGCGGCCGGACCGCGAGGGAGAGCACGACGAGGGCCAGGACGGCGCGGAGGGCGAGCTCGGCAGCCGGCTCCTCGGACACGGGACCGGCCGCCGGGCGGGCGCGGGGAGGCGGTGCCACCCGGGTCGCGGGCTCGAGCATCTGTCCTCCGCTGTCGCGTCGCGCTGGTCCGGCGTCCGCGCGGTCCTGCCCGCACGCGGGCCGTCCGGGTCGAGCCGCCAGCCTATCGGCCGCCTGTGGACGGCGGACCCGGGACGACCCGGCGGTGGCCCGTACCCTGGGAGCGGCGCGGGCGGGCCGCAGCCGGGCACGCAGGATTGGGGACGCACGTGGGCGAGGGTCTCGACAGGTCGGCACGCACCTACGTCGCCGGCCACCGCGGCCTCGTCGGCGGCGCGGTCTTCCGCCACCTGCAGTCCGACGGCTTCACCGACGTCGTGGGCCGCACGAGCAAGGAGCTCGATCTGCGCGACCGCGCGGCCGTCGACGCGTTCTTCGACGAGCAGCGCCCGGCCTACGTCGTGCTGGCGGCCGCGAAGGTCGGCGGGATCCTGGCCAACGACACGTACCCCGCGGACTTCCTCAGCGACAACGTGCGGATCCAGGTCAACGTCCTCGACGCCGCCGCGCGCACGGGCGTGCAGAAGGTGCTGTTCCTCGGCTCCAGCTGCATCTACCCGAAGTTCGCGCCGCAGCCGATCCGCGAGGACTCGCTCCTCACCGGTGTGCTCGAGCCGACCAACGACGCGTACGCCATCGCCAAGATCGCCGGCGTGCTGCAGGTGCAGGCGCTGCGCCGCCAGCACGGCCTGCCCTACGTCTCCGCGATGCCGACCAACCTCTACGGCCCCGGCGACAACTTCGACCTCAAGGGCTCGCACGTCCTGCCCGCGCTGATCCGCAAGGTGCACGAGGCAAAGCTGCGCGGCGACCGCGAGTACGTCGTGTGGGGCACGGGCACGCCGCGCCGTGAGTTCCTCCACGTCGAGGACCTCGCCCGGGCGACGGTCGCGCTGCTCGAGCGCTACGACGACCCCGCGCCGATCAACGTCGGCGTCGGCGAGGACGTGACGATCCGCGAGCTCGCGGAGACGGTGGCCGACGTCGTCGGCTTCGACGGCGAGATCGTCTTCGACACCAGCAAGCCGGACGGCACCCCGCGCAAGCTGCTCGACGTCTCGCGCATCCACGCCCTGGGCTGGAAGGCCGAGATCGCGCTGCGCGACGGCATCGCCAGCACCTACCAGTGGTTCCTCGAGCACCACGCAGACGCGCGCGGGCTGTGACGCCCGTCTAGGGCGCTGCCTAGACGCCCAGATACGCTGCTCGACATGGACCCCGTCCGCAACCCCTACGCGCCGGGAGCCGGGCAGCGCCCGCCGGAGCTGGCCGGGCGCGACCGCGAGCTCGACGCGTTCGAGGTCGTGCTCGAGCGGGTCGCGAAGGGCCGGCCGGAGCGCAGCCTCGTCCTCACCGGGCTGCGCGGGGTCGGGAAGACGGTCCTGCTCAACGCCCTGCGCAGCGCCGCGGTCACCCGACTGTGGGGCACCGGCAAGGTCGAGGCGCGGCCGGGGCAGTCGTTCCGCGGGCCGCTGTCGAGCGCACTGCACCTGGCGGTCCGTGAGATCGCGCCGCGCCACCGGGACCCCGAGCGGGTCGACCAGTTCCTCGCCACGCTCAAGGCGTTCGCGCTGAAGTCCGGCACGGGGCGCTGGCACCCGGGCATCGACGTGCTCGCGGCGAAGGGGCGCGCCGACACCGGCGACCTGGAGATCGACCTCGTCGAGCTGCTGAGCGACGCGGCGGCCCTCGCGCAGGACGTCGGGACGGGCATCGCGCTCTTCCTCGACGAGATGCAGGACCTGCCCCCGGGCGACATCGACGCGCTGTGCGCCGCCTGCCACGAGCTCAGCCAGCAGGCCGCCCCGCTCGTCGTCGTGGGCGCCGGCCTCCCGCACCTCCCAGCGACCCTGTCGGCGAGCAAGTCCTACTCGGAGCGGCTCTTCCGCTACGCCCGCATCGACCGCCTCGAGCGGGCGGCGGCCGACCTCGCCCTCGTCGTGCCCGCGGACGAGGAGGGGGCCGAGTTCACGCCCGAGGCGCTCGAGCTGCTCTACGCCGCGACCGACGGCTACCCGTACTTCGTCCAGGCCTACGGCAAGGCGGTCTGGGACACCGCCCCGCGCAGCCCGGTGACGGCCGAGGACGTGCGCATCGCCGTCCCCGTGGCGCAGGACGAGCTGGCCGTCGGCTTCTTCGGCAGCCGCTACGAGCGGGCGACGCCCGCCGAGCGCGAGTACATGCGGGCCATGGCCGAGCTCGACGACGCCGACCGCCCGGTCTCCACCAGCGCGGTCGCCCAGCACCTCGAGCGCAAGCCGGCGAGCCTGTCGCCCGCGCGCGACGCGCTCATCAAGAAGGGCCTGGTCTACTCCGCGGAGCGCGGCACGATCGCCTTCACCGTCCCGCACTTCGGCCAGTACCTCCGCCGCCAGCCGGCCCCGGCATGAGCAGCTCCAGCGCACCCGTCCTCAGCGTCGTCGTCCCCGTCTACGACGAGCGCGAGGTGCTGCCGCTGTTCGCCGCGCGCACGCGGCCGGTGCTCGACGGGCTCGGCGTGCCGTACGAGGTGGTGGCGGTCGACGACGGCAGCACCGACGGCACCCCGGAGGTGCTGGCCGGTCTCGCCGCCGGCTGGCCGCAGCTGCGCGTGCTGCGGCTGCGGCGCAACGCCGGGCACCAGGCGGCGATCACGGCCGGGCTCGACGCGGCGGCCGGCGCGTACGTCGTCACGCTGGACGCCGACCTGCAGGACCCGCCCGAGCTCGTGCCCGAGCTGCTCGCCACGGCGCAGCGCGCGGGCGTGGACGTCGTCTACGCCGCCCGCGACGAGCGCGGCACGGACACGTGGTTCAAGCGGACGACGGCCCGCGCGTACTACCGGCTGATGCGGCGCATCGCCGGCGTCGACCTGCCTCCGCACGCCGGCGACTACCGGCTGATGAGCCGCGCGGTGGTCGGCGACCTGCGCGCGCTGCCCGAGCGGCACAAGGTCTACCGGCTGCTCGTGCCCTGGCTCGGCTACCCGAGCGCGACCGTGCACTACGCGCGCGAGGCCCGCGCCGCGGGACGCACCCACTACCCGCTCGCGAAGATGGTGCGGCTCGGGCTCGACAGCGTGACCGCCTTCTCCGGCTCGCCGCTGCGCATCGCCACGTGGGCCGGTGGCGGCGGCAGCGTCGTGGCCTTCCTGCTCGCCGTCTGGGCCGTCGTCGCGCGGCTCGCGGGGCACGTCGTCCCCGGCTGGACGAGCGTGCTCGTGGCCGTGCTGTTCCTCGGAGCGGTGCAGCTGCTCTGCGTCGGCCTGCTGGGGGAGTACCTCGGGCGGCTGTTCTCCCAGTCGCAGGGGCGGCCGGTCTACTACCTGCAGGACGAGGCGCCCGGGAGGGCCGCTGCGCGAGCGGCGGAGCCGGTCGGCGGAGGCCAGCCCGCGAGCGAGTGACGGCCCTTTGACAGAACGTCACGAAGCAGGGCACGCTCGGAGCGTCTCGCCGTTTCCCTGCAGCTCGTCGGGGAATCCCCAGTGCGCCGAGTCCCTCCCGATCCCCGGGGGACGGGACCGCGCCGGACCGAGGGAGGTGCGCTCGATGCCGGTCTCACCCGCTGTGGGCCCTCCAGCTGCGCGCGTGCTGCCCGGGAAGGGCCACCACCCGACGCCGGCCCGCCGCGGCATGGCCACGGTCCTGCTCCCGCACGCGGCCTCGAGCGTCGGCGTCGTGCGCAGCCAGCTCAGCTCCGACCTGCTCCGCTGCGGCCTCCCGCTCGCGGCCGTGGACGACGTCGTGCTCGTCGCCTCCGAGATCGTGAGCAACGCGCTGAAGCACGCGCGCCCGCTGCCGAGCGGCCGCGTCCGCGTCCACTGGCAGGTCGAGGAGGACGCGCTCGAGGTCGAGGTGACCGACGGCGGCTCGGGCACGCGGCCCCGGCGCGCGGAGGGCACCGCTCCGGGTGCCGGTCGCGGGCTGCGCGTGGTCGACCGGCTCGCGCGGCTGTGGGGGGTGCGCGACGCCCCCGGCGAGACGACGGTGTGGGCCGTGGTGGACCTCGACGCCCGGCGGATCACGCTCGAGAGCCGGGCTCTTCGTCACGATGCGTGACGTCGGCCTACTCCTTGCTCTGACAACGAGCACCGTGACGATCTTGTGATGCACGTCACACGTACCCGACGCAACTTCTCGCGCTGACTCGTGTCCGCGCTTTCCTCGTGCGCTGTAGTGTTCACCTCGGCCCGGGCGCTGCTGCATCCCCCGTCTGCAGCGCCCGGGTCCCCAAACGCCCTGTGGCTGAGCGATAGTCTCGCCCTGTGAGCCCCTCCTTCGCTGCCGTCGTCCCGGCCCTCGACGAGGCCGCCACGGTTGCGCAAACAGTCCAGGCCGCCGCCGCCCTCCCCGGTGTGGATCTCGTCGTCGTGGTGGACGACGGGTCGACGGACGCCACCGCCGCCGCTGCCCGGGATGCCGGGGCCATCACGTTCCGTCACCCGCGCCGCCGCGGCAAGGCCGCCGCGCTCGAGTCGGGGGCGGCCCTCGTCGCGGCCCTCGACGCCCGCGACGGGACCGCCCACGCCCTGCTCCTCCTCGACGCCGACCTCGGCGACTCCGCGGCCGGCGCCGCGCCGCTGCTCGAGCCGGTCCGTACGGGCCGGGCCGACTGCGCCGTCGGCCTCCTCCCCCGCCAGCTGCTCGCCGACGGCTCCCCCGCGGGAGGTCACGGGCTGGTCGTCCGCCTCGCGCGCGACGGCATCGAGCGGGCGACGGGCTGGGTGCCGGAGCAGCCGCTGTCCGGGCAGCGCGCGCTGACCCGCGCGGCCTTCGACGCGGCGCTGCCGCTCGCGCCCGGCTTCGGGGTCGAGGCGGGCATGACCATCGACCTGCTGCGCGCCGGGCTGCGCGTCGTCGAGGTCGGCATCGACGTGCGGCACCGCGCGACCGGGAGCGACTGGCGCTCCCAGCTGCACCGCGGCCGGCAGTGGCGCGACGTCGCCCGCGCGCTCGCCGCCCGCGGAGCGCTGCCGCCGCCGCACCGGCGGTGAGGCGGCCCGCGCTCGGGTCCGCCCTCTGCGCCAGCTCGGGCCTGCTCGTCGCGGCCACCGCGGCGCTCGGGACCTCCGCCGCGACGCCCCCGCTCGGCCCGCGCGGACTGCTGCCGCCCTGGTCGCTCGCGGTCGGGCCGTCCTCGGGACTCGTGACCGTGCTGCTCGCGCTGGCCCTGCTGCTCGGCGCCGGCGGTCTCGGGCTCCTCGTGGCTGCGCTGGCCGAGGGGTGGCGCCCGGCGACGCGCCAGGTGCTCGCCGGCGGCCTCGGCGTCGTCGCGCTGCTCGTCCTCGTCCCGCCGCTGGGCTCCGCCGACCACCTGTCCTATGCGGCTTACGGCCGGATCGCGGCGTCGGGCGGTGACCCGTACCAGGTGGCGCCGGACGCGTGGCGCGGCGGGACCGATCCCGTCGCCTCCGCCGTGCGCCCGCCGTGGCGCTCCACCGTCTCGGTGTACGGGCCGGTCGCGACCGCCGACCACGCCCTCGCCGCGGCCCTCGGCGACGACGTCGTCCGCCACATCGTGCTCGTCCTGGCCCTCAGCACCGCGCTGGCGGTCGCCGCGGTCGGGCTGCTGGTCGCGCGCGGCGGCCCGGGTGGCGTCGTGCTGTGGCTGGCGAACCCGCTCGTCTGGTGGACCCTCGTCGCCGGCGCGCACGTCGACGCGCTCGCCGTGCTCCCCGCGGTCGGGGCGGTGCTGCTGCTCGGTCGCCCGCAGCGCTGGGCGCCGCTCGCCGCCGGCGCTCTGGCGGGCGTGGCCGGCTGCGTGAAGCTGCCGTACGCCGTGGTCCTCCTCGCCCTGCTCTGGGCGCTGCGGCCCCGCCCGCGCGACGCGGTGGCGGCGGCGGTCGGGTGCGTGGTCGTCGCCGCCACGGCGTACGCGCTGGTGCCGGACGCGACGGCGCGCACCGGTGACGCCTCGACCCTGGTCTCGCTCGCCTCACCCTGGGGCCCGGTCGCGCACGCGCTCGACGGCCCGCTCGGCTTCGGCACCTCGCGGTGGGTGGCGCGCGTCGGTGCGGTGGTCCTCGCGCTCGCGCTGCTGCCCGTGCTGCGCCGCCTGCTCCCCCAGGATGTGCATGATCACGAGGGGAGTAGTCCGGTGGCGGAGGCGGCGTGGGCGTGGCTGGTGCTGGGGACGGCGTACGTGCTGGCGGCGCCGTACGTCCTGCCGTGGTACGACGCGATCGCCTGGGCGCCGCTCGCCGTCCTCGCCTCCCGCGTGCCGGTCGCGCGGCTGCGCTGGACGGCCGCGCTGCTGCTCGTGCACGCGACGGTGCTGGCGCTGGCCTACGTCCCGGGCCGGGTCGAGGGGCTCTCGCCGCGCGTCGAGGACCTCACGCTGGGGCTGCGCCGGGACGTGGCGCCGTGGGTGGCGTGGGCGCTGGTGCTGGTCCTGCTGCTGCGTCCAGCTGCAGCGCGCTGGCGCTCGCGGCGACCAGCAGCGGGATGACCATGGTGAGCGCGACGGCGGGGATCGCGACGCCGGAGTCGTTGACCGCGAAGGCGACGACCTGCAGCACGAGCAGGGCGAGCAGCACCGCGCGGAGCAGCGGCTCGCGGTCGTAGGCCCGCTCGAGCGCCGGCGCGTGCCAGCGGGCCGGGCGGCGCAGCACGAGCACGACGAAGAGCAGCGCCGCGGGCAGCAGCAGCGTCAGCGGGGTGCTCAGCAGCAGCGAGAGGTTGGCGCCGGCCTTGCGCCGCAGCGTCCGTCCGCCCTCGCCGTGGACGAGCTCGACCGCGAACCGCCCGAGGTGCGTCCGCGAGTCCGCCGGCCGTGACGCGTCGAGGGCCGCGAGCGCGGCGAGCGCGACGACCGCCGCCCCGCACGCCGCGACGAGCCGCACCCACGACAGCCGCAGCCCGGCGACGAGCAGGACGAGCACGGCGAAGCCGGGGATGACGGCGAGCACGCCGCCGACGTCGGCGCCGAGCGGCGGGGCGCCGTCGAGGACGAGCACGACGAGCCCGACGAGGGCGACGGTGAGCGCCCGGGCCCGCGGTGTCCGCAGCGCGGCGGCGAGTCCGGTGGCGGCGAGCAGCCCGCCGGTCGCGAACAGCGAGAAGGCCTGGTTGCCGAAGCCGTAGAACCGCCCGGCGACGGTGGGGAAGTAGCCCATGAGCGTCCCCTCCTGCAGGTGGCCGCCGGTCAGCACGTCGACGCCGAGCACGAGCG